>NZ_JBSEYU010000010.1:0-64059 GCF_053627955.1 Micrococcus sp. 093350064-1
TGTTGAGGAACTTCCATCCTGCGGGAGAGGCCCACTCGTCTCATCTCAGCCGGCGCCTCGTGGCAAGAACCTCATGACCCACAACACCTAGGCTGTCCCCATGGCGACGACCCACATGAAGAGCACCCCCGTCCACACCGTCGGTGGGCTGCCCCAGGTGGGTGCCCCCGCCCCCGACTTCACCCTCACCGGGGCGGACCTGTCCCCGGTGACCCTGCGGGAGCTGCGCGGCCGTCGCGTGATCCTGAACATCTTCCCGTCCCTGGACACCGGCGTGTGCGCCGCCTCCGTCCGCGAGTTCGACTCCCGCGTCGCGGACCTCGGGGACACCACCGTCGTGGCCGTGTCCGCGGACCTGCCGTTCGCCGCCGCGCGCTTCTGCTCGGTCGAGGGCATCGACCACGTCCGCAGCGGCTCTGTGTTCCGCTCGTCGTTCGGCGACGACTACGG
Source organism: Micrococcus sp. 093350064-1 (assembly GCF_053627955.1). Lineage (NCBI taxonomy): Bacteria > Bacillati > Actinomycetota > Actinomycetes > Micrococcales > Micrococcaceae > Micrococcus > Micrococcus sp. 093350064-1. The sequence continues at coordinate 451 of NZ_JBSEYU010000010.1, forward strand.
CGTGCGCATGACCGACGGTCCGCTCGAGGGCCTGCTGGCCCGCGCCGTCGTCGTGGTCGATGCCGACGGCGTGGTCCGTCATGCCCAGCTCGTCCCCGAGATCTCCGAGGAGCCGGACTACGAGGCCGCCCTGGCGGCCGCCCGGGGCTGAGCGTGACGCCGCCGGGCTGGCCGCCGCGCGCACGACGCTCGCCCCTGGCGTTCGTCATCGCGCTGTTCGGCGTGCTCGGCGCGCTGGTCCTGGCCGGGGGCCTCACCGCCCTCCTCGCCGGCCGGATGGTCGACGTCGCCGCGGACTCCGCCCCGACCGTGCCCGCCGCCGAGGCCCCCGCCCGGGAGGCGGGCGAGCTCGCGGCGGGCCTGACCCACATCCACGACGGTGTGGCGGTGGACTGGTCCGCATCGGCCCACGACGGATCGTCCCTGGACCCGGGCCAGCCGGTCGCGGACGCCCCGGGCATCCTCCTCGTGGAGACCGCCCTCGGCGCCCGCACCGGCACGGGGACGGGCATGGTGCTCTCCCCGGACGGGCTGGCGGTGACCAACTACCACGTGGTCGAGGACTCCTCGGAGGTGCACGTGGTGGTCGCGGACACCGGCGCGCGGCACACGGCCACGGTGCTCGGGCGCGATGCCGAGCACGACATCGCGGTGCTCGACGTCGAGGGCGTCTCAGACCTGCCGGTGGCCAGCGTCTCGCTGGACCCGGTACGGCGCGGGGACCAGGTGGCCGCCGTCGGCAACGGCGGAGGCCAGGGCCACCTGACGGCCGTGCGCGGCACCGTGCTCGGCACGGACCGCTCGATCATGGCCGCGGCTGAGGGCACCGATCAGTACGCGCGCCTGTCCGGCCTGATCCAGACGGACGCGGACGTCGTGCCCGGCTACTCCGGCGGCCCGGTGGTGGACGACGCCGGCCAGGTGGTCGGCGTGACCGTGGCGGCCAGCGACGGCACCACCGCAGACGAGGTGGACGGCTTCGCGATCCCGCTGGAGGTGGCCTTCGACGTGGTGGACCAGGTCCTGACGGGCGAGGAGACGGACACCGTGAGCATCGGCGCGGACGGCGCCCTGGGCATCATGGTCGGCGCGGATCCCGACGTCGGCGTCGTGGTCATGCAGGTGGACGCGGGCTCGGCCGCCGAGCAGATCGGCCTGGTCGAGGGCGATGTGATCCTCGAGATCGAGGGGCGGCCCGTCGGCGACGACGCCTCCCGGATGTCCCGCCTGGTCAACGACCACAACGTGGGGGACCGGATCACCGTCCAGTGGCGCACCGCCGACGGCGAGGTGCGCGAGGCCGAGGCGGTCCTGCAGCCGGCCCTCGTGAACTGACCGGCCCCCCGGCGCTCAGGAGAGCAGGTCCAGCGAGAGGGCCATCGCGGCCACGCCCAGCAGCACGCCGCCCAGCGCCGCGGCGCGGCCCCCGGCCGCCCGGGCGGCGGGCAGCAGCGCGTCGAGGCTCACGGTCACCATCACGCCCGCCACGGCCGCGAAGACGGCGGCCACGAGCGCGGGCGTGAGGAACGGGGCCAGCAGCAGCCAGCCGATCAGCGCGCCCAGCGGCTCCGCGATCCCCGTGAACGCGGCCCACGCGAAGGCCTTGCGCCGCGATCCGGTGGCCTGCCGCACGGGCACGGCCACGGCCACGCCCTCGGGAACGTTGTGCACGGCCATCGCGACGGCCAGCGCGAGGCCCACCGACGGATCCTGCAGGGTGCCGGCGAAGGTGACGAAGCCCTCCGGCAGATTGTGCAGGCCGATCGCCAGGGCCGTCACCGTGCCCAGGCGCAGCATCCGCCGCCGGTCCAGGCCGGCCGGGTCGGCGACGTCGCCCGGCATCTCCGAGACGGGGTCGGGGACGGCGCGCTCGAGCAGCACGTAGGCGCCTGCGCCGAGGGTCAGGGCGGCCACCGCGACGGCGGTCGCCGCGGGGCCGACCGCCCCGCCCAGCCCCTCGACGGCGGCCGGCAGCATCTCCAGGAAGGAGACCGCGAGCATGACGCCCGCGGCGAGGCCGAGGGCGGCCCCCAGCCCGCGGCCCGAGGGCTCGCGTCCGACGATCGCCAGGACGCCGCCCAGCACCGTGGCCAGCCCGGCGAACGTCGTGAGAGCGAGCGCGGTCCAGAACGGGTCCACGGGGGAGGGCCTCCTGACGGGCGGCGGGCGGGGTGGGACCATCCTAGGGACCACAGGAGGAGACCATGACCGACACCGCCGCCGGCCCCGGATTCGCGCTGCCCCGGGGCGTCGAGCCGGGCCGCGCCGTCGTCGTGGGCGCCGGCCCCAACGGCCTGACCGCCGCCGCCCTGCTGGCCCGCGAGGGCTGGGAGGTGGACGTGTTCGAGCGGGCCCCGGTGCCCGGCGGCGCGTGCGCGTCCGCGCCGGTGCTGGGGGAGGGGACCGTGGTGGACCTCGGGGCGGCGGGCCATCCGTTCGGCGTCGCCAGCCCCGTGTTCCGGGAGCTGGGGCTGACGGACCACGGGCTCGCCTGGCTGCACCCGGCCATGCCGATGGGACATCCGCTGCCGGACGGGCCGGCCGCCCTCCTGCACCGGGACCTCGAGGCCACCGCCGCGGGTCTCGGCGTCGACGCGCGGGCCTGGCGGGCCGTGCACGGGGCCCTGGTCGCGCACGTCGACGAGATCCTGGCGGGCGCGCTCGGCCCGGTGCTGCGACCCCCGCCCCATCCGGTGGCGATGGCCCGCTTCGGCCTGCGCGCCCCGTGGCCGGCCGATCTGCTGGGCCGGGCGATGTTCCGCACGGAGGCCGCCCGCGCCCTGTTCACGGGCTCGGCCGCCCACGCGATCCTGCCCTCGAGCCGGCCCCTGACGGCGGCGTTCGGTGCGCTCTTCGGCGCGCTCGGGATGAGCTCGGGCTGGCCGGTGGCGCGCGGCGGGTCGGGGGCGATCGTCGACGCGCTCGTGGCGGTGCTGCGGGCGCACGGCGGGCGGCTGCACCTGGGTCAGGAGGTCACGGACCTGCGCGCGCTGCCCGCCGCGGACGCCGTCGTGCTGGACCTGACCCCGCGCCAGGTGCTGCGCGTCGCCGGCACGGGCCTGCCGCCGCGATACGCCACGGCCCTGCGCCGGTGGCGCCCCGGGCCGTCCGTGTCCAAGGTCGACTTCCTGCTCGACGGACCGATCCCGTGGCGCGACGCCCGGCTCGCGGGCGCGGGGACGGTGCACCTGGGCGGGACCGCCACCGAGATCCGGCGGGCCGAGGACGACGTCGCGGCCGGCCGGATGCCGGCGCGGCCCTTCGTCATGCTCTGTCAGCAGCAGGCGGCAGACCCCTCACGGGCCACCGGGCCCGCCCGGGGGCACACGGTCGTCTGGTCCTACGCCCATGTGCCCCACGGGCACCCCGGCGACGTCCGTCCGCTGATCGAGGCGGAGGTGGAGCGGCACGCACCCGGCTTCCGGGACCGGATCGAGGCCGCGGTCGCGATGCGCCCGGCCGATCTGGAGGCGTGGAACCCGAACCTCGTGGGCGGCGACATCGCGGGGGGATCGCTCGCGGGAGCACGCGCGCTCCTGCGCCCCGCCGCGTCGCCCCGGCCGCACCGGGCGGGCCGGGCCGGGCTGTATCTGGCCTCCGCCTCCACCCCGCCGGGGGCCGGCGTCCACGGCATGGGCGGGGCGTGGGCCGTGCGGACGCTGCTGGCGGAGCGTCGTCGCTGACCGCGCCGGCGCCCGGGTGCAGTGGCGCCGGGTCGGGGCCTGCCGGCGCGTCGGCGTGTCGGCGACCGCTGTGCGACACGGACGGGACGGATCCAGATTCGGACTTTCGCGAACCGGAATGTGCCCGCTACAGTGTGCTCCATCTCACGGAACGTCCCGTCTCGGCGGAACGGCCCGGGGGTCGTCTCGCACCACCAGATCCCCACAGGGATGCGGGCGCGCGACGTCCTTGCACCTCTCATGAACGGAAGCACCTTCCATGAAGTACACGAAGCTCTCCGCTGCCGCGGCCCTGGCCGCCGGCTCGGCCCTCATCCTCTCCGCGTGCGCCCCGGGCGGCGGCAACGCAGGCGACTCCAGCAGCAACGGCTCCGGCGCCGGCCAGGGCGGCGACTCGGGCGCCGGCAACGTCATCGAAGGGGACAAGGGCCAGAAGCTCACCGCCGAGGCCTCCGGGCCGGAGCTGGCCGACCTGGGCGACGTCGAGACCCAGGACGGCTCCATCGCCTACTCGGTGGGCGCCGATGACTTCCTGTCCTACAACGGCCTGCAGTCGAACACGTACACCACGTACAACTCGGCCGTCGTGGACCGCATGTTCTCGTCCTTCTGGTACTTCGGCACCGACGGCTCGATCATCCCGAACAAGGACTTCGGCACGTACGAGAAGACCTCGGACGACCCGCTGACCGTGAAGTACACCATCAGCGACGACGCCAAGTGGTCCGACGGCACCCCCGTCACCGCGGGCGACTTCATCGTCCACTGGGCCGCGAACAATGACACGGTCAAGGCGGAGGGTTCCGAGACCCCGCTGTTCGACTCGATCTCCTTCGAGCAGGGCAAGTACATCCCGGAGGCGCCCGAGGGCGAGGCCGACGGCAAGGAGTTCACCGTCACCTACCCGAAGCCCTACGCGGACTGGGAGATCCTCATCAGCACCGCACTGCCGGCGCACATCGTCGCCAAGGAGGCGGGCATGAGCTTCGAGGAGCTCGTCACCGCCGCGAAGGAGAAGGACGTCGAGGCGCTCACCCCGGCGGCCGAGTTCTGGAACGACGGCTGGGACTTCAGCCCCGGCGAGCTGCCGGACGCCTCGCTGGTGCCCTCCATGGGCCCCTACAAGTTCAAGGACGGCGGCTGGCAGGCCGGCCAGTCCATCACCCTCGAGGCCAACCCCGAATACTGGGGCACCCCGGCGGCCACCAAGGAGCTCGTCCTCCGCTTCGCCGACCCCAAGACCCACGTGCAGGCCCTGCAGAACGGCGACCTCGACGTCATCGAGCCGCAGGCCACCGTGGACACCCTCCAGCAGCTCGAGGGCCTCGGCGACGACGTCAACGTCCAGACCGGTGACCAGCTGACCTGGGAGCACGTGGACTACAACCGCGGCGAGGGCTCGGTCTTCGCCGACTCCCCGGAGCTCCGCGAGGCCTTCGCCCTCTGCCTGCCCCGCCAGCAGATCGTGGACAACCTGATCAAGCCGATCTACGCGGACGCCCAGGTCATGAACCTGCGCGAGGTCTTCCCCTTCCAGGACAAGTACCAGGAGGTCGTGGACGAGGCCTACCCGAAGGAGATGGACGAGCCGAACATCGAGAAGGCGAAGGAGCTCGTCGAGAAGTCGGGCGTCTCCAAGCCCACGGTCCGCCTCGGCTACCAGGCCGGCAACCAGCGTCGCACCGAGACCGTCGCGCTCATCAAGAGCTCCTGCGACCAGGCCGGCTTCGACGTGCAGGACGCCAACTCGCCGGTGTTCTTCAAGGAGGTCATGCCGGCCGGTGACTACGACGCCGCCCTCTACGCCTGGGCCGGCTCGGGCCAGAAGGCCTCCGGCGCGAACATCTACCAGTCGGACGGCGCTCAGAACCAGCAGAGCTACAACAACCCCGAGGTGGACGCTGCCTGGGACAAGCTCGCCACCTCGCTGGACGAGAACGAGCAGCTGGAGCAGGTCAAGACCATCGAGAAGCTGCTCTGGGAGGACTTCCAGGCCATCCCGCTGTACGCTCACCCGGGTCTGGTCGGCCACAAGGCCGACATCGCCAACGTGCGCGACACCGCCGCCCAGTCGGGTGCGCTGTGGAACGTGGAGCAGTGGGTCCGCGTCCAGGAGTGACGCCCCGCTGACCTCTGACCCGGCGGTCCGCCTCCCGCGGACCGCCGGCGTCGGGATCGTGGACAGAGCCCGGCCGGGCACCGGCCGGGCTCTGGCCGTGAACCGCGGCGAACCCGCACCCCTCCCTTTCCCTTGCACTCGCACGGAAGGTCACCCCCTGTTGTGCTGAAATTCATCCTCAAGCGCCTCGGCAGCTCCCTCCTGGTGCTGTTCGGCGCGTCGATCCTGCTCTTCTTCCTCGTGGCCCACTCGGGTGACCCCCTCCAGGACCTGCGAGAGTCACAGAACCCCAACCGCGAGACCCTCATCGCCGCCCGCACCGAATTCATGGGGCTGGACCAGCCCTGGTACGCCCGGTACTGGGACTGGCTCCAGGGCATCGGCGGCTGCGTCACCGGTCAGTGCGACCTCGGCCTCAGCCGGAACGGTCAGTCCGTCGCCGACCTGCTGAGCAACGCCGCGGCCTCCACGCTGCGTCTCGTGGTGCTCGCGACCGTCCTGGCGATCATCATCGGCATCGCGATCGGCATCGTCACCGCGATCCGCCAGTACTCCGGCCTCGACTATGTGGTCACGTTCCTGATCTTCCTCTTCTTCTCGCTGCCCGTGTTCTGGGCGGCCGTGCTCCTGAAGGAGTACATGGGGATCCGGTTCAACGACTGGATCGACAGCCCCGAGCTGAACTGGCCCCTCCTCATCGGGTTCGCTGTGATCGCCGGCCTCGTCCTCCAGGCCGTGATGGCCGGGGACCTCAGGCGGCGCGCGTTCACGTTCGGCGCCACCGCCGCGTTCATCCTGCTCGCCGGCTGGGTGCTGTTCGCCGTCGACTTCTGGCGGCATCCGCAGATGGGTCCGGTCGTGCAGCTGGTCATCGGCCTGGCCGCCGCCGTCGGCGCCACCGCGGTGATCTCCGGTCTGCGCAACCGGTCGGTCCTCAAGGCCGCCCTGGTCACGGTCGCGATCGGCCTCGTCTCCTACTACGCCACCTACGGCCTGCTGTGGCGGACGCCGTCCGCGCTGCTGCTGGCCGGCCTCGGCGTCATCCTCGTGCTGGTGGCCATCCTGGTGGGCCGGCTGCTCGGCGGCTTCTCCAAGGGCTCGGCCGTGTCTGCCTCGCTGGTGACCGCCCTGATCATGGGCGTGGCGATCGTGGCGGAACACCTGATGAACTACTGGCCGACCTTCCTGAAGGTCAAGCCGCGCCCGATCTCCACGATCGGCTCGGGCACCCCGAACCTGGACGCCCACTTCTGGGTGGTGTTCCTGGACCGCGGTGCGCAGCTGCTGCTGCCCACCATCCTGCTGACCATCATCTCGGTGGCCACGTACTCGCGGTACACGCGCTCCTCCATGCTCGAGGTCTCGCGCCAGGACTACATCCGCACCGCGCGCGCCAAGGGCCTGCCGGAGCGCCAGGTGATCCTGAAGCATGCGTTCCGCAACTCCCTGATCCCCATCACCACGATCATGGCCTTCGACTTCGCCGGCCTGATCGGCGGCGCCGTGATCACGGAGCAGGTGTTCGGCTGGAAGGGGATGGGCGAGCTGTTCGCCACCGGCCTGCGCGACGTGGACCCCATGCCCGTGATGGCGTTCTTCCTCGTGACGGGCACCGCCGCCGTGCTGATGAACCTCGTGGCGGACGTGCTCTACGCCGTCCTCGACCCCCGGATTCGAGTGTGAGCCAGATGACCACCAACAACTCCTCGACGACGGGCGCGCAGCTCGACGAGAAGCAGATCTTCGACCTCGCGGAGGCGGAGGACGCCAAGCTCCGCGCCAAGGCCGGGAAGTCCTACTCCCAGGGTGCCCTGGTCCGCAAGCGGTTCTTCCGCCACAAGGCGGCGATGATCTCCCTGATCGTGCTGGTCTTCATCACGCTGATGGCGTTCTCCTCCATCGGCTTCGCCGGCATCCCCGGCTGGTGGGACAAGTCCTACACGGCCGCGGCCTCCGTGGTGAACGGCGGTCGCCCGACGCTCTCGGTCGTGCCGCAGGCCTTCGGGGGCGAGGGCATCCGCTGGGGCGAGCATCCCTTCGGCCAGGACACCACGGGCAAGGACTACTTCGCCCTCGTGATGCGCGGGACCCAGCAGTCCATGATCATCGCGGCCATCGTGGGCCTGCTCTCCACCGTGATCGGCGCGGTCGTCGGCGCCGTGTCCGGCTACTTCGGCGGCTGGGTCGACTCCGTGCTGATGCGCCTGACCGACCTGATCATCGTCATCCCGCTGCTCGTGCTCGCCGCGGTGCTCGGCCAGATGGCCAGCGGCATGAAGATGGGCATCCTCCCGCTCGCGGTGGTGCTCGGCCTCGTGTCCTGGACGTCCCTGGCCCGCCTCGTGCGCGGCGAGGTCCTGTCCCTGCGCGAGAAGGAGTTCGTGGCGGCCGCCGTCGCCATGGGCGCCAAGCCGGGCCGCCTGATCTTCAAGCACCTGCTGCCCAACACGATCGGCGTGATCGTCGTGAACGCGACGTTCGCCATCGCGGGCGCGGTGCTGCTGGAGACCTCGCTGTCCTTCCTCGGCTTCGGCGTGAAGGCGCCGGACTCGTCTCTGGGCCTGCTCATCTCCGACTATCAGAACGCGTTCACCACCCGTCCGTGGCTGTTCTGGTGGCCCGGCATGATCATCCTCGCGATCGCCCTGTCCGTGAACTTCCTCGGTGACGGCCTGCGCGACGCCTTCGACCCGCGCCAGGGTGCGGGCGCCCACCGCAGGCCCCGCTTCTTCGGCCGCCGCGCGGCCGCCACCGAGGCCGGTGCGACGACGGCGGGCGGTCTGGCCGCGGCCCCGACGGCCGGCCGGATCGAGGCCCCCGTGGAGGCGGCCGGCGGATCCGCACGGATCTCCGACGCGGACGAGGACGGTCAGCGATGAGCGCGAACGACAAGAAAGGCCGATCCATGTTCGGCAAGAAGAACCAGAACGACGTGACCGCCGGCGGGCAGGGCTCGCACGCGGCGTCGTCGGCCGACCTCGAGGCGCGCGGCGCCGCCGTGCCCGGCTCCTCCGGCGCCGGCGGCGTGCCTCCGGGCCCCGCGACGAGCGCGATGGGCGTCGTGGCCCGCCACGACGACCTGGGCGGCGAGCCGGTGCTCGCCTTCCGCGACGTGGACGTGAAGTTCGCGACCGAGTTCGGCGAGGTGCACGCGGTCAAGGGCGTGACGTTCGACGTCAAGCCCGGCGAGGTCGTCGCCCTCGTGGGCGAGTCCGGCTCCGGCAAGTCCGTCACGAGCGCCACCGCCATGGGCCTGCTCCCGGGCAATGCGGACATCACCGGCTCCGTGAAGCTGGCCGGCCGCGAGGTGCTCACCATGACCCCGGGGCAGCTGCGCGACATCCGCGGCGACGAGGTGGCGATGGTGTTCCAGGAGCCCATGACGGCCCTGAACCCCGTCCTCACCGTGGGCGACCAGCTCACGGAGGCCCTCGAGCTGCACGGCATCGCCTACGGCACCGAGGCGGACAAGCGCGCCGTCGAGCTGCTCACCATGGTGGGCATCCCCGACGCCGCCACCCGGCTCAAGCAGTACCCCCACCAGTTCTCGGGCGGCCAGCGCCAGCGCATCGTCATCGCGATGGCGATCAGCTGCTCGCCGAAGGTGATCATCGCGGACGAGCCCACCACGGCGCTCGACGTGACGGTCCAGGCCGAGATCCTGGAGCTGCTGCGCTCCCTGAAGAACAAGATGAACACCGGCATCCTGCTCATCACGCACAACATGGGCGTGGTGGCGGACATGGCGGACCGGGTGTGCGTGATGCTCCACGGCGAGCTCGTGGAGCAGGGCTCGGTGCACCAGGTGCTCCAGCACGCCCGGCACCCGTACACCCAGAAGCTGCTCTCGGCGGTGCCGCGCCTCGGCGAGCCCCTCGAGGTGGCAGAGCCGGAGCCGGTCACGGCCACGCAGACGCAGGCCCGGTACGCGATCGAGGCGGAGAACCTCCACCTCGAGTACGACCACCGCGGCAAGAAGAACCGCGTGGTCCACGACGTCAGCTTCCAGGTGGCCCCGGGCGAGATCCTGGGCCTGGTGGGCGAGTCCGGCTCGGGCAAGTCCACCATCGCCAAGTCGGTCCTCGGCCTGCTCACCATCGCGGAGGGCTCGCTGCGCATCCAGGGCCACGACCTGGCGACGATGCCCAAGGCCGAGCAGCGCGCCCTGCGCAAGAACATCGGCGTGGTCTTCCAGGACCCGGCGGCCTCGCTGGACCCGCGGTTCCCGATCGGCGACATCATCACCGAGCCGATGGTCGTGCACAAGGTGGGGGACCGGCGCTCGCGCCTGGCCCGCGCCGAGGAGCTGCTGGACGCGGTGCGTCTGCCGCGCTCCGTGGTGAACCGGTACCCGCACGAGCTCTCCGGCGGTCAGCGCCAGCGCATCTCGATCGCCCGCGCCCTGACCCTGGACCCCCAGGTGCTCATCGCGGACGAGCCGACCTCGGCCCTGGACGTGTCCGTCCAGGCCGCCGTGCTGGACATGTTCGCGGAGCTGCAGCAGCGCTACGAGTTCGCGTGCCTGTTCGTGTCCCACGACCTCGCGGTGGTGGACATGCTGGCCCACAAGGTGCTCGTCCTCAAGGACGGCCGCCAGGTGGAGCAGGGCCCCACGGAGGAGGTGCTCCACCGTCCGAAGGAGGAGTACACCCGTCGCCTCCTGGCGGCGGCGCCCGTGCCGGACCCGGACCAGCAGGCGGAGCGTCGCCAGGAGCGCCGGGAGTTCCTCGCCTCCCTCGGCGAGGGCGTCTACTGACCGCGCGGGTCGGCGGCGGGCGCGTCCCGCCGCCGGCCCCGGGCCCACCGGCCCGCCCGTCCACGGCGGCCCCTGCGCGTACAATCGCACGGGGGCCGCCGTCGTCGTGTGCCTCCACCCCTTTGATGTCGAACCGGACAGGACGCCCATGACCTCGACCGAAACCCGCCGCTCCGATCTGCGCAACGTGGCCATCGTGGCCCACGTGGACCATGGCAAGACCACGATGGTGGATGCCATGCTGCGCCAGACCGGTGCCTTCAACACGCACGGCGACGTCGCCGAGCGGGTCATGGACTCCGGGGACCTGGAGAAGGAGAAGGGGATCACGATCCTCGCGAAGAACACCACGGTGTTCTACTCCGGCCCGTCCGCCCCCGAGGGTGAGACCGTCACCATCAACGTGATCGACACCCCCGGCCACGCCGACTTCGGCGGCGAGGTGGAGCGCGGCCTGTCCATGGTGGACGGCGTCGTGCTGCTCGTGGACTCCTCCGAGGGCCCGCTGCCCCAGACCCGCTTCGTGCTCCGCAAGGCCCTCGCCGCCAAGCTGCCCGTGATCCTCGTGGTCAACAAGACGGACCGCCCGGACGCGCGCATCGACGGGGTCGTCTCCGACTCCATGGACCTGCTGCTCGGCCTGGCCTCGGACCTGGCCGAGGAGGATCCGGACCTGGACCTCGACTCGGTGCTGGACGTCCCGGTCGTCTACGCCTCGGGCAAGGCCGGCCGCGCCTCCCTGACCCAGCCCGCCGACGGCGCCCTGCCGGAGGCCGAGGACCTCGAGGCCCTCTTCAACGTGATCATGGAGCACATCCCGGCCCCGTCCTACACCGAGGGCGAGGTCCTCCAGGCGCACGTCACCAACCTGGACGCCTCCCCATTCCTCGGCCGCCTCGCGCTGCTGCGCATCTTCAACGGCACCCTCCGCAAGGGCCAGCAGGTCGCGTGGGCCCGCCAGGACGGCGCCCTGAAGACCGTGAAGATCACCGAGCTGCTGGCCACCAAGGGCCTCGAGCGCGTGCCCGCGGAGGAGGCCGGCCCGGGCGAGATCGTCGCCGTCGCCGGCATCGAGGACATCATGATCGGCGAGACCCTCACCGACGCGGAGAACCCCAAGCCGCTGCCGCTGATCACGGTGGACGACCCGGCCATCTCCATGACCGTGGGCATCAACACCTCCCCGCTGGCCGGCCGCGTCAAGGGCGCCAAGGTCACAGCGCGCCAGGTGAAGGACCGCCTGGACAAGGAGCTGATCGGCAACGTCTCGCTCAAGGTGCTCCCCACCGAACGCCCGGACGCGTGGGAGGTGCAGGGCCGCGGCGAGCTCGCCCTGGCCATCCTCGTCGAGCAGATGCGCCGCGAGGGCTTCGAGCTCACCGTGGGCAAGCCGCAGGTGGTCACCCGGACCGTGGACGGCAAGGTCCACGAGCCGATGGAGCGCATGACCATCGACATCCCCGAGGAGTTCATGGGCGCGGTCACGCAGCTCATGGCCGCCCGCAAGGGCCGCATGCAGGAGATGTCCAACCACGGCACGGGCTGGATCCGCATGGAGTTCCTGGTCCCGGCCCGCGGCCTGATCGGCTTCCGCACCCGCTTCCTCACCGAGACCCGCGGCGCGGGCATCGCCTCCTCCTACGCGGCCGGCTACGAGCCGTGGACCGGTGAGATCGAGTACCGCACCAACGGCTCCCTCGTGGCCGACCGCGCGGGCTCCGCCACGCCGTTCGCCATGATCAACCTGCAGGAGCGCGGCACCTTCTTCGTGCAGCCCGGCGCCGAGGTGTACGAGGGCATGATCGTGGGCGAGAACTCGCGCGCCGACGACATGGACGTGAACATCACCAAGGAGAAGAAGCTCACCAACATGCGTGCGGCCTCCTCCGAGTCGTTCGAGGGCCTGACGCCCCCGCGCCGACTCACCCTCGAGGAGTCCCTCGAGTTCGCCCGCGAGGACGAGTGCGTGGAGATCACCCCCGAAGACATCCGCATCCGCAAGGTCGTCCTGGACGCCAACGAGCGCCTGAAGGCCGCGCGCGCCCGCGCCCGTGCCTGAGCGTCCCCGCCGCCGCGCCCGGCCCGCCGACGTGGTGGGCGGGGCGCTGCTCGGCGTCGGCGCCGGCGCGCTCGGCACCGCCGTCCATCTGAACCTGGCCTCCCTGCCGGGCGGCTGGACCCTGCCCTGGGGTGCGGTGCTGGCGCTCGTGCTCGTCGGCTCGACACAGCGCTGGTGGATGGTCCGACGCGCGGGCCGCGGCGGGCGCGCCCTGCCGGCGGGGGCCGCGGTCGTCGCCGGCGCGTTCACCGCCGTCCTGGCCCTGCAGCGCCTGCCGGTGGACGACGCCCTGGGGGTGCCCTGGACGGCCGGCCTGTGGGCGGCGGCGCCGGGCGCCGTCGTCGCCTCCGTGGCCTGGAACGTCGGCCAGCCGGCGCTCGGCCTGGTCCTGCTGGCCGCGGGCCGGCGGCTGGACCGCCGACCCGCGGAGGCCGCCGAGGCCGCCACGCGCCCCTGCCGGGCCACTGTGACCGCCCGCGAAACGCGTCCGGGGGAGCGAGTACCCTGGACCGCAGCCCCGCAACCCCGTGCCCAGAGAGAGGTGGACGGTCAGCCATGACCTACGTGATCGCGTTGCCGTGTGTGGACGTCAAGGACAAGGCGTGCATCGACGAATGCCCCGTGGACTGCATCTACGAGGGTGAGCGCATGCTCTACATCCACCCGGACGAATGCGTCGACTGCGGCGCGTGCGAGCCGGTGTGCCCCGTCGAGGCCATCTACTACGAGGACGACACCCCCGACGAGTGGGCCGAGTACTACAAGGCCAACGTCGAGTTCTTCGACGACCTGGGCTCCCCGGGCGGCGCCGCCAAGCTGGGCATGATCGCCAAGGACCACCCGATCATCTCCGCCCTGCCCCTGCAGAACGCCGACGCCTGAGCCCCATGCTGACGCTGCCGGACTACCCGTGGGACACGCTCACCCCCTACCGTGAGCGTGCCGCCGCCCACCCGGACGGCGTCGCGGACCTGTCCATCGGCACGCCCGTGGATCCGACGCCGGACCTGATCCGCCGGGCCCTGACCGAGGCCGCCGACGCGCACGGCTACCCGACGACGCACGGCACGGACGCCCTGCGCCGCGCCGTCGTCGACTGGTACGCCCGGCGCCGCGGGGTGTCCGGGCTGGACCCGGCGGCCGTGGTGCCCACGGTCGGGTCAAAGGAGTTCATCGCGTGGCTGCCCACGCTGCTCGGGCTGGGCGCAGGCGACGTCGTCGTCCACCCCGAGGCCGCCTACCCCACCTATGCGGTGGGCGCGCTGCTGGCCGGGGCGGAGGCCGTGGCCGCGGACGACCTCGACGCGCTGGCGCCCGAGGTGCGTGAGCGGGTGCGCCTCGTGTGGACCAACTCGCCGGCCAACCCCACCGGTGCCGTGCTGGACGCCGCGGCGCTGCGCCGCACGGTCGACGCCGCCCGTGGCGTGGGCGCCGTGGTGTGCGGGGACGAGTGCTACGCCGAGCTCGGCTGGGACGCGTGGGACGGGGCCGTCGTGCCCTGCATCCTGTCCGACGAGGTCTCCGGCGGCGACCTGACGGGCCTGCTGAGCGTCTACTCGCTGTCCAAGCAGTCCAACCTCGCCGGCTACCGCGCCGCGTTCGCCGCGGGGGATCCGCAGCTCGTGGCGACCCTGGTCAACACCCGCAAGCACGCGGGCATGATCGTGCCGGCCCCGGTGCAGCATGCGATGGCCGTGGCCCTGGCCGACGACGCGCACGTGGCGGAGCAGAAGGACCGCTACCGCCGCCGTCGGGACGCGCTGCGCACCGCGCTGGAGGCCTCCGGCCACACGGTGGACCACTCCGAGGCGGGGCTGTACCTGTGGACCCGGCGGGCGGACCTGGACCCGGCCGACGCCACGGCGCAGGACTCGTGGGACCTGCTGGGCGAACTGGCGGACCTGGGCATCATCGCCGGGCCCGGCGTGTTCTACGGTGCCGGCGGCGACGGCTACGTCCGCGTGGCGATCACCGCCACGGACGAGGCGGTCGCCCGGGCCGCGGCGAGACTCACCGCCCGCGGGCCGCGGACCGGCTGAGCCGGGGTCGGGGGCCGTCGTCGGGGGAAGCGACCGCGCGTCCCGGGCCGGTCCTTGATAGTTTGGAGCAGAGTCGTCCCCGTGTGGGCGCGCCCACATGGGCGTGCGAACCCGGGCCATCGAGAAGACAAGACGAGGGAGCACACCCGTGACCCATCACGAGTCCGTCCGGCTGACCGTCGGCGAGCAGAGCCTGGACCTGGGCGTCGAGCACGCCACAGAGGGCAACAACGGCATCAACATCGCCCCGCTCCTGAAGGAGACCGGCGACGTCACCTACGACCCGGGCTTCATGAACACGGCGAACGCCAAGTCGGCCGTCACGTACATCGACGGTGACCAGGGCATCCTGCGCTACCGCGGCTACGCCATCGAGGACCTCGCCGAGCACTCCTCCTTCATGGAGGTGGCCTACCTGCTGATCTACGGCGAGCTGCCCGAGTCCAAGGAGACCCTGGAGGCCTGGGAGACCAACATCCTGCGCCACAACATGGTGCACGAGGACCTCAAGCTGTTCTTCAACGGCTTCCCGCGGGACGCGCACCCCATGCCGGTGCTGTCCTCGTCCGTGTCCGCGCTGTCCACGTTCTACCCGGACTCCCTGGACCCGCACGACCCGGAGCAGGTCCACATCTCCACCGTGCGCCTGCTCGGCAAGCTGCCGGTGCTGGCCTCCTACGCGTTCAAGAAGTCGCTGGGCCAGCCGTTCATGTACCCGCACAACTCACTGAACTACGTGGAGAACTTCCTCCGCCTGTGCTTCGGCGTGCCGGCCGAGGAATACGACATCGACCCGGACGTGGTCAAGGCCCTCGACCTGCTGCTCATGCTGCACGCCGACCACGAGCAGAACGCCTCCACCTCCACGGTGCGCCTGGTCGGCTCCACCCAGGCCAACCTGTTCGCCTCGGTGTCCGCCGGCATCAACGCCCTCTACGGCCCGCTGCACGGCGGCGCCAACGAGGCCGTGCTGAACATGCTCCGGAAGATCAAGTCGGAGGGCATCACGCCCGAGGACTTCATGGAGAAGGTGAAGAACAAGGAGGACGGCGTCCGCCTGATGGGCTTCGGCCACCGCGTGTACAAGAACTACGACCCGCGGGCCAAGATCATCAAGAAGACCGCCGAGGACATCCTGGGCAAGATGGGCGGCAACGACGAGCTGCTGGAGATTGCCCAGCGTCTCGAGGAGAAGGCCCTCGCCGACGACTACTTCGTGGAGCGCAAGCTCTACCCGAACGTCGACTTCTACACCGGCGTGATCTACAAGGCCATGGGCTTCCCGGAGAAGATGTTCACCGTCCTCTTCGCCCTCGGCCGCCTGCCCGGCTGGATCGCCCAGTGGCGCGAGCTCATGGAGGACCCGGCCGCCAAGATCGGCCGCCCGCGCCAGATCTACGTGGGCGAGCAGCTGCGCCAGTACCCGCAGCGCTGACCCGGGGGCGCTGACCCTGCGTTGGGGGGCGGTTTCGGGTGGTATTCCGACGGAATACCACCCGAAACCGCCCCCAATGCGTTCGCCGGAGCGTCTTCATGTCGAGGCGGAGTGGCCGAGGCGGCGTCGGACCACCGCGACGACGCCACGGAAGTCCTCGCGCCCATCCGCCCAGGTGACGCGGAGCGTCGTCCAGCCGCGCGCCTGGCCGTAGCGGTCCCGGCGGGCGTCGCGCGCCTGCTGCTCCCGCGTGCGGTGCCCCGCACCGTCGTACTGCAGGGCCAGGCGGACGTGGCGGTAGGCGAGGTCGGCCACGGGGGAGAAGGGGTCCTCGGGTTCGAGCGCGGCCTGCAGCTCCGGCTCCGGCAGCCCGCCGGCCACGAGGGCGAGGCGCAGGCGGGTCTCGGGCGGCGAGTCCGCCCCGACGCGAACGGAATCCAGCGCCTCCCGGGCGGCCGGGCGGCCGTGGAAGCGTCCGGACGCGTGCAGCGCCGACCGCAGCGCGGCGATCGTGGTGGCCGGATCCGTCCGGCCCGCGGGCGTCCACGGGTGCCGGACGGCGTGGTCCCCGGCGGCCACGAGGTCCTCGAACGTCCATGGGGGAGTCAGGGAGCACAGGTCCAGCCAGGTGCGATCGACCGTGGTGACGCGCAGGCCGTGCACGTGCGTGACGAACTCGGGCGCCAGCGGCCGCCGGTGGTCCATCAGCCCGGCCCGCCGGACGCGTCGTGTCCCCCGGGCCACGGTGAGGTGCACCGGCGGGCCGGCCTCGAGCTCGCCGGTCGCCGGGTCGCGCCGCCGCCAGGCTCGCGCGGGCATCGGCAGGCCGTGCAGGTGGGCCGCGGTCTCGTGGGAGAGGACGGCATCCGGGCGTCGGCGCAGGAGCGCGGCGAGGTGATCGGGGGAGAAGCCGTGCCCGGGCTCGGGCAGGCCCAGGTCGGCCCAGCCCGTGCCAGGGCGTGCCCGCTGCCGGTGGAAGCCCTGTCCGACCCGCTCCAGGTCCGACCGGCGGGCGCGGTCGGGCGGCAGCCCCAGTCGGGCCAGGTCCGTGGCCAACAGGACGGCGGGCTGGTCGGGCGGCAGAGGAATGACGACGCGCGGCATGCACCCATCGGACGACGCCGGCGAGGCGCCCGGGGCGCGCTGGCCGCGGCACGGGGATGACGCGCGGGGCGGGCGCTGCTGTGCAGGAGCCGACGGCCCGCGCCGCGCGCCGCCGTCGTCGTCTTCCCGCCCCCGGACCGCCGGGGAGTTCCGGGGGCGATACTGGGCGTTATCCCGGCGGGATACCACCGGGAATCGCCCCCCAACGCGGCGGGGAACGGGGAGGGAAGGGTCGCGGGCCGGGGACCGGGTGCGCCGGGTCAGTTCGCGTGCAGCGCCGCGTTCAGTTCGACGGTCCGGCCGGCGCGGGGGAGGGCCTCGACCCCGCCCGTGGTGGAGTTGCGGCGGAACAGCAGGTTCGGCACGCCGGAGAGGTCCACGGCCTTCACGGTCCGCGCCGCCTCGCCGTCCTGGAGCACGCTCACGCGCGTGCCCGCGGTGACGTACAGACCGGCCTCGACCACGCAGTCGTCGCCGACGGAGATGCCCACGCCGGAGTTCGCGCCGAGCAGCACGTGCTCGCCGATCACGATCCGCTGCGTGCCGCCGCCGGAGAGCGTGCCCATGATGGACGCGCCGCCTCCGACGTCGGACCCGTCGCCCACCACGACTCCGGCCGAGATCCGGCCCTCCACCATCGAATGCCCCAGGGTGCCCGCGTTGAAGTTCACGAAGCCCTCGTGCATCACGGTCGTCCCCTCGGCCAGGTGGGCGCCCAGGCGCACCCGGTCCGCGTCGCCGATGCGCACCCCGGAGGGCACGACGTAGTCCGTCATGCGCGGGAACTTGTCCACGCCGTACACCTGCACGGCGCCGCGGGCACGCAGCCTCGCCCGCGTCAGCTCGAAGTCCGCGACCGCGCAGGGTCCGTGGTTCGTCCACACCACGTTGGTGAGCAGCCCGAAGACGCCGTCGAGGTTGAGCTCGTTCGGCCGCACCAGGCGGTGCGAGAGCACGTGCAGGCGCAGCCACGCGTCCGCGGTGGAGGCCGGGGCGGCGTCCAGGTCGACCTCCAGCTCGACGACGGCCTGCGTGGTCCCGCGGTCCGCGTCGTCCGCGGCGAGGGCGCGCAGGGTGTCGCGCAGCGAGGCGTCCGCAGCGGAGAGCGGACCGGCCACGGGGGCGGGGAACCACACGTCCAGGACGGCGCCGTCGGCGGCCGTGGTGGCCAGGCCGTGGCCGGAGACGAGACGGGGGGAGGGCTGCTGTGCAGCGGTCTGGGTCATGCGCCTCAGCCTACTGAGTGGCGGTGGCACGCTGCAGGGCGGTGGGAGGCGCGTCCGTAGACTGGACACATGAGTCTCACCCCCGTGCCCCTGCCCGACCTCGCCGATCCGGACCTCGACGTCGCGGCGCTCACCGCCACCCTGCTGGACGTGCGCTCCGTCTCGGGGGAGGAGGGGCCGCTGGCCGACGCCGTCGAGCAGGCCCTGCGCGCCCTCGGCGGCCTCGAGGTGCGGCGGTTCGGGGACGCCGTCGTCGCCCGCACCGCTCTGGGGCGGCCGACCCGCGTGATCCTGGCCGGGCACCTGGACACGGTGCCCCTGCCCACCGTGCCGGGCTCGCGCGGGACCGTGCCCTCGGCGTGGGACGGGGACGTGCTGTACGGCCGCGGAGCCGTGGACATGAAGTCCGGCGTCGCCGTGCAGCTGGCCCTGGCCGGCCGCTTCGGCCGCGCGGACGGCCCGACCCCCGTGCACGACGTCACGTGGGTGTTCTACGACCACGAGGAGGTCTCCTCGGACCTCTCGGGCCTCGCCCGCGTGGCCCGCCAGGCCCCCGAGCTGCTGGAGGGCGACTTCGCGGTGCTGCTCGAGCCGACCGACGGCGTCGTGGAGGGCGGCTGCAACGGCACGTGCCGGTACCGCGTCACCTTCTCCGGTGTCGCGGCGCACTCGGGCCGCGCCTGGCGCGGCGACAACGCGATCCACAAGCTGGCCCCCGTGCTCACCGCCCTGGCGGCGTACGAGCCGGCCACGGTCACGGTGGAGGGCCTGGAGTACCGCGAGGGGCTGCACGCGATCCGCGTGGCCGGCGGCGTCGCGGGCAACGTCATCCCGGACGAGGCGTCCGTGGACCTGAACTACCGGTTCGCGCCGGACAAGACCCTCGAGCAGGCCCACGCGCACGTCCGCACGGTGCTGGAGGGGGCCGGCGTGGACTGGGACGCCCAGGTGCGGATCGACGACGCCTCGCCCGCCGCCCGCCCCGGTCTGGACCGGCCGGCCGCCGCCGCGTTCGTCGCCGCCGTCGGGGGAGAGCCCCAGCCCAAGTACGGGTGGACGGACGTGGCCCGGTTCTCCCAGCTGGGCGTGCCCGCGGTCAACTTCGGCCCCGGCGACGCCCTCCTGGCCCACACGGACGACGAGCACGTGCCCCGCGAGGCGGTCCACGCGTGCCTCGCGGCGCTCACGGCCTGGCTGGCCGGCTGACCCGACGACGTCGGCCGGTGCCAGCCGCCCGACCTGCGGGCCCGCCTCGCCCGCCGCCCGGTCAGCCCGCCGTGTCCGTGGGCGCCCCGACGCGCGGGGTCGTGGGGGCGCTGGCGTCGCCGGCCGTCCGCGACGACAGCCGCCGCGAGAGCCGGGTGGCCGCCCAGGTGAGGAGGAAGTTGATCACGATGAAGATCATCGCGGCCACCACGAGGGACTGCAGGATGTTGCCGTTGCCGGAGCCGAGCTGGCGGGCGTACTGCAGGAGTTCGAAGAAGCCGATGAGGTAGCCCAGCGCCGAGTCCTTGAGGATCACCACGAACTGGCTCAGCAGCGACGGCAGCATGGCGATGAGGGCCTGGGGCACCTCCACGAGCCGCAGGGACTGGGTGCTCGTCATGCCCACCGCCGCGGCCGCCTCGCGCTGGCCGCGCGGCAGCGAGCGCACCCCGGAGCGCACCAGCTCCGCGATCACAGACCCGTTGTACAGGGTCAGCGCCGCGATCACCGCGTAGTACGGGCCGTCCTGGGGCTGGATCGCTCCGGAGCGCGCGACCTGTGCGAACAGCTGGTAGAAGAACACCATCATCACGAGCACCGGCACGGCCCGGAAGAACTCCACGACGACGGCGGCCAGCCAGCGCACCGGGCCGACCGGGGCCAGCCGCAGGAAGCCGAACACCAGGCCGAACACCACGGAGGAGACCACGGCGATGCCCGCGGACTGCAGGGTGAACTGCAGGCCCGGCAGGTAATAGTTCCGCCACGCGTTGCCGTCGACGGCGGCCAGCCAGCGGCGGCCGGAGAGCTGGCCGGTGGCGTTCATCTGGATCAGGACGAGCACCGCCACGGTCAGGACCGCGGCGAGGGCGACGAGGTTGGCGAGGAGGATCCGCCGGCGGGCGATCGGGCCCGGGGCGTCGAAGAGGACGGAGGCCTGGGCGCTCATCGGGCCACCGCCCATTTCTCCGAGGCCCACGTGGTCAGCAGGCCGATGGGGATGACGATCAGGCAGAAGCCGATCGCGAAGGTCAGGAAGATCGCCACCATCACGTCCGGGCTGAACTCGATCATGCGCTTCATCAGGCCCGAGGCCTCCGCCACCGACGCCGCGGCGGCGACGGTGGTGTTCTTGGTCAGCGCGATCACGGTGTTGCCGAGCGGGGTGATGGCCCCGCGCAGCGCCTGGGGCAGGATCACGTGGCGGGCCGCGGGCAGGAAGCCCAGGCCGATGGAGCGGGCGGCCTCGGCCTGCCCGAGCGGGACGGTGTTGACGCCGGAGCGGATCGCCTCGCACATGAACGCCGCGTGGTAAAGCGAGAGGGCGATCACGGCGTAGATGAAGAAGTTCAGCGTGAAGTCGGACGAGAAGCTGATCTTCAGCTGTCCCCAGACGGCGAGCACGCCGAGCAGCATGATGATCGTGAGCGGGGTGTTGCGGACCACGTTGACGTAGCCGGCGCCGAGGGCGCGCAGCGAGGGGACGGGCGAGATGCGGAACAGGGCGAGCACCACGCCGAGGACGAACGAGCCGAGGGTCGCGAGGAACGCGAGCCTGATGTTCGTCCAGAACGCGAGCGGGATGTCCGCGCCGTAGTCCGCGAGGAGCGAGGAGATCGATTCCATGAGTTCTCCGAGGGTCGGGACAAGGCTGACGGGCAGGGGAGCCGCCGGGCGGGCCGAGGGTGCCGGTTCAGCTCACGTCCCAGGCCCACCCGGCGGCGCAGGTCGTCAGGCGCAGGGCTCGAACTCGGCGTCCTCGCCGGAGTTCAGCGTCTCGTCGTAGGTGTAGCCCGTGCCCTCGGTGTTGGACTCGAGGGCCTTCTCCCACTCGCCGGAGTCCTTCATCTCCTTGATGGCTTCGTTGATGTCCTCGCACCGCTCCGAGTCCTTCGGAAGACCGACGCCGTAGCGCTCCGTGGTGAAGGTGTTGCCGACGACCTTGAACTTGCCCTTGTTGGCGTCGGCGGCGGCCAAGCCCGCGAGGATGATGTCGTCCGTGGTCACGGCGTCCACCTGGCCGGACTCGAGGTAGGTCACGCATTCGGCGTAGCCGCCCTGCTCCACCAGGTTCACGCCGGAGGCGAACTGGTCCTTGATCTTCTGGGCCGAGGTGGAGCCGGTGACGGAGCAGAGGTTCTTCCCCTCGAGGGACTCGGGGCCGGTGATCGCGGTGTCGTCCGCGCGGACCAGCAGGTCCTGGCCGGCCACGAAGTACGGGCCCGCGAAGTCGACGCGCTCCTTGCGGGCGTCCGTGATGGAGTACGTCGCGAAGATCATGTCGACCTCGCCGTTCTCCAGGGCGTTCTCCCGGTTCGCGGACGGGGTCTGGACCCACTCGATGTCCTTCTCGGCCACGCCGAGCTTGTCCGCCACGTAGCGGGCCACGTCCGTGTCGAAGCCGGTGGGCTGGGCCGAGCCCTCGCGGTAGCCCAGGCCCGGCTGGTCGAACTTGATGCCGATGCGCAGGCGCTCGCCGGAGCCGGACGACGTCGACTCGCCGGCCGAGGACGAGCCGGCGGCGTCGCCACCGCCGCCCTGCGACGAGGAGGGGGCGCAGGCGGTGAGGGACAGGGCGGCCGCGGCGGTGACGGCGGACAGGGTCAGGAGCTTCGTGCGGAGCATGGTGCTCTCCTCTGGTTCGGTGCGGTGGGGGCGACGGGGGACGGGGTCAGTGCGCGAGGATCTTGCCCAGGAAGTCCTGGGCGCGCTCGTGCCGGGGGTTCGTGAAGAAGGTGTCGGGGTCGGTGTCCTCGAGGATGGCGCCGTCGGCCATGAAGACCACGCGGTCCCCGGCCTTGCGGGCGAAGCCCATCTCATGGGTGACCACGACCATGGTCATGCCCCCCTCGGCGAGCTGGACCATGACGTCGAGGACCTCCTGCACCATCTCGGGATCGAGGGCGGAGGTCGGCTCGTCGAAGAGCAGGGCCTTCGGCTCCATCGCCAGGGCACGGGCGATGGCCACGCGCTGCTGCTGCCCGCCGGAGAGCTGGGCCGGCATCTTCCTGGCCTGGGCGGCCACGCCCACGCGCTCGAGCAGCTCCATCGCGTGCCGCTCGGCGTCCGCCCGGCGCTTGCCCTTCACCTTGATGGGCCCGAGGGTCACGTTCTCCAGGATCGACTTGTGCGCGAAGAGGTTGAAAGACTGGAAGACCATGCCGATCTCGGCGCGCAGTTGGGCGAGCTGCCGGCCCTCGCTGGGGAGCGGCCGCCCGTCGATCAGGATGCGGCCGCCGTCGTCGTCGATGGTCTCGAGCCGGTTGATCGTGCGGCACAGGGTCGACTTGCCGGAGCCCGACGGGCCGAGGACGATCGCCACCTGGCCGCGCGGGATCCGCAGGTCGATCTGTCGGAGGGCGTGGAAGTCGCCGAAGTGCTTGTTCACGCCCTCGAGGACGATCAGGTCGTCGCCTGCGGCACCGCGACGGCGCCGCGTGCCGGCCTCGTCGAGGAGGTGGGCGCCGTGGGGCTGCTCAGGCGTGATCTGCGTCATGCCAATGGAATATAGCGCACGCCACACCCGGCGGGGTGCGCCGTGGGACGCCGGCCCTGGCGGCCCGCCGGCTCGTTAGGCTGGCGCCATGGCCCCAGACGAGCACCCCCTCGACGGCGACGTCGCCGAACCCGAGCACGTCCGTCGCGGCGGGCAGGTCCTGCGCGGGGAGGCGGCGCACACCCCCACGTTCGACCAGCTCCTCCTCGACGGCCGGCGGCCCGGCGACGCCGCACGCCCCGCCGCCGACGTCACCTCGACGACGTCCGAGGCCTGGCGTGTCCTGCGCATCCAGGCGGAGTTCGTCGAGGGCTTCGGCACCCTCGCGGGGCTGGGTCCCGCGGTCTCCGTGTTCGGCTCGGCGCGCACGCCCGAGGGCAGCGCCGAGTACGCCCTGGCCCACGAGGTCGGGAGCCGCTTGGCCCAGGCCGGGTACACGGTCATCACCGGCGGGGGGCCCGGCACCATGGAGGCCGCCAACCGGGGTGCCCACGAGGCCGGTGGAGAGTCCGTGGGCCTGGGCATCGATCTGCCGTTCGAGACCGGCCTGAACCCCTGGGTGCACGTGGGCGTGGACTTCCGCTACTTCTTCGTCCGCAAGGTCATGTTCCTCAAGTACGCGCAGGGGTTCATCGTGCTGCCCGGCGGCCTCGGCACCCTGGACGAGCTCTTCGAGGCCCTCACCCTCGTGCAGACCGGCACCGTCACCCGCTTTCCCGTGGTCCTCGTGGACCGCGGCTTCTGGAGCCCGCTCGTGGACTGGATCCGCGGCACGCTCGTGGAGCGCGGCATGATCTCGCCCGAGGACCCGGACCTGTTCCACCTCGTGGACACGGCCGAGGAGGCCGTCGCGTGCGTGCTCCGCTCGGCGGGGAGGGCCGACGCGTGAGCGGGCCGCAGTGGATCGTCCTGGTGGCCGTGCTCGTCGTCGTGCTGGCGGCCCTGGCCGCCGCCCTCGCGGGCCGGCTCACGCTCCGGGCCGACGACCCGGCCGGGCGGACGCCGGGGCACCCCGTGCTGCTGCCGGAGCGGCCGCGCGCGGCGGATGTCGACCTGCTGCGGTTGGCCGTCGCGGTGCCCGGCTACCAGCGGGACCAGGTGGACGCCGTCCTGCTGCGGCTGCGGGACGCCCTGGCGCAGTGCGAGGACGAGGTGACCGCCCTGCGGGCCCGGGTGGCCGAGCTCGAGGCCGCCGACCCGTCCCGGAGCGATCCGGCGGGGCGTGCCTGAGTCGCGGGCCGGGCTCGGTGCGGGCCATCGTTTGGCGCGAGCACGCGGAATCCGCGATAATGGTGATGTGACCGGCCTCGCGCACGCCCGCGTGCGGGGGCGCCGGAGGCGTCCGGACAGCGCCCGCTCCCGCGGTCGCCGGACGCCGTGACGGGAACATCATCCAGAAGGGAAGTCGCAATGGCCGCCATGAAGCCCCGCACCGGGGACGGTCCCATGGAAGTGACCAAGGAGGGGCGCAGCCTGATCATGCGCGTGCCGATCGACGGCGGCGGCCGTCTCGTGCTGGAGATCAACGCGGACGAGGCCCGCGAGCTCAAGGAGTGCCTCGAGGGCGTCATCCAGGCCTGAGCCCGGACCCCTTCGACGCGGACGCCCCGCGCACCGTCACGGTGCGCGGGGCGTCCGCGTCCCCGGCGACGCCGCGGATCAGCGGCGCACCGCGATCAGCACGCCCGTGCCGGAGGGGACGACGGCGGACAGCCAGTGCTCGTCCTCCCGGATGAGGCGGTCCACCGCCCGGGCGGACACGGTGGACTCGTCGCGCACGGCGGGCCGGGGAACGCGGTCCCCGTCGAGGGCGTCCACCACGACGAGCACGCCGCCGGGGGCGAGCATGCGCGCGGCCTGCTCGACGTCGAACTGACGCGCGGCCGGGTCCCCGTCCACCAGGACCATCTCGTAGGCGCCGCTCGTGAGCCGGGGGAGGACGAGCCGGGAGCGCCCCGTGATCATGCGGGTGCGGCTCGTGGGCAGGCGGGCCTCCGAGAACGCCTCGCGGGCCGCACGCTGGGCCTCCGCGTCCGGATCGACGGTGGTGAGGACCGTGCGCTCGGGCAGACCGCGCATCAGGGCGAGGCCCGAGACGCCGGCGCCCGTGCCCACCTCCACGACCGCCGCGGGGGCACGCGTGGCCGCCAGCACCGTCAACAGGGCCGCCGTCCCCTCGCTCACCGGCGGCACGTCCAGCTCGGCGGCGCGCTCGCGGGCGCGCAGGACGACGTCGTCCTCGGTGGCCCGGCTCTCCGACCAGGCCCAGGACGCGTGCTTGTCGGTGGGCTGGGGCTGCAGGGCGCTCATGGCTGACTCCGGGACGACGACGGCGGGACCTCGCCCGCGGCACGGGCGACGCGGGCCAGTGTACGGGCCGGCACGCGGCCGCGACCCAGTGTTCTCCCAGGAGGCGGGCCGATGATGGGACACGGCACGAACCGGCTCCCGCCGTGCGGGAGGCCGTTCGCCGGACCGAGGACGCGAGGACCGAGGAGGTGGCCGCATGGGACGTCGACACACCCAGCGCCACATGGACGCCTACCTCGAGGGCTCCCTCCCCGCCGCGTCCCGGGCGCGCATCGCCCGCCACCTGGACCGCTGCCCCGAGTGCCGCGCCACCGTCCAGGCCCGGGCCCGCGTGCTCGACGCCGCCCGCACGGTGCACCAGCGTCCGGCCGGCGCCGTCGTCGCCCCGGTGCTGCGCGCCCGCGGCGTCTCCGGCCGCCTGGTGGTGGGGCTGCTGACCTTCGTCGTCCTGCTCGGCGGGCTGTTCACCGCGGTCTGGGTGGCCGGCGCGCCCCGCACCACGGCCCAGCGCACGGCCCCGACGGACACCGTCGCCCTGCCGGCGGCCGGGACCGCGTCGACGGACCGGCGCGGCACCGTCGCGGAGCTGCGGGGTCAGGGCTGGACGGTGCCCTCCCTCGTGGGGGCCGGACTGGAGCCGCTCACCGTGGACACCACCCAGACGGCCGAGGACGTGGAGGTCGTCGTCGGCTGGGGCCGGGACGAGCCGACCGTGACCGTCCGCGAGTGCCGACCCCGGATCGAGGGAGCCACCCCGGAGGGCTGTGCCTCGACCGCGCCCCTGAGCACGGGGGCACAGGAGCGTCGGCTGGCCGGCGGCGGCGTCTACCGGATCGTCCCGGCGGGGGAGCAGGACGGCTGGACGGCCGAGCTGACCACGCCCCAGGCCGCCTACCGCGTGGAGGCCAGCCTGCCGGACGAGCGCGCCGACGCGGTCCTCACCCACCTGCTGGTCTCCGAGCGGGCACGGGTGCTCGAGCTGGGCGGCGGCGACGCCGTCGAGGAACGCCTCGAGCGAGGCCTCGAACGCATCGCGGACGCCGTGCCGCGCCCCCGCGGCTGAGCCGCCCCGCCCCCGCGGCTCCGGGCTGTGGGGCGGTGCCGCTCTAGTAGAGTTGGGAGGGTGTTTGGTATCAACGGCGGCGAGTTCATCATCTTGGCGGTGCTCGCGATCGTCATCCTCGGGCCGGAGAAGCTCCCCGAGTACACGCGCGCCTTCACCGACTGGCTGCGCGTCATGCGCGACAAGGCCGAGGGTGCCAAGGCGCAGTTCAAGGAGGAGACCGGCACGGACTTCGACGAGGTGGACTGGCGCAAGTACGACCCCCGCCAGTACGACCCGCGCCGCATCATCCGCGACGCGCTCCGCGAGCCTGCCGGCGGCTCGTCCACGCCCGCGTCCCGGGCGGCGCAGGCGACGGGCGTCAGCGCCGAGGACGTGCACGGCGGCCTCACCCGCCAGGACCTGGCGGACATGGATCCGCGCACGCTCTTCCGCCGCCCCGCCGGGGCCGGCAGCACCGCCGCCGCGGAGTCCGGTGCCGCCGCACAGACCCGGTCGACCGCGCCCGCCGCCGGGGCGGCCGCCGTGGGCGGCGCCGCCGCAGCCCTGATGGCCTCCGGCCGCGCCGAGGCCCTCGCCGAGGAGCGTCCTGCCGCCGTGGAGACCGCACCGGACCCACTCGAGCTGCTCGGGCTGGCACCCGCCCCCTTCGACGTCGACGCGACCTGACGCCGTCGCGCGCGTCGGGTGCCCCGGCCGGGGCGCCGGCACCCGAGGTCAGCGCGGGGTGAACGGCAGCGGCCGCCCGGCCAGCCCGCGCGGCCGCACGGCCAGCCGCTGCGCGATCTGCGTCAGCGCCCGGCCCGCGGGGCTCTCCGGCGCGGACACCACCACGGGTTCGCCGGCGTCGCCGCCCGCGCGCAGCGCCGGGTCCAGGGGGACGGTGCCCAGCAGCGGCACCTGCGTGTCCAGCACCCCGGACAGCCGCTCCGCCACCTCGGCACCGCCGCCGGTCCCGAACACATCCAGCACGGTGCCGTCCGGCAGGGTCATCGGCCCCATGTTCTCCACGACGCCGGCCACGGTCTGCCCCGTCTGCTCCGCCAGCTGACCGGCGCGCGCGGCCACCTGCGCGGCGGCGTGCTGCGGCGTGGTCACCACGAGCAGCTCCGAGGCGGGCAGCAGCTGCGCCGTCGAGATCGCGATGTCCCCGGTGCCCGGGGGCAGGTCCACGAGCAGCACGTCCAGGTCGCCCCAGTGCACGTCCGTGACGAACTGCTCGAGCGCGCGGTGCAGCATCGGCCCGCGCCAGGCCACCGGCCGGTCCGCGTCGAGGAACATGCCGATCGAGATGACCTTCACGTCCCGCACCACGGGTGGCAGGATCATCCGGTCCAGCTTGGTCGGGGTGGCGGTCACGCCCAGGAGCCCGGGGATGGAGTAGCCGTGCACGTCCGCGTCGATCAGGCCGACGGCGAGCCCGCGCGCGGCGAGCGCGACCGCGAGGTTGGCCGTGACCGAGGACTTGCCCACGCCGCCCTTGCCCGAGGCCACCGCGAGGACGCGCGTGAGCGTGTCCTTCCCGAACGGGTTCGTCGGCCGGGCCGCGCGCAGGGCGTCCTGCAGCGCCAGGCGGCGCTCGGGCTCCATGACCCCGACGCGCACGTCCACGGACCCGCAGCCGGGCACGTCGGCGACGGCGGCGGCCACGTCCGTCTGGATCGTCCCGCGCAGGGGGCACGCGGCGATCGTGAGCAGCACCGCGACCTCGACGACGCCCGGGGCGGTCTCCACGACCGACTCCACCATGCCGAGGTCGGTGATCGGGCGGCGGATCTCGGGGTCCTGGACCGTGGCGAGCCGCTCCAGCACCCGGCGCTCGAGGTCGGTGCGGACCTCGGGCACGGGCAGGCCCAGGGCGCTCATCGGCCGCCCCCGTCCACCGGGCCCGCACCGCCGGCGGGGCCGGTCACCGGACCGGACCCCCCGGCCTCGCGGGCCTCCTGCGCCGCGAGGGTGGCGAGCGTGGTGGTCGTGGGCTCGGCGCCGGCGTCGCCGCGCCGCGCATCCCGGCCGCGGCCCTTGGTCTTCTTGTTCTTGCGGGGCTGGGCCTCGGCGCCCGGGAGGCCGGCGCGCAGCTCCTCCCGGATCTCCTCCCGGATCTCCTCCCGGAGCTCGGCGCGCAGCGCCTCGCGGAGGTCGTCCCTGAGGTCGTCCTGGACGCCGCGCAGCTCGCCGCGCACGAAGTCGCGCGTGGCGACCTCCTGGACGGCCAGCCGCAGACCGGCGATCTCGCGGGTGAGGAACTCGGTGTCGGCGAGGTTGCGCTCGGCGCGGTCACGGTCCTCGCGCAGCGCGACCTTGTCCCGGTCGTCCTGGCGGTTCTGCGCCAGCAGGAGCAGGGGTGCGGCGTAGGACGCCTGGAGGGAGAGCATGAGCGTGAGCGCGGTGAAGCCGAGCTCGGCGGAGTCGAACCGCCACTCCATCGGGCCGAACGTGTTCCAGCCCAGCCAGGCGGCGCAGAACAGCGTCATCCAGACGAGGAACTGCGGGGTGCCCATGAAGCGGGCGATGCCCTCGGTGGCCTCGCCGAAGGCGTCCGGGTTCGGGGCCAGCCGGGGCACGCGGCGCCCGCTGGCGCTCAGCGGGGTGTCCAGGCCGGTGCCGCGGCCCGGGCGCAGGTATCGCGCGGTCTGGGTCATGCTCACACCTCCGGTGTCGTGCGGCGGCGGGCCGCGGGGTCAGGTTGCGGGGCGGGTCTCGGCGTCGTCGAGGTCCATGGCCCGCCAGTCGTCGGGCAGGATGTGGTCGAGCAGGTCGTCCACGCTCACAGCCCCGACGACGCGGTCCTGCTCGTTCACCACGGGGATGCACGTGAGGTTGTAGGTCGCGAGCTCGCGGGTCACGTGGGCGATGGGGGCGAGGTCCGAGACGGCCTCGAGATCCTTGTCCATGATGTTGCCGATCGCCTCCGGCGGCGGGTACCGCAGCAGGCGCTGGAAGTGGACGACGCCGAGGAACCGGCCCGTCGGCGTCTCCAACGGCGGCCGGGCCACGATCACGAGCGAGGCCAGCGCGGGGGAGATCTCCTGCTGTCGGATGGTCGCCATGGCCTCGGCCACGGTGGCCTCCGGGGGGAGGATGACCGGCACGGGGGTCATGAGCGAGCCCGCCGTGCCCTCCTCGTACTCGAGCAGGCGCCGGACGTCCTCGGCGTCCTCCGGCTCCATGCGTTCGAGCAGCAGCTCCTGCTGGGAGTCGGGCAGCTCGTGGAGCAGGTCCGCCGCGTCGTCCGGGTCCATCTCCTCCAGGACGTCGGCGGCGCGGTCGATGTCCAGCTGGGAGAGGATCTGCACCTGGTCGTCGTCGGGCAGCTCCTGGAGCACGTCCGCGAGGCGTTCGTTCTGCAGCTCCCTGGCGACCTCGACGCGGCGCTTCTCCGACATGTCGTGGAGCATGTCCGCCAGGTCGGCGGGCTTGAGGTCCTCGTGCGCGGCGAGGAAGCTCGTGGCCCCCTGCGGGTCGGCCTGCGCCGTCCAGCGGGCCTCGTCCCAGTTCAGCAGGAGGTGCTCGCCCCGCTGGGCGCGGCCGAAGGGGCCGCGGCCGACGATGCGGCGCACGTACAGGTCCGAGACCAGCCAGTCGCCGTTGCGCTGCTGCTCCAGCCCGATGTCCTCCAGGAAGGCCTCGCCCGACCCGTCGGAGAGGCGCACCTTCCGGTCGAAGAGGTCGGCGGCCACCATCTGCTCGGCGCCACGGCGGGAGAACCGGCGCAGGTTGATCAGCCCGGTCGTGATGATCCGGCCCGAGTCCATGGACGTCACCCGCGTCATCGGGACGAAGACGCGCTTCTTGCCGGGGACCTCGATCACGAGGCCGGTGGCGAACGGGGCTGCGGCGGGGCCGCGGTCCAGCACGACGACGTCGCGCAGCCGTCCCAGGCGGTCGCCGAGGGGGTCGAAGACGTCCAGGCCCAGCAGGCGGGCCACGAAGATCTTGGGGGAGCTCACCGACCCAGCCTACGGCGTGCCGGACCGCGGCTCCGTGTCCGCGTACGGCGGACCGCCGCCCGCCCGGGCGCCGGGCCGGGCACAATGGGTCCATGTCGTTCATGATGTCCAACCCTCAGCCCGGCGCCGAGCAGGGCCTGCCCCGCGGAGAGCTGCTGGCCACCTACGCCACCTACGCGCAGGCGCGCGAGCAGGTGGACCGCCTCGCCGCCACGGACTTCCCCGTGAGCGCCGTGTCGATCGTGGGCAAGGACCTGCGGGTCGTGGAGCGGGTGCGCGGCCGGCTGAACTACGCCCAGGTGGCGTTGTCCGCGGGTGTGCGCGGCGTGTTCTTCGGCGGACTGATCGGCATGTTCCTCTACCTGCTGGCCCCCGAGGCCGGCCCGGGGCAGATCCTCACCTCCATGCTGCTGGGCCTGGCGGTGTGGCTGATCTTCGGCGTGATCGGCTTCGCGATGCGTCGGGGCCAGCACGGCTTCGCGTCCTCGCAGGCCGTCGTGCCGACGGCCTTCGACCTCGTGGTCGCGTTCGACCACGCCGCCCGCGCCCGCCAGGAGCTGGGCCTGGGCGGTGCCGCGGCCCCGACGCCGCAGCCGGCCCCGCAGCCGGCGCCCGCCCCCGCCGCGGAGGAGGCCGGGGGCGGGTCCGTGCAGGCCACCCCGGCCGCCGCGCCGTCGTCGGGCGGGTCCCACGCGGCGCCGGCCCCCGGCGGAGCCAAGGCGTCGGCCCGGCCCACTCCGGAGGCGGACACCGCGCCCACCGGCCTGGACCGCTCCTACGGCGTGACCCTGCCCCCGGAGGAGGTCGCCAAGCTCATCGAGGCGCGCGGCGGCCACCCGCCCCGGCCCCAGGACGAACCGCGCGGCTGAGCCCCGTCAGAGGGACCAGGACTCGAGTCGCCGGAGCATGTCGCGCTTCTTGCTCGCATGACCGTGCATCCGGCCCAGGATGTCGCCGAGGACGGTGACGGCGCGGTCGATGTACGGGCCCTTGTTCAGCATCGCGGCCTCGGCCCGCTGCGCCATCGCGGCGTCCGTGATCTCCGCCCGTGAGGGCAGGCCGGTCTTGGCGAGGGACTCGAGGACCTGGGTGGCCCAGATCGCGGGCACGTGCGCGGCCTCGCACAGCCACAGGATCTCCTCCTGCAGCTCGGCCATGCGTTCGAAGCCGGCCTCCACCGCCAGGTCGCCGCGGGCGATCATCACCCCGACGTCCCGCCAGCGCATCGCCTCGAGCAGCATCCGCGGCAGCTGACGGAAGGCCTCCACCGTCTCGATCTTCAGCGTGATGTCCACGTCCGGCGCGTCCTCGGCCTCGAGCGCATCGATCAGCTGGGCCACGTCCTCGGCCGAGCGGACGAAGGACATGTTCACCATGTCCGCGTGGCGGGCCGCGAACGGGATGTGGGCGAGGTCCTCGTCCGTGAGGGCCGGGATGGCCAGGTGCGTGTCCGGGAAGTTCACGCCCTTCTCCGCCTTGAGCTTCGCCCCGCGCGGGCCGGCCTGGGTCACCTCGAGGGTGATCTCGTCGTCGGACACCGCCGTGATCCGCGCGCCGATCCGTCCGTCGTCGAGGGAGACCCGGTCGCCGACCTCCGCGTCCGCGAACGCCTGCGCCAGGGTGAGGCCGATCCGGTAGGGCGGCGCGTCGACCGCCGGGACCGGCTCGAGCGAGCGGGTCAGCACGATCTGCTCGCCCTCGTGCACGCGCATGGACTGCTCGAGCGGGGGCAGCTGGCCCACCTCGAGCGGTCCGTGCGGCGTCGTCAGCGCCGTGCCCGTCGCCCAGTAGACCGTCTTCTCCGCCCGCACGAGCACGCCCTCGCCGTCCACCTGCTCGACCTCCAGCCTGCGGTGTGCACCCCGCGCATCGGTCAGCTCGATCTCGTCGCCGCGCTGCAGGCCCGCCAGGGTCCTCCCCTCCGGGGCCGCCAGCGGCACGACGACGGCGCCGTCCGGCCCGTCCGTCGCGGCCACGGCGTCGTGGGGCCCGGCGGCGAGCCACACGCGGGAGGGCTCGGTGACGATCCCGGAGGGGTCCCGGGCGGGCTTCACCTTCACGACGCGCGGTCCCGG
Organism: Micrococcus sp. 093350064-1; assembly: GCF_053627955.1. Lineage (NCBI taxonomy): Bacteria > Bacillati > Actinomycetota > Actinomycetes > Micrococcales > Micrococcaceae > Micrococcus > Micrococcus sp. 093350064-1. The sequence goes on from NZ_JBSEYU010000010.1 coordinate 32,972, forward strand.
CTCGATGGGGCCGGTGCGCACCTTCGGCCCGGCCAGGTCCATCGCGACCAGGGGTGCGGGCCGGCCCGCACCGGCACACCGGCGGACCGCCGCGATCATGGCGGCCCACGTCTGCTCGTCGTCGTGGGCGCAGTTCACGCGCGCCAGGTCCATGCCGGCCTCGGCGATCCGGGCCACGAGCTCTGGGTCCGTGGCGGCCTCGGAGGGCATGGTCACCATGATGCGCGCGTCCCGGTCGCCGCGGGCCGGACCGAGCAGGCTCGCCGCGTTGCGGGCGAGGATGGCGCGGCCCTCGGCGGAGGTCAGGGCGTCGTCCTCGGGCGCGGGGGCGGGGTCGCCGTCGAGCGCGCGGGCGGCGGCCAGCACCGCGTCCACGTGGCCCAGCACGCCGGCCTCCATGCGGCCCAGAGAGGACAGTCCGGCGTCGCTGAGCGCCTCCTGCAGGGGCCGCAGGTCGGTGCCGCGCAGGGCGACGTAGTGCACGAGGTTCCGGGCCGAGGCCCGGTGGCGCTCCCGGACGCGGGAGATGAGGTCGGCGTGCTCCGCCTCGGCGGAGAGGAGGCGGTCGCGGAGGGCGGTGAGCTCGGTGGTCAGGTCGATACCCATGGTCCGAACCCTAGGGGCGCCCTCCGCGCCGGATCACGCCTGGAGCCGCGCCATCCAGGCCTCGATCTCGTCCGGGGTGCGGGGGAGGACCGCGGAGAGGTTCTCGGCCCCGTCCTCGGTCACGAGGATGTCGTCCTCGATGCGCACGCCGATGCCGCGGTACTCCTCGGGGACGGCCAGGTCCTCCTCCTTGAAGTACAGACCCGGCTCGATCGTGAAGACCATGCCCGGCTCGAGCACGCCGTCCAGGTAGAGCTCCCGCTTGGCCTGCGCGCAGTCGTGCACGTCGAGGCCGAGGTGGTGCGAGGTGCCGTGGGGCATCCAGCGCCGGTGGTGCTGGCCCTCGTCCGATAGCGCGACCTCGGCCGAGACCGGCAGCAGGCCCCAGCCGTCGAGGCGGTCGACGAGCACCCGCATGGCCTCGGCGTGGAGCTCGCGGAACCGGATGCCGGGGCGCACGATCGCGAAGGCGGCGTCCGCGGCGTCGAGGACCGCCTGGTAGATGCGGCGCTGCACGTCCGTGAACGTGCCGGACACGGGCAGGGTGCGGGTGATGTCCGCGGTGTAGAGGGAGTCGTCCTCGACGCCGGCGTCGAGCAGCAGCAGCTCACCCGGGCGCACGGCGCCCGTGTTGCGGATCCAGTGCAGGATCGTGGCGTTGTTGCCGGAGGCCGCGATCGTGTCGTAGCCCAGGTCGTTGCCCTCGAGGCGGGCGCGGGCGAAGAAGGCGCCCTCGACCACGCGTTCGCCGCGGTCGTGTCCCACGGCGCGCGGCAGGGCCCGCACGACGTCCTCGAAGCCCGCGATGGTCGCGGCCACCGAGGCGCGCATCCGCTCGACCTCCCACGCGTCCTTCACCAGGCGCAGCTCGGAGAGGAACTCGGCGGTCTGGGTGTCGGCCTCGGCCGCGGCGGCCAGGTCCACGCCGGCCTCGGTCCGGACGGCGGCCAGCAGCGCGTCCACGTCCTGGTCGGTCTCGGCCAGCAGCCGCACCGCGGTGCCGTCCGCGGCCACGTTCTTGGTGACGGCGGACTCGAGCTCCTCGAGCCCCGCCGTGCGCAGGCCCGTGCGGGCGGCCAGGCCGGCAAGGGTCGGGCGGGGGCCGATCCAGAACTCACCCGAGCGCGAGTCCGCGTAGAACTGCTCGGTGTCCCGGCCGGCCAGGGGACGGAAGTACAGGGTGGCGGTGTGGTCCGTGCCGTCGTCGCCGGCGCCCGGGTCCGTGGGCTCGAGCACGAGCACGGCGTCCGGCTCGTGGTCCACGCCGAGGCCCGTCAGGTGGGCGAACGCGGAGTGCGCGCGGAAGCGGTAGTCGGTGTCGTTCGAGCGGACCTTGAGGCGGCCGGCCGGCACCACGATCCGCTCGCCCGGGAAGCGCGCGGAGACGGCGGCCCGCCGCCGGGCGGCGTACGGGGCAGAGGCGTCGGGATCGGGCAGGGCCTGCGACGAGGGCGCCCAGCCGGAGGCCATGAAGTCGCGGAAGGCGTTCGAGGCGGGGCGCTGCGAGCGGTTGTCGACGCGCTCGGCCAGCGGCTGGGGGTTCACCGCGCCGGTGCCGTCGGCGCCCGCCTCGGGGGTGGCGGCGGGCTGGTCGGGGGTGGTCTGGGCGGGGTGCTGTGCGGCATCGGTCATGCCCTCCATCATGGCACCGGTGGGCGCGGGCAGGTCGGGGCCGCCGCGCGCGGGTCTCGGTACCATGGCCGCCATGGCCCGCTACGACCTGCACACGCACTCGACCGAGTCCGATGGCACCGAGCCGCCGGCCGACGTGGTGCGTGCGGCGGCGCGGGCCGGGCTGGACGGCCTCGCGCTCACCGACCACGACACCACCGCCGGCTGGGCCGAGGCCGCCCAGGCCGCGCGGGAGACCGGACTGACGCTCGTGCCCGGCATGGAGATGTCCTGCACCTCCGCCGACGGCGTGAGCGTGCACGTGCTCAGCTACCTGCACGACCCCGAGGACCCCGCCCTGCTGCGGGAGGTCGGCCTGGCCCGCGACGCGCGGCTGATCCGGGCGCAGGAGATGGTGCGGCGGCTGGGGGCGGACTTCCCGATCACGTGGGAGCTGGTCCAGGAGCACGCGGCGGAGAACGCGACGATCGGCCGGCCCCACCTGGCCGACGCCCTCGTGACGATCGGGGCCGTCCCGGACCGGTCCGCGGCGTTCCGGGAGATCCTCGCCGGCCGGTCCAAGTACTACGTGCCGCACTTCGCCCCGGACCCGGCCGAGGCGGTCGCGCTCATCCGGGCCGCCGGCGGGGTGCCGGTGTTCGCGCATCCCCGGGCGCGCATGCGGGGCCGCGTGGTGGGCGACGAGGTGTTCGAGCAGATGGCCGAGGCCGGACTGGCCGGGGTCGAGGTCGAGCACCGGGACAATCCGGCGGAGGAGCGCACGTGGCTGCGCGCGTTCGCGGACCGGCACGGGCTGTTCGTCACCGGCTCGTCCGACTACCACGGCACCGGCAAGCCCAATCCGATCGGCGAGCACAGCACGGGCGCAGAGGTGCTCGCCGAGATCGAGCGGCAGGGCACCGGCACGGCGATCATCCGCGGCTGAGCCCGGACAGCCCGGGCGACGGCGGAGGATCGGTTGCGCGAATGACCCTTCCAGCCGCCGCGCAGGCGGTCAGAAGGGTCATTCGCGCAGAAGATTCCCGGGGCCCGGGAGGGACGGTCAGCCGTCCACGACCTCACCGTTGCGGCGGCGCGTGCGGGTGCGGCCGCCCCGGCGACGACGGGCCTCGGCCCGGGCCTCGGCGCGCTCGGCCCGGCGGGCCTCCGTGAGCTCGACGCCGGCCACCGGCTCCGGCGTCCGGGCCGCGGGGGTCTCGGGGCGTGAGGCGGTGCGCTCGCGGCCCTCGCCGCGACCACGGCCCCGGCCCTCGGCGCGCTGCTCGGCGGGTGCCTCACCACGCCCGCGGCCCGAGCGCTCGCCGCGGCCTCCGCCGCGTGCATCGTCACGGCCCTCGCCGGAGCGGCCGCCCCGGTTCCGTTCGCCACGGCCTCCGCCGCGCGCCCGGTCACGGCCCTCGCCGGAGCGCCCGCCCCGGCCTCGGCCGCCGCGCTCGCCGTCACGGGAACGGCCGCCGTCGCGACCCCGTCCGCGGCCGCCGTCGCGCTGCTTCGCCTCGGGGCCGCCGAGGTCCTCGAGCGTCTCGCCCTCGAGGCCCTCGAGCACGCGCTTGGCCTGCGGCAGACGGCCCTTCGTGCCCTTCGGGATGCCGAGGTCGGAGAACAGGTGCGGGGAGGAGGAGTAGGTCTCCACCGGCTCGGGCTGGCCGAGGCCGAGCGCCTTGTCGATCAGGGACCAGCGCGGCATGTCCTCCCAGTCCACGAGGGTCACCGCCACGCCCTTGTTGCCGGCGCGGCCCGTGCGGCCCACGCGGTGCACGTAGGTCTTCTCGTCCTCCGGCGCCTGGAAGTTGAACACGTGCGTGACGTCGTCGACGTCGATGCCGCGCGCCGCGACGTCGGTGGCCACGAGGATGTCCACCTTGCCGTTGCGGAACGCGCGCAGCGCCTGCTCGCGGGCGCCCTGGCCGAGGTCGCCGTGCAGCGCGCCGGCCGCGAAGCCGCGCGCCGTCAGCTCGTCCGCCACGCGAGCGGCCGTGCGCTTGGTGCGCGTGAAGATGATGGTCCGGCCGCGGCCCTCGGCCTGCAGGGCGCGGGCCACGAGCTCGTCCTTGTCCATGTGGTGGGCGCGGTAGACGAGCTGACGGATGTCCTTCTTCGTCAGGCCCTCGTCCTCCGGGTCCGCCGCGCGGATGTGGGTCGGCTGCGTCATGTAGCGGCGCGCCATCGCGACCACGGGACCCGGCATGGTGGCCGAGAACAGCATGGTCTGACGCACGGCCGGGACGGCGGCGAGCAGGGTCTCGACGTCGGGGAGGAAGCCGAGGTCCAGCATCTCGTCGGCCTCGTCCAGCACCACCGTGTTCACCAGGTCCAGGCGCAGGTGGCGCTGGCGCATCAGGTCGATGAGGCGGCCGGGGGTGCCGACGACGATCTCGACGCCGCGCTGCAGCTCCTCGATCTGCGGCTCGTAGGCGCGGCCGCCGTAGATGGTGGCGATGCGCAGGGGGCGCCGGGCCGCGGCGGCCGTGAGGTCGCCGGCCACCTGGACGGCGAGCTCGCGCGTCGGGGCGACGATCAGGGCCTGCGGGGCGCCCGCGGTGCCCTTGGCCTCGAGGCCGTCCCAGCCGGGCTCGCCCGGGCCGATGGCGCGCTGCAGTGCGGGGATGCCGAAGCCGAGGGTCTTGCCGGTGCCGGTCTTGGCCTGGCCGATGATGTCGTGGCCGCCGAGGGCGACCGGCAGGGTCATGGCCTGGATGGGGAAGGGGTGGACGATGCCCTTGGCCTCCAGGGCCTCGACGATCGCGGGGTGCACCCCGAAGTCGGCGAAGGTCTGCTCGGGGGCCACGGGCACGGCGTCCTCGGTGACGATGTCCTCCGCGATCGCGGCGACCGTCGGGTCGAGGTCGGCGGAGGCGGGGGTGTGCTCGGAGTTCTGGGTCATGGCGACTCGCGTTCCTGGTCGGGCGTCGTCACGGCGGGCGGGAGGCCCGGCTCCGCCGTGCGCGCGGTTCAAGCGGAAGCCGATCGCGAGGCAAGCACGCGGAGCGGCCGACGGGCGGCGCCCCGTGGAACCGGGCCGGGCGCGCCGTGCGAGGCGGGCCGTGCCGGATCCGGCAGGTCATGGTGCCGTCCCGGGCGTCAGGGGCGCGGGCGGCGGGTCAGGGTGATCAGAGAGCGACCGGTCATCCTGGGTCAGCGTGAGCTGTGCGGCCAGTCTACCCCCGCGGCCGTGATCGCACCCGAGGCGCGGTCCACGCCCTCGATCCGCACGCGCACCCGGGTGCCCGCCGGGACGCTGCCCGGCACCCGCAGGCTCACGGCCGGGTCGAGCAGCCACACCTCCGTGCCGTCCTTCGCCTCGCGCACCGCGATCCCCTCGAGCTCCGCGCCGACGCGGGACTCGAGCGCCGCCGCCTCCACGAGGTCCGCCGCCGTCCGGCTGGCGGCCGAGGCCCGGCGCGACGAGTCCGCCATGAGGGCGGGCAGCGCGGGCAGGGCGCTGCGGACCCATGCGGGGGCGGGGGCGCCGATGGCATGGGCGTGGCACAGGGCCAGGACGAAGCGGTCCACGAGCCGGCGCAGCGGAGCGGTGGCGTGGGCGTAGGGGGCGGCGAGCGCGGCCTGGGCCGGTTCATCCGGCGGTGTGCGCAGGGCCGGGTCCTCGGCCTGCGCGTCGAAGGCCGTGTACCCGGCGCCGCGGAACAGCCCGGTCGCCGCGTGCAGCACCGCCAGGTGCCGCGCGTCGGCGGGGTCGAGGGAACGCAGGTAGGCGCCGTAGTCCTGGCCCTCGTCCCACGGGGCGCCCAGGGCGCGTGTGCGCTCTCGGAAGGCGGCGACGGCCTCGGCGTCCGGCGCCGGCATCGTGCGCAGGATCCCGACCCCGGCGGCCAGCATCAGCTCGGCCGCGGCCATGCCGGTCAGCAGGGAGAGCTGGGCGTTGTGCTCCTCCGCCGGCAGCGGCGCCCGGTGCACGAGCTCGTGCGCCCCGTCCTCGGTGACACGGACCTCCTGGTCCGGCAGGTTCAGGGAGGCGCCGCCGCGGGCGGCCTCCTGCGCGGCCCGCCGTCGGCCCACCTCCGGCAGCAGCGTCAGCGAGTCGCGCACCTCGGCCGGCCACCCCTCGGCGGCGGCCCGGTCCGCGTCGGTGACCCCGGGACGCGGCGTCGTCTGCGCCTGCGCCCCCGGCTGTGCGTCGAGGAAGGCCTGCACCTGCCCGTACGTCAGCTGCGCCCGGGAGCGGATGCGGGCGCGTTCGAGGCCGGTCTCGACGACGGCGCCCGCGGCGTCCAGCAGGAACGTCCAGACGAACGCCGGGCGCTCGCGGTCGGGGAGCAGGGAGGCGGCGTCCTCGCTCAGCACCTCCGGGTGCAGGGGGACCCGGCCGTCGGGCAGGTAGACGGTCTGGCCGCGGCGGCGGGCCTCGGCGTCCACGGCGCCGCCCGGGGCCACGAAGGCGGGCACGTCCGCGATCGCGTAGCGGACGAGGATGCCGTCGTCGTCGGCGGGGGTCAGGAGCAGGGCCTGATCCAGGTCCGTGGAGCCGGCGGGGTCCACGGTGACGAACGGCAGCGCCGTGCGGTCCGCGTGGTCCGGGCTCCCGGTCAGGCCCGCGTGCACCTCACGCGCGGCCGCCTCCGCCTCGGCCAGGACGGGGGCGGGGAAGGCCGGCGGCAGCTCGAGCTCCGTCCGCAGGGCGGCGAGGCGCTCGAGCAGGGCCGGGTCGGCGGGGCCGCGGAGGCCGAGGGCGTGAGGCGACATGGCGATGCTCCTGGGCAGGGGGCCGAGACGACGCACGCCCCGGCGGATCACCGGGGCGTGCGGGCGGGTCAAGAGGCGGCGAACCCGAGCGGGCCCGACTTCTTCGCGCCGATCTCCACGAAGCCGATGCGGTCGCCGGGGACGACCACCTGGCGGCCCTTGGCGTCCGCCAGGACCAGCGGGGTGCCGTCGGCGACGGCGGCGTCCACGAGGGAGCGGACCTCGTCCGCCGACTGCTCGCTGTCGATGACGACCTCGCGGCCGACGTGCTGCACACCGATGCGGATCTCCATGGGGAACCTCTTCTCTTCGTCGCGTCCTGTGCGGTCCACCGTCAGCCTACGGGACCGCTCGGCGGGGTGGACGGGCGCCCACGAGGTTCACCCGCGGGCGAAACGGGCCGGACGGCCGGGTCAGCGCGGCGCGTCGTCCGCGGAGGGCAGCGAGGCGAGGCCGCGCCAGACGAGCGCGTCCACCGTGCGGGCCATCTCGGCGGCGGCGGGGCGGGCGTCGGCGTCGAGCCGGTCCGCCCAGTGGCGGGCGGCGCCCAGGAGATAGCCGACGAGTCCGCGGGAGAGCACCTCGGCCTCGGCCTCGGCTACGGTGGTGTCCGCGCGGATGGTGCGCGCGACCTCGGAGGAGAGCAGCCGGTGGACGGCCTCGCTGCGCGTGCGCACCTCCGGGTCCGCGTCGATGCCGGAGTCGAAGATGAGGCGGTGGGTCCGCTCGGGGGAGGCCATGTACTCGAACACGGCGGCGACGGTGGCCCGCACCCGTTCGCGGTTGTCCCGGCGGGTGTCCATCGCCGCCTCGAGGAGCGCGCGCAGGCTCGCGACCTCGGCGTCCAACAGCTCGAGGAAGAGCTCGTGCTTGCTGGGGAAGTGCTGGTAGAGGACCGGCTTGGAGACCTCGGCCCGCTCGGCGATCTGCTCCATGGAGGCCCCCGCGTACCGCTCGGCGGCGAAGACCGCGCGGGCGCAGTCCAGCAGCTGGCGGCGACGCTTGTGCCGGGGCAGACGACGGCCTCGCCCGGGCTCGTCGGGCGCGGTGGCGGCGGGGTGGGCGGTCACGGGGTCTTCCTGGCGCGGGGCGGGCTCACGCGATGCGCGCGGCGCCGCCGTCGTCCTCGTGCGCGGGGCAGGCCGCCTCGACCGTGCCCACGGCGGGGGCGGGGCGGCCGGGGGCCTCGATCCCGAAGACCGCCTCGAGGGCGTCCTCATAGCGGTCGAGCCGGCCCTCGGCGGCGAGCCGCTTGGCGCGCACGCTGGGCTCGTGCAGGAGCTGGTTCACCATGCGGCGCAGGGCGAACTCCACCTCCTCGGCGGCCGCCGTGCAGCCGTGGCGGGCGCGCACGCGCTCAAGCTCCCGGTCGAGCACACCGAGGGTGTGGCGGCGCAGGGCCTTGATCGCCGCGTCGGCACTGCGGCCACGCTGCGCGGCGCGGTACTCCTCGACGGCGTCGTCCACGAGCGCGCGGGCCTCCGCGACGGCGACCTGGGCCTGCTCGGGTGCGGCCAGCCGCACCGACTCGAGGGTGATGAGATCGACGTCCGGCAGGTCCGCGACCGCCGGGTCGAAGTCGCGCGAGAGGGCCAGGTCGACCACCGTGAGCGGACGCCGTCCGCCCTTGCGCAGCTCCTGGAGGCGCTCGGGGCTGATCTGGCGTTCGCCGCCGGAGGAGCCGATGATCACGTCCGCCTCGGCGACGGCGCCGGCCACGGCCTCGCCGCCGAGCGCGAGGGCCCAGCCGCCGCGGTCCGCGACGAACTGCTCCGCGCGGCCCGAGGCCGAGTGCACGCCGACGGTGGTCGCGCCCCGGTCCGCCAGCTGCGCGAGCGTGGTGCCGGCGTAGGCGCCCGTGCCGATCAGCAGGATGGTGGCCCCGGCCCAGAAGTCGCGCTGGGCCGCGGCGTCGGTGAGACCGCGCAGCTCCTCCGCGAGGTCCAGGGCGACGGAGACGACCGAGCGGCCGGCCGCGCCGAGCGCCGTGCGGGAGCCGACGTCCTTGGCCGTGCGCGTGGCGGACTCGAAGAGGCGGACGAGCGGACCCGAGGCGGTGCCGGCCTCCTGGGCCGCCGTCAGGGCGCGTCGGACCTGACCGGCGATCTCGCGCTCGCCCACCACGGCGGAGTCCAGTCCGGCGCCGACCTCGAAGAGGTGACGGGCCGTGGCGTCGGCGTCGAGTGTGCGGAACGCGGCGTGCACGTCCTCGTCGGGCAGGGAGGTGGAGGCGGCGACGGCGGACAGCAGCCCCGCGCGAGCGGCCTCGACGCCGGCCCCGTCGGCCTCGGCGTAGATCTCCACGCGGTTGCACGTGGCCAGCACGACGGCGCCCGCCGCACCGCTGCCGGGCAGGGCGGGCCCGACCCCGGTCGCGCCGGCGCTGAGGCGGGCGACCGTGTCCAGGTCCAGATCATGGTGGGAGGCGACGAGAGAGAAGACAGTCACAGCGGGCCAAGTCTAGCCCCGACCGCCCCGCCCGTCCGGGAAGGCGGACCTGACCCGGGTGCCGTCGGCCAGTGTGACGACGCTCACGGAGGACGCGGATGTGCCACCGCGACACGACCGGTGGGACACTGGGGGCATGTCCGCCCTGTCCCAGACCCCCGAGACCCCCGCGGCCGTCCCGGCACTGCCCGCCGAGCACCCGCTGCGCACCGAGGATCCGTCACGCTCGACCGTGGCCAGCCCGCTCCTCTGCGCGCTGCGCGGCCAGCGCCCCGACCGCCACCCCGTGTGGTTCATGCGGCAGGCCGGCCGTTCGCTGCCCGAGTACCGCCAGGTGCGCGAGGGGATCGGGATGCTCGACTCCTGCCTCATGCCGGACCTGGTCCGGGAGATCACGATGCAGCCGGTGCGCCGCCACGACGTCGACGCGGCGATCTTCTTCTCGGACATCGTGGTCCCCCTGCGCCTGGCGGGCGTGGACGTGGAGATCCAGCCCGGCGTGGGCCCCGTGCTCGGCCAGGCCGTCCGCACCGCCGACGACGTCGCCGCGCTGCCCGTCCTCGAGGACGCCGCCCTGGACGTCATCCGCGAGGCCGTCGCGGCCACCGTCGCCGAGCTGGGCCCGCGCCCCCTGATCGGCTTCGCCGGCGCCCCCTTCACGCTGGCGGCGTACATGGTGGAGGGCCGTCCCTCCCGCGACCACTTCGGCCCGCGACGCATGATGCACGCCGACCCCGAGACCTGGGCCGCCCTGGCCGGCTGGGCGGCCACCGTGTCCGGCCAGTTCCTGCGCGCCCAGCTCGAGTCCGGCGCCTCCGCCGCGCAGCTGTTCGACTCGTGGGCCGGTTCGCTCTCGGCGGACGACTACCTCGAGCACGTGCAGCCGCACTCGACGGCGGCCCTCGCCCATGTCGCCGACCTCGCCGGGCCCGGCGTCCCCGACGGCGCCCCGCTCCTGCACTTCGGCACGGGCACCGGAGAGTTCCTGCACCACATGCGTGACGCGGGCGCGACCGCCGTCGGCGTGGACCACCGCCTCACGCTCGCCGAGGCGCACCGCCGGCTCAGCGCGAACCCCGGCCCCGACGGACGCGGCGCCGTGCCCCTGCAGGGCAACATCGACCCGGCCCTGCTCGCCGCCCCGTGGGAGGTCCTCGAGGCCCACGTGCGCGACGTTGTCGCCTCCGGCGCCGTCGCGCCCGGCCACGTCGTCAACCTCGCCCACGGCGTGCCGCCGGAGACGGACGCGGCCGTGCTGACCCGCGTGGTCGAGCTGATCCACTCCCTGCCCGTGCCGGAGCGGGAGGGCCAGGACCCGGCACCGGGGGTCGAGACCGCCGAGCGGGAGGAGCGCGCATGAGCGGCACGGCGCTCGTGGTCGGCGGCGGCATCGCCGGCCTCGTCGCGGCCCACCGACTGTCCACGGCGGGCTGGGACGTGACCCTCGCCGAGGCCACCTCCGTGCTCGGGGGCGCGGTCTCCCCGCGCTTCCTCGACGTCCCCTCGCACGGCGAGACCGGGGCCCCCGAGACCCAGACCCTCGAACTCGACGGCGGCGCCGAGTCGTTCGCCGTCCGCGGCGCCGCCGTGCGCGCGCTCGTGGAGGAGCTCGGGCTGGGCGAGAAGATCGTCGCGCCCGAGCCCCTCGGCTCGTGGCTGCACGGTCCCGCCGGCCCCGTGCGCGCCCCGCGTCTCGGCATCGTCGGCATCCCCGGCGACCTCGACGCCGAGGACCTCGCCGCCGCCCTCACGCCGGCCGGCCTGGAGCGCGCCCGGCAGGACGCCGAGGCCCCCATGGATCGCTGGGCCGCCGCGCTCGCGGCCGGCGAGCCGGTGACCGTCGCGCAGGTCGTGGCCGACCGCCTCGGCGACGAGGTGCTCGACCGCCTCGTGGCCCCCGTCGTCGCCGGAGTCCACTCGGCCGACCCCGCGGTCGTCGAGCTGGAGCGCGTGGCCCCCGGCCTGCTCGCCGCCGCCGTGGAGCACGGCGGGCTGGCCGCGGGCGTCGCCGCGCTGCGGTCCACCGGGACCCCCGGCTCGCTCGTGGCCGGTCTGGACGGCGGCATGGTCCGCCTCACCGGCCGGCTCGTCGAGGCGCTGCGCGAGGACGGGGCCACCGTCCTGCGCGGTGTCCGGGTGGCCGCCCTGTCCCGCGTGCCCGCCACCGGCGGCTGGTGGGCCCAGATCTCGGACCGGGACGACGAGGTCGTCCGCGGGCTCGACGTGGACCGCGTCGTGCTGGCCGTGGACGGCGTCACCGCCTGGGACCTGCTGGCCCCGCTCTCGGCCGAGGCCCTGGACCCCGACGCCGGCCCCGCCCTCGGCGAGGGCATCGCGCTGGCCACGCTCGTCGTCGAGGCCGCGGGCCTGGACGACGCGCCACGCGGCACCGGAGTGCTGGTCGGCGCCGGGACGGACGTGGCCGCCAAGGCCCTGACCCACGCCACCGCCAAGTGGGCGTGGCTGCGCGAGGTCGTCGCGCGTCCGCAGGAGGACGGTGTCGCCCGCCATCCCCACCGCCACGTGCTGCGCCTGTCCTACGGCCGCCAGGGCGGCGGGCCCGAGGCCCTGGGCCACCGCAGCGCGGACGAGGAGCTGCTCGCGCAGGCGCTCGTGGACACGGCGACTCTCACCGGGGTGCCGCTGGCGGAGGAGGACGTCGTCGCCCGCACCGTCACCCGCTGGCGCCGCTCCATCCCGCCGCAGGCCGGCCCCGACCGCGCGAAGGCGGACACGCTGATCGACTGGGCACGGGACGTGCCCGGCCTCGACCTCGTGGGCAGCTGGGTGCACGGCACCGGGCTGGCCGCCGTCGTCGCCGGCGTGGACCGCACCCTCGGCGCCGACGCGCCGCCCGCGGGCTGACCTCGCCCCCAGACCACCCCTGACGCAATCGGATCTCAAGGAAGAGGACCATGACCAAGGACAGCACCACCACCCCTGCCGAGGCCGGCAAGGACTGGTTCACCACCTACACCGTGTTCGCCCGCCCACAGGGCGAGCCCGGCTGGCTGGGACTGGAGGGCCGTGACGCGAAGAAGGCCGCCAAGGAGTTCGACGAGGCCGTCGCGCGGGTGGCCCAGACCGGCGTGACCGTGCGCGGCGTCTACGACGTCTCGGGCATGCGCGAGGCCGGCGACGTCATGGTGTGGATGTACGGCCAGGTGCCCGAGGACCTGCAGGCCGCCATCCGCGAGCTGCGCCGCACCCGTCTGCTCGAGGGCACCACGATGGTGCTCTCGGCCATGGGCGCCGATCGCATGGCCGAGTTCAACAAGGACCACGTCCCCGCCTTCGCCATGGGCCGCAAGGCCCTGAAGTGGCTGTGCTTCTACCCGTTCGTGCGCTCGTACGATTGGTACCTGCTGGACCCGAAGGAGCGGGCCCGCATGCTCCGCGAGCACGGCCAGCTCGGCCAGGACTTCCCGCAGGTATGGGCGAACACCACCAGCGCGTTCGGCCTGAACGACTGGGAGTGGCTGCTGGGCCTCGAGGCGGACGAGCTGACGGACCTGGTGGACATGATGCGCCACCTGCGCAACAACGAGACCCGCCTGCACGTGCGCAGCGAGGTGCCGTTCTACACCGGACGCCGTCTGGAGACCGCCGAGATCGCGGAGGTGCTGGCCTGATGACCGCCGCCCCCGAGCCCCGCGCCGACGCGCCCGTCCACACCGGCCCGGACGCCGGCGTCGCCCCGGCCCTCCGGACGCCCGAGAAGGCCGCCGCCGGCGTCGACTACGACGTGTGCGGCGTGATGGCCCCCAAGGACTACGACGCCCTGCTGCTCGCCTCCTTCGGCGGGCCCGAGGGCCAGGACGACGTGATCCCGTTCCTGCGCAACGTCACGCGCGGGCGCGGCATCCCGGACGAGCGCCTCGAGGAGGTCGCCACCCACTACCGCGCCAACGGCGGCGTCAGCCCCATCAACGCGCAGAACCGCGCGCTGAAGGCGGCCATCGAGGCCGAGCTGGCCGCCCGCGGCCTGGACCTGCCCGTGTACTGGGGCAACCGCAACTGGGAGCCCTACTTCCCGGACACCCTCGAGCGGATGCACGCCGACGGGCACCGCCGCATCCTGACGGTCACCACCTCCGCGTACTCCTGCTACTCCTCGTGCCGCCAGTACCGCGAGGACATGGGCATGGCCCTGGAGCAGACCGGCCTGACCGGGAAGGTGGACCTGGACAAGACGCGCCAGTACTTCAACCACCCCGGCTTCATCGAGCCGTTCCGGGACGGCCTGCGCGCGGACCTGGCGTCGCTGCGCGCGGAGCTGGGGGACGACGCGCGGATCCACGTGCTCTTCGCGACCCACTCGATCCCCACCTCCGACGCCGCCGCCGCCGGCCCGCGCGGCCTCGCCGCCGACCTGCGCGCGCAGGCGGGGGCGGAGCCGGGCGATGAGGGTGCGGACGTGTACTCGGCGCAGCACCTCGATGTGGCCCGCGAGATCCTCGCCGGCGTGCCCGAGGCCGCGGACGTGCCGTGGTCGCTCGTGTACCAGTCGCGCTCCGGCCCGCCCTCGGTGCCGTGGCTCGAGCCGGACATCAACGACGCGATGGAGCACCTCGCGGGCGAGGGCGCCGAGACGGACGCGCAGGGGCGCGCCGTGGCGGGCTTCGTCGTCGTGCCGCTGGGGTTCGTCTCGGACCACATGGAGGTGGTCTGGGACCTCGACACCGAGGCCAAGGAGACCGCCGAGGGGCTGGGCGTGGGGTTCCGGCGCAGCCCCACCCCGGGCACCGACCCGCGGTTCGTGGCCGGGCTCGTGGACATCGTGGAGGAGCGGCTGGGCCGGCGCGAGGGTCGCGCCGCGGTCGGCTGCTTCCCGGCGTGGTACGACGTGTGCCGGCCGGACTGCTGCGTCAAGGTGATGCGGGACGGCTCGACGCGGCCGACGACGTCCGCTGTCGACGCCGCCGTGCGCGGGCTGGCCGAGCACGAGGCGGGCGCCGCGGCCCCCGCCGAGGAGGCCTGAGACCGTGACCCCCCTGCGCATTGGCACCCGGGGCTCCGCCCTGGCGACCACGCAGACCAGCCACGTGGCCGAGACGCTCACGGAGCGCTCCGGCCTGGCCCACGAGCTGGTGGTGATCCGCACCGAGGGCGACGTCACCACCGGCTCGCTGGCCTCGCTGGGCGGCACCGGCGTGTTCGCCTCGGCGCTGCGGGCCGCCGTGCTCGACGGCGTCGTGGACGCGGCGGTGCACTCGCTCAAGGACCTGCCGGCCGCCCAGCCGGAGACCCTCGAGATCGCCGCGGTGCCGGCCCGGGCCGACCTGCGGGACGCCCTGTGCGCCCGCGACGGCCTCACCCTGGCGACCCTGCCCGAGGGCGCCCGGGTGGGCACGGGCTCGCCGCGCCGCGTGGCCCAGCTCAAGGCGCTGCGCCCGGATCTGGAGCTGGTGGACATCCGCGGCAACGTGCAGACCCGCCTGGCCCGCGTGCCCGGGCTGGAGCAGCACGACGATCACGCCCCGGCCGCCGCGGGTTCGCCCCGCGGTGACCTCGACGCCGTGATCCTGGCCTGTGCCGGGCTCAACCGGCTCGGCCTGGACCACGTGATCACCGAGCGGATCGACCCGGAGGTCATGGTGCCCGCCCCCGGGCAGGGCGCCCTGGCCGTGGAGATCCGGGCCGAGGACGAGTCCTTCCTCGGTCGGGCGCTCCTGGACCCCGAGGCGCCGGTCGGGAGGCTGCACGCCGCCCTCGAGCTGGTCGACGATCGGGACACCCACGTGGCGGTCACCGCCGAGCGGGCCCTGCTGCGCCGCCTCGAGGCCGGCTGCGCCGCGCCGATCGGGGCCGTGGCCCGCGTGACCGACGGCGAGGCCGGCGCGCCGCGCATCGAGATGACCGCGATGGTGGCCGCCCTCGACGGCTCGCGCGTGCTGCGCCGGACCTCGTCCGTGCAGCTCGACCCGGTGCCGACCGACGTGGCCGGCGACCCGGCGGCCGGCGACGAGTGGCTCGAGGACACCCTGTTCGTGGCCGCGGAGGCACTCGGCGTGCACGTGGCCGAGCAGTTCGTGGCCGAGGGCGCCGACCTGCTGCCCGGCACGGTGCGCGGGGTGGACCGGGGCGACGGCGCCCCGCGCCCCGACGACCCGGCCTGAGATGCGCGTCCTGCTCACCCGCCAGCCGGCCCAGGCCGGCGACCTCGAGGCCGGTCTCGCCGGCACCGAGGTGGCGGGGCGGCGGCTGCGGGTCGGCTTCCTGCCGCTGACCGACTTCGCACTGCCCGACGACGACGGCCCCCTGCGCGCGCTGCTCGCGGACTGGGCGGGGGCCGACGGTGATGCGGCCGGGCCGGTGCGCTCGGACGGGTCCCGCTGGCTCGTGGTGACGAGCCCCAACACCGTGCGCGCGCTCAGGGCCGTCGGCTGGGACGGCCATGTCCCGGCGGGCGCGCGGATCGCGGTCACCGGACCGGGCACGGCACGGGTGCTGACCGAGGCGGGCTGCGACGCGGCGCCGTGGCTGCCGCCCGAGGACCGCTCCGCCGAGGGCCTGATCGCCGGACTCGCCGCCCTGCATCCCCGCGGCGCCCGCGCGTGGCTGCCCCAGTCCGATCGGGCCCGGTCCCGCCTCGCCGACGGCCTGCGCGCGGCGGGCTGGGACGTGCGGACCGGGCTCGCCTACCGGACAGTGCCGTATCCGGCGCAGGCCGGCAGGCGACTGCTCGACGGGGCGGCGGACGAGGGCCGGGGGGACGTCGTGACGCCCGCGCGGCTGGCCGCGGTCGCGGCGGGGACCGCTGTGGTGCTCACCAGCTCCTCCGCGGCGGAGGAGTTCGTGGCCGCGGGTCTGACGCCACTGGTGGGCAAGCGGGTGCGGCTCGTGGCGATCGGCGCGCCGACCCGTGACACGTGCGCGCGGCGGGGTCTGCCCCTGCTCGGGACGGCCCCCACGCCGGACGCGGCCGGAGTGCTGGCCGTGCTGCGCGGTGCGGCCTGAGCCGCCCGGCCGCACTCGAGGCGAGGCTCAGTCGGGGCGGTCGCCGTCCGGGTCGGGCGCGTCGTCCTCCGACGGCGCCGGGCCGGCGTCGTGCCTCTCGTCCTGCGGCACGCCGGTGGCGGCGGCCATGATGTCCACCCGCGGGCCGCGCAGGATGGCGACCGAGACGTTGGTGAAGCCCGTGTTGGCGAGCAGCTCCGAGGCCTCCTCGTCCGTCAGGTCGTACGCGTGCGCGAGCATGCGCACGTTCTCCGTGTAGAAGGCGTGCAGGCGGTCGACGCCGCGCAGGAAGCCCAGAGTGTTCCCCATGGCGGGGAGCCTACCGGGCGGGCGTGGTGGGCGGGTGGCCGGCGGGTGAACGGCCGGTTGACCGGCCCGCCGGCCGCGGGGGACGACGGGCCGTGCCGCTCAGCCCTCGGCGCGGCGGCTGCGGCGGCGGACCAGCGAGACCTCCATGGTCCGGCCCTCGGTGCGGGTGCGCAGGTACGGCTGGTCCTCCACGAGGGTGGAGAGCTTGGAGTGCCCGAAGTCGCGCGGGTCGAAGTCCACGTGGGTGCGGCTCAGGTGCTGGCCGATCAGGGACAGCGTGGCCCAGCCGTCGTCGGTGCTCGTGGCGTTGACGGCCTTGGTGAGCGCGGCCTGCAGGTCGATGCGCGGGGCGGCGTCGGCCTCGTCGTGCTCGGGCTCGGCCTCGACCGGCACCTCGGGCGGGGTCGGGTCCTCGGTGACGTCCGACGACGACGCACGGCGGCCCCGCCGACCGGCCCCGGACTTCGCCTCCGCGGCCTTCCCGTCCTTGCCGGCGGCGGCGTCCCCGGCGGGCGCCTCGTCGGCAGCGGGGGCCTCGTCGGCAGCAGGGGCCTCGTCGGCAATGGGGGCCTCGGCGTCCGCGTCGGTGGCCTCGGGGGTGTCGGTGGCGTCGGTGGTCTTGGCCCCGCGACCGCGGCCTCGACCACCGCGGCGGGACCCCGAGCGGCCGGAGCCCTCGGACGCCTTGGCGTTCTCCTCCTTGGCGGGGGCGTCCTCGCCGGTCTCGTCGTCGTCGACGTCGTGGTCCGTGGCGGTGCCGAGCAGCTCGAGGTAGATGAACTGGTCCACGGCGTTGCGCAGGGAGGCGGGGGTCTTGCGGGCGCCCAGGCCGATCACGCGCTTGCCGCCCTCGCGCAGGCGGGTGGCCAGGCGCGTGAAGTCGGAGTCGGAGGAGACGAGGGCGAACGCGTCCACGTTGCCCATCCAGAGCAGGTCCATCGCGTCGATGATGAGCGCGGAGTCCGAGGAGTTCTTGCCCACGGTGTAGGCGAACTGCTGGACCGGCTGGATCGCGTGGTGGTTCAGCGCCTTCTTCCAGCCGTTGAGGTTGGTCGTGGTCCAGTCGCCGTACGCGCGCTTGATCGTGGGGGTGCCGTAGGTGGCGAGCTCCTCGAGGATCAGGGGGGCGAACTTGGGGGAGACGTTGTCGCTGTCCATCAGGACGGCGATGCGCAGGGATGCGGGGGTGGGTTCGGGCATGTGTCCCACCCTAGTCGGCGGCGGTGCGCCCGTGGCCGGCGGTGACCGGGATCGCCTCCCGCTCGCCCCGGCGGGGGCGGGGCCGCGAGGCGGCGGCCACTGTGCCGACGACCAGCCCGACGAGCGCCGGGACCACCCAGCCGAAGCCGACCGCGTAGCCGGGCAGCACCCGGCCGGCCAGGCCCGTCAGGGCGGTGACGGGCGGCGTCGTCGCGAGCGCCTCCGGCAGGGCGCCCAGCAGGTCGAAGAAGGCGGCGAGCCCCGTGCAGGCGACCACCCAGCGGGCCACCGCCGGGTGGTCCCGCACCCAGGCCCAGGCGAGACCGAGCAGGATGACGACGACGGCGATCGGGTAGAGGAACATCAGCACCGGGACGGACCAGGCGATGATCGCCTCCAGGCCCAGGTTGGCGAGCGCGAAGGACACGACGAGGAAGAGGCTCGCCCACAGCCGGTAGGACCCGGGGAACATCTCCGCGAACATCTCGGTGCACGCCACGATCAGTCCGATGCAGGTCTTCAGGCACGCGACGACGACGATGGCCGCGATGAGGTACACGCCCGCCGCGCCGAAGAAGTGGCTCGCGCTGCGGGCGAGGACGTCGCCGCCGTTCGCGGCCTGCGCGAACGCGCCGTGGCTCGTGGCGCCGACGTACGCCAGGGAGGCGTAGACCACCGCCATCGCCGCACCGCCGAGCAGCCCCGCCTTGCCCAGCTCCACCGCCATGCGGCGCGGGCCCGTCACGCCCAGGCGCCGGGCGGCGTCGACGATCACGACCGCGAAGGCGAGCGAGGCGAGCGCGTCCATGGTGTTGTAGCCGTCCAGCAGGCCCCGCACGAGCGCCCCGTCGGCGTAGGCGGGGGTCGGCGAGGGCAGGGCGCCCGTGCTCATCGGGGCCACGACGGCGGCCGCCATCAGGGCGCCGAGCAGGACCAGGAACGCCGGGGTCAGGTAGCGCCCCACCCACTCCATGAGCCGGCCCGGACGGAACGCCGCCACCGCGGCGACCGCGAAGAACGCCGCCGTGAAGCCGAGCAGCCGCAGGCCGCCGTCGCCCGCCAGGGGCGCGACACCGATCTCATAGGACACCGTGGCGGTGCGGGGGATGGCGAAGAGGGGGCCGATCGTCAGGTACAGCAGGCACGTGAACGCCACGGCGAAGCGCCGGGAGACGGGCGCCGTCATCTCACGGACCGAGCGCGCCCCCGTCACCGCCGAGGCGACGATGCCCAGGACCGGCAGCCCCACCGCCGTGACGAGGAAGCCGAGCGTGGCCGGCGTGACCGCGGCGCCCGCATCCCGGCCCAGGCCGGCGGGGAAGATCAGGTTGCCGGCGCCGAAGAACAGGCCGAAGACGAGCGAGGCCAGCAGCAGGGTCTGACCGGGGCGCAGGCGCGGGGGCATCACGGGCCTCTCGACGGCGAACGGGGCGCCATGACTGTACCCGGCGCGCGGTCAGCCTCCGCGCCTAGACTGGACGGGTCCCCGAACCAGGAGCGTGTGACCCCGTCATGTCCTTCCCGCTGCACCGTCCCCGGCGTCTGCGCCGGTCCGCCGCGATGCGCCGCCTCGCCGCCGAGACGCGCCTGCACCCCGCCGAGCTGATCCTGCCGGCCTTCATCAAGGAGGGCGCCGCCGAGCCCGTGCCGATCGCCTCGATGCCGGGCGTCGTGCAGCACACCGCGGACTCGCTCAAGGCCGCCGCGGCCGAGGCCGCCGAGCTGGGCCTGGGCGGCATCATGCTGTTCGGCGTGCCGACCACGCGCGACGCCGTCGGCAGCGCCGCCCTGGACCCGGACGGCGTCCTGAACCGGGCCATCCGGGACGTGAAGGCGGAGGTGGGGGACGGGCTCGTCGTGATGTCCGACCTGTGCCTGGACGAGTTCACCGACCACGGCCACTGCGGCGTGCTCACCGCCGAGGGCGCCGTGGACAACGACGCGACGCTGGAGATCTACGCCCGGATGGGCGTCGCGCAGGCCGAGGCCGGTGCGGACGTGCTCGGCCCCTCCGGGATGATGGACGGCCAGGTCCGCGTGATCCGGGAGGCCCTCGAGGGCGCCGGCCACCACGAGACCGCGATCCTCGCCTACGCCGCGAAGTACTCCTCGGCGTTCTACGGGCCGTTCCGCGACGCCGTCGACTCCCAGCTCACGGGCGACCGCAAGACCTACCAGATGGACGCCGCCAACCGGAGCGAGGCCCTGCTCGAGGTCGCCCTCGACCTCGAGGAGGGCGCGGACATGGTGATGGTCAAGCCCGCGATGAGCTACCTGGACATCGTGCGCGACGTGGCGGACATGGCGGACGTGCCCGTCTCCGCGTACCAGATCTCGGGGGAGTACGCGATGATCGAGGCCGCCGCCGCGCACGGCTGGATCGACCGGAAGGCCTCGATCGTCGAGTCCGTGCTCTCCATCCGGCGCGCCGGCGCCGACTCCGTGCTCACCTACTGGGCGGCCGAGCTCGGCCGCTGGATGAAGGAGGGGTCCCTGTGACCGCGTCCCAGCCGACCACCAACGCCGCCGCCTTCGCCGCGGCCCAGGCCGTCATCCCCGGCGGCGTCGACTCACCCGTGCGCGCCTTCGGCTCGGTGGGCGGCACGCCCCGGTTCATGGCCGGCGCACGCGGCCCGTACCTGACCGACGTCGAGGGCAACGAGTACGTGGACCTGGTCTGCTCGTGGGGCCCCATGCTGCTGGGCCACCAGCACCCCGAGGTCGTCGAGGCCGTGCACGCCGCCGTGGACCGCGGCCTCGGCTTCGGCACCTCCACGCTGGAGGAGACCGCGCTGGCCGAGCTGATCGCCTCCAAGGTCCCGGTCGAGCGCGTGCGCTTCGTGTCCACCGGCACCGAGGCCACCATGACGGCCCTGCGCCTGGCCCGCGGCGTGACCGGCCGCAACCTGATCGTGAAGTTCGCCGGCTGCTACCACGGCCACTCGGACGGCCTGCTGGCCGCGGCCGGCTCGGGCGTGGCGACCGCCGCCCTGCCCGGCTCCGCGGGCGTCACCGAGGCCGCCGCCTCCGAGACCCTCGTGGTGGACTACAACGACCGCGCCGCCGTCGAGGCCGTGTTCGCCGAGCACGATGAGCGCATCGCCGCGCTCATCACGGAGGCCGTGCCCTGCAACATGGGCGTCGTGGAGCCCGCCGAGGGCTTCAACGCGTTCCTGCGCGAGATCACCCGCCGCCACGGCGCGCTGCTGATCTGGGACGAGGTGCTCACCGGCTTCCGCGCCACCGCCACGGGCGGCTGGGGCCTGTCCGGACAGCCCGAGGGCTGGACCCCGGACATCTGGTGCTTCGGCAAGGTGATCGGCGGCGGCATGCCCGCGGCCGCCCTGGGCGGCTCCGCCGAGATCATGGACCACCTGGCCCCGCTCGGCCCCGTGTACCAGGCCGGCACCCTCTCCGGGAATCCGGTGGCCATGGCCGCCGGCCACGCCACGCTCTCCCGCGCCGACGAGGCCGTCTACGCGGCCGTGACGCGCGCCTCGGACGCCGTGCGCGAGGGCCTCGTGGCCGCGCTCGACGCCGAGGGCGTGGACCACTCGATCCAGCGGGCCGGCACCCTGTTCTCCCTGGCGTTCGGCACCTCCGGCACCGGCGTGCGGGACTACCGGGACGCCCAGGGCCAGGAGGTCTTCCGCTACGCCCCGTTCTTCCAGTCGATGCTGGCCTCCGGCGTGTACCTGCCGCCGTCCGTGTTCGAGGCCTGGTTCGTCTCCGCCGCCCACGACGACGCGGCGGTCACCCGGGTGCTCGACGCGCTGCCGGCCGCGGCGAAGGCGGCCGCGGCGGCGACGCCCCAGGCCTGAGACCCGAGCGCGGGTCGGGGCCGGGCGCTCAGCGCTCGGCCTCGACCGGCCAGTGGCGCGAGACGGTGGCCTGCGGGTCCTTGCGCCGCAGGTACTGCTCGAAGCTCTCCGCCTGCTCGGCCTTCCAGCGGACCTGCCGCTCGTGCAGGTCCGCCGGCGCGACGCGCAGCTGCTCGTACCGGGCGGCCAGGGCGTCGGCCACCTGGACGGCGGCGAGGGCGTCCGCCGCGGAGGTGTGCGCGTTCTCCAGGGTCACCCCGTAGTGCTCGGACACCGCGGAGAGCGTGCGCTTGCCCTTGCGGAACCGGTCCACCTGCTTGTCCAGCACGAACGGGTCGATCACGGGGCGGGCCTCGAGCGGCGTCAGCCCGTGGCGGCGCGCCTCCCGGTCCATCACCGTGAAGTCGTACACGCCGTTGAACGCCACCACGGGGATGCCCGCGGCGAACAGGTCCCGCAGGGTCTCGGTGATCTCCGTGACACCCTGCGCGGCGGGCATGCCCTCCGCCTGCGCCCGCTCCGTGGTGACGCCGTGGACCTCGGCCGCCTCGGCCGGGATGGGCACGCCCGGGTCCACGAGCCACTCGGCCGACGACGCGGCGCGGCCCTGCTCGTCCACCATCACCAGGGTGGCGGTCACGATCAGCGCGGTGCGCGGATCACGTCCGGTGGTCTCGAGGTCGAAGCCGGCGCGGATGCTCTCATGCCAAGTCACGCGCCTCACGCTACCCGGAGCGGCGGACACGACAGGATGGGGTCGTGACCGATCACCCTGTGCTCCCCGGCGCCCGCCACCGCGACGACGGACCGCTCACCCTCGGCGAGGGGCTCGAGGCGCTCGCCCGTCTGGTCCCGCCCGGACGCGCCGTCAGCTACGGGGGGCTGGCCGGCCTGCTGGGGGTCGGCGGTCCGCGGCAGGCCGGCCGGGCGATGGCCGAATCGAGCCCCGGCACGCCCTGGTGGCGCGTGGTCCGGGCCGACGGCTCGCTGCCTCCGGAGCTGGCCGCGCGGGCCGCCGTCGAGCACGAACGCGAGGCCATGCCCCGCACCCCGGCCGGGCGCATGGACCTGCCCCGGGCCCGCTGGGAGCCCGACGACGGCGCCGCGCGGGCGATCCGTGCGATCGCCGACCGTATCGTGTCCGGGCCCGGTGCGAGGATGAGGCCATGACCAGGGAACACGGGGTGGACCCCTTCGACGACGACGCGGCGGCGCCGGAACGGGCCGCTCGGCTGGTGCGCACGGCCGCCGCGCCCGAGGACCGGATCACGCTCACGGACGAGCAGGAGGCGATCGCCTCGCTCGCCCCCGGGCACGGCGCCGTGCTCGTGCTGGGCGCCCCCGGCACGGGGCGCACCACCGTGGCGGTCGAGTACGCGGCCCGCCGGATCGAGGCGGGGCTGGACCCCGAGTCCCTCCTGCTGCTGGCCCCGAGCCGGGATGCGGCGGCGCGGCTGCGTGACGCGCTGACCCGCCGGCTCGCCGCCGCCGGTCGGGGCACCCGCGCCGTCACCCCCGTGCGGACCTGGTCCTCCTACGCGTTCGACCTGCTGCGCCGTGCCCGCGTCACGGGACCGCTGAGGCATCTGGAGGTCGCCCCCCGGCTGCTCACCGGTGCCGAGCAGGACACGGTGATCGCCGAGCTGCTCGAGGGCTACGCCGCCGGCCTCGCCGCCGCGCCGGACTGGCCGGACGACGTCGCCCCCGCCGTGGAGGCGAGGGGATTCCGCCGTGAGGTCCGCGAGCTCGTGGACCGCATGAGCGAGCTCGGCCTCGAGCCGGGCCGCCTGCAGGAGCTCGGCACCGCCCACGGGCGCCCCGAGTGGGAGGCCGCGGCCGTGCTGCTGCAGGACTACCGGGACCGGATCGACCTGGGCATGGCCGAGGCGTTCGACGCCGCCGGGCTGCTGTCCGCCGCCGTCCGCGTGCTCACCGAGCGGCATCCCGAGGACCCGGAGCGCGACGCCGCGGCGCAGGCGTTCGTGGCGGCGGAGCGGGACCGCCTGGCCGTGCTCGTGGTCGAGGACCTCCACGAGGCCACCCCCGCCGTGCACGACCTGCTCACCGTGCTCGGACGCGGGCGGGACGTGCTGCTCACCGCGTCGCCGGACACCACCGTGGAGGGCTTCCGCGGCGCCCGGCCCGACCTCCTCGCCCGGTACCCCGGGGTCCTCGACCCCGATCCCGTGCCGGGGGCCGCCCCGCCCGCGTCCCCGGACGGGCGCGTCCGGGTGCTGACGCGCGGGCACCGCATGCGCGCCGAGGTCCAGGACGCCTACCTGCGCGTGGCCCGCCGGGTCCGCCAGCGCACCGCCGGCGTCGAACGGACCCGGACCGAGACCGTCCCGGCGGACGGTGACGGCGCCGTCCGCGCGCACGTCGTGCCCACCCGCGCCCACGAGGACCAGCTCGTCCTCGAACGGGTGCTGCGGGTCCACCACGAGGACGGGGTGCCCCTGGACCGGATCCTCGTGGTCGCCCGCTCCGGCTCCCGTGTGGCCGCGCTCGCCCGCCACCTGGAGGCCGAGGGCGTCCCCGTGCTGCGCGACGCCGCCGGGCTCGTGCTGAAGGAGGAGCCCGCCGTCGCGCCCCTGCTCACGCTGGTGGACGCGGCGGGGGCGCTCGCGGAGGATCCGGAGGCCCGGGTCGAGGACGTGCTCGACCCGGACGAGGTCGTGGGACTGCTCACCGGCCGGTACGGGATGGCCAGCGCGCTGCACGTGCGGCGGCTGCGCCAGGACCTGCTGGCCGCCGAGCGGGGCCGGGGCGGCCGGCGCACCTCGGACGCGCTGCTCGCCGCGGCCCTGCTGGACCCGAGCCTGGCCGGCCCCGAGCACGAGCGGCACCGCGCCCTGCGCCGCGTCCACTGGATGCTCCGGGACGGCCTGGAGGCCGCCCGCGCCCCCTCGGCCTCGCCCGAGACCGTGCTGTGGGCGCTGTGGTCCGCCTCCGGTCGGGCCGAGCGGTGGCGTTCGCTCGCGCTGCGGCCCGCCGAGCACGCGAACGAGCGCCGCGAGTCCCGCCGGGCGGACGCGGACCTCGACGCCGTCGTCGCCCTGTTCAAGGTGGCCGAGCGCTTCGTGGACCAGTTCCCGGGCGCGTCGCCCGAGTCGTTCGCCGTCTACATGGAGTCCCAGGACCTGCCCGTGGACACCCTGGCCCGCCGTGCCGAGTCCGGTGACGCCGTGCACGTGCGCACCCCTGCCGCGGCGGCCGGCCAGGAGTGGGACACGGTGATCGTCGTGGGCCTGCAGGAGGGCGTGTGGCCGAACACCCGGCTGCGCGGCCAGCTGCTCGGCGCCACCGACCTCGTGGACCTCGTGACCCTGCCCGCGGACGCCCCGTGGCCCACGGATCACCGCACCCGGCTGCGCGAGGTGCGTCAGGACGAGCTGCGCATGCTCGCGGCCGCGGTCTCCCGGGCACGGCGTCAGGTGGTCGTCACGGCCGTCCGCTCGCCGGATGAGGGCCCCTCCGACTTCCTCGACCTGGTGGACCCGCCCGAACGGCTGCCCGCCGAGGCGCGCGACGCCGCCGGCGTCCGGCGGCTCACCGCGGTCCCCGACCCGATCACGGCGTCCGCGCTCGTCGGCCGGCTGCGCCGCGTCCTGGAGGCCGGGGACGAGGCGGACGCGGCCGACGGGGCGACATCCCGGGCCGCGGCGGCCGCCGGCCTGGCGGTCCTCGCCGAGGACGGCGTGACCGTCGCGGACCCCCGACGCTGGTGGGGCCTGCTGCCGCTGTCCACCGAGGCCGCGCTCGTCGACCCGGAGCGCGAGGTCGTCGCGCTCTCGCCCTCCCGCGTGGAGACGGCCCTGCGCAATCCGCTGAACTGGGTGCTGTACCACGTCGGCGCGAACGCGGGCGGAACCCTCGCCCAGTCCGTGGGCACGCTCGTGCACTCGGTGGCCGAACACCACCCCGAGGGCGTGCCCGAGGACGTGCGCGCCGAACTGGAACGCCGCCTGCCCGAACTCGGCCTGCCGGAGGGCTGGATCACGGAGATCGAGCACGACCGGGCCCGCGGCCTGGTGGACGCCTACATCGGCTACTGGAGCATCGCCCGGGCGGCCGGGCGTCGGCCCGTGGCCCAGGAGGTGCGGCTCCTCGCGGACCTGACCTGGGGCGGGACCACCGTCCGGATCACCGGCGTCGTGGACCGGCTCGAGGCGGATGCGCAGGGCCGACCCTTCATCGCCGACCTCAAGACCGGCCGCAGCGCGCCCACCGGCGCGGAGATGGCGCGCCAGCCCCAGCTGGCCGCCTATCAGGTGGCCGTCCGCGCCGGCGGTCTGGAGCAGGTCCGGGACGACCCCGCCACGGACCCCGCCCTGCGCGCCGCGCTCGCCGGTCTGGAGCACCCCACGACACCGGCCGGCGCGGCCCTCGTCCAGCTCGGCGCCGGCACCCAGAAGACCAAGGTGCAGGACCAGCCGGCCCTCGAGGACGAGGACACCTGGGCGCTCGAGCAGGTGTTCACGGCGGCCCGCCGCACCACGGGGCCGCGCTTCCTCGCCCTCCACGAGGCCGGCGCCCGCCGGTGCGCGCTGCCCTCCGTCTGTCCGCTCTGCTCCGAAGGAAGGCAGGTCACCGAATGGCCCCGCTGACCGGCGATCCCGCCGCTCAGACCGATCGTCCGCGCGTCGAGGACGCGGTCCACTCCCCGGAGGACATCGCGGCGCGGCTGCGGCTGCCCCCGCCCACGGAGGAGCAGGCCGAGGTGGTCACCGCCCCGCTCACTCCGCGCCTGGTGCTGGCCGGCGCCGGCTCCGGCAAGACCGCCACCATGGCCGACCGCGTGGTCTGGCTCGTGGCCAACGGTCTCGTGCGCCCGGACGAGGTCCTCGGCGTCACGTTCACCCGGAAGGCGTCCGGTGAGCTCGCCGAGCGGATCAACGGGCGCGTGGACGCCCTGCTGCGCTCCGGCCTCGAGATCCCCGGCTTCGACGGGGAGCCCGAGGACCTGGGCCGCGCCTCGGTGTCCACGTACCACTCCTACGCCGGCGCGCTCGTCAGGGACCACGGCCTGCGGATCGGCGTGGAACCGGAGGCGCGGCTGCTCGGAGGCGCGGACGCCCACCGGCTCATGGGCGCCGTCGTGCGTTCGCATCCGGTGGTCGCGGACACCCTCGGCGTGGCCCCGTCCCGGCTCATCACGCAGGCGTTGCGGCTGGCCGGGGACATGGCCGAGCACCTGGTGAGTGCGGACGAGGTGCGCGAGTTCCTCGCCCGGCTGGCCGAGCAGGGGAGCGCCCTGCCGCTGCCCCCGCGCGCCAAGACCCCCTCGAAGGAGATCCAGGAGTTCCTGACCGGCCTGGCGGACCGCGCCCTCATGGCGGACCTCGTGGCCCGCTACGACGAGGTCAAGCGCGAGCAGGACGTGATGGACTTCGGCGACCTGCTGCGCCACGCGGCGCGCATCGCCGTCGAGGTGCCGGCGGCCGGCGAGCAGGAGCGCGCGCGGTTCCCCGTGGTGCTGCTGGACGAATTCCAGGACACCTCCCACGCCCAGATGCGGATCTTCGCCGGGCTGTTCGGCCCGCGCGGCCCCGAGGACGACGCGCCCGGGTTGGGGCACTGCGTCACCGCGGTGGGTGACCCCCACCAGTCGATCTACGGCTTCCGCGGCGCCTCCGCCGGGCAGCTCTTCGCCTTCCCGCACGCCTTCCCCCGACTGGAGACCGGCCCCGGCGGCGCCCCGCGGCGCGTGAACGCGGACGTCTCGCACCTGACGATCGCGTGGCGCAACGAGGAGTCGATCCTGGCGGTCGCCAACGCCGTCGCCGCACCGCTGAACGCCCACGCCGCCGCGACGGGCGGCGCGCCGGTGGAGGTGCGCACCCTGCGGCCCCGGCCGGGCGCGGGGGAGGGCGTCGTCCGGGTGGACCGGTTCGTCACCGCGGAGGAGGAGGCCGCCGACGTCGTCGCCCGCCTCGGCGCCCTCACCGGGTCCGGGCCCGGGGGGACCACCCCGAGCCGCGCCGTCCTGTGCCGCACCCGCGCCCAGTTCGGCCCCGTGCTGGACGCGCTCGACGCCGCCGGCCTGCCCTACGAGGTGCTCGGGCTCTCCGGGCTGCTGGCGCTGCCGGAGGTCGCCGAGGTGCTCGCCGTCCTCCACGTGCTGGCCGACCCCACGCGCAGCGACCAGCTCGTCCGCCTGCTCACCGGCCCGCGCTGGCGCATCGGCGTGGCCGACCTCGAGGTGCTGCAGGAGCGCGCCCGGTTCGTCTCGCGGCTGCGGGCCCGGCGGGCCGGCGGTGGGCGGGAGGACCCCGCCGGGGACGCCCCGGACCCGGCCCGGGACGTGAGCCCCGAGGAGGACGCCGACGCCGCCGCCCTGCTGGAGGCCCTCGACTCCCTGCCCGGGGAGGGGACGGACTGGGTCGGCTCCCGCGGCCGCGGCTTCTCACCCGAGGGCCTGGCCCGGCTGAGGGCCGTCAACGCCGAGCTGCGCCGGCTCTCCACGCGCACCGGGGAGGACCCGGCCGACCTCATCGCGGAGGTGATCCGTGAGACGGGGTTGGACGTCGAGGTGGCCCTGCGGCCCGGCGTCTCCGCGGCCGCGGCCCGGCGGCACTTGAACGCGTTCCAGGACGCGGCCCGCGACTTCGGCGCCGGCACCACGGCGACGGACCTGACGGCGTTCCTGGCCTGGACGGAGTCCGTCCTCGAGCACGAGGACGGCCTCGGCGTCGAGAACGCCGAACCCACCCCCGGCCTGGTCCAGGTGCTCACCGCGCACGCCTCGAAGGGGCTCGAGTGGGACGTCGTCGCGGTCCCCGGCCTGCAGGAGGGCACGTTCCCGTCCACGCGGGCGGACCGCTGGACCAGCCCCGGGGCCGGCGCGCTGCCGTGGCCCCTGCGCGGGGACCGCGCGTCGCTGCCGCAGTGGGACGGCTCGTGGGCCCAGGACCAGCGGGACTGGGTCCAGTCGGCCGGCACCAAGTACAGCTCCAAGGCGGCCCAGGAGGGCAACCCGGACCCCTATGCCGTGGCCGTGGCCGCCCACGCCGAGCGCGAGGAGCGGCGCCTGGCCTACGTCGCGTACACGCGCGCGCGATCCGCCCTGTGGCTGAGCACCTCCCTGTTCAAGGGAGTCAACAAGGAGCCCCTGCCGGCCTCGGCCTTCCTCGAGGAGGTGGCCGGTCTGGCGGGGGAGGTGCCCGGCGTCGCGCTCGGCCCCGCCCCGGCCGAGGACGACCTGCCCGAGGCCAACCCCGCCGCGGCCCGGACGCTGGTCGCCCGCTGGCCCTTCGACCCGCTCGACGGCCCGGAGGCCTTCGTCGCCGACCCGGAGGACCCCGAGGACGAGGAACGCTGGCAGCCGCTGCCGCGCCGCTCCCGGGCCCGCCGGCACGGGGTGGAGGCGGCCGCCGCGGCCGTGCACGCCGCGGACCCGGCGGCGCTCGGGGACGACCCGGAGCTGGCCCGCCAGGTGGACTGGGTGCTGCTGCGCCGCCGGGACGTCGCCGGGACGGGCGGGGAGACCGCCCTGCCCGAGCACGTCTCCGTGTCCCTCTACGGCGAGCTCGCCGCCGACCCGCAGGCCGTGGCCGAGCAGCTGCGCCGGCCCCTGCCCCGGCCGCCCGCGCACGCGGCGCGGCGCGGCACGGCGTTCCACGCGTGGCTCGAGGAGCGCTTCGGGGCCACCGGCATGCTGGACATCGACTCGGCCGAGGACGCCGCGGACCTGTGGGTCGACGAGGCCCTCGACCTCGGCCCGATGCAGGAGTGGTTCCGCTCCTCGCGCTGGGCGGAGCGCACCCCGGCCTTCGTCGAGGCCCCGGTCGAGACGACGGTCGGCGGGATCACACTGCGGGGCCGGGTCGACGCGATCTACCGCTCCGGCGGCGACCCCCGCCTGCCCTTCGACCCCGAGGCCGACTGGGAGCTCGTCGACTGGAAGACCGGCGCCGTGCCGCGGGGCCGCGACCTCGAGCTCAAGTCGCTGCAGCTGGCCGTCTACCGGCTCGCCTGGTCACGGCTGCACGGGATCCCGCTGGAACGGATCGGGGCCAGCTTCGTGTACGTGGCCCACGGGCAGGAGCGCTCCTTCCCGGACCTGCCGGGGGAGGAGGAGCTCGAGCGTCACATCACGGACGCCCTGGCCCGCCGTTGATCGGCCGCACCACCTCGACGGCGGGCAGCGGGCCCGTCTCCGGGTCCGCGGTCCTCGCGGCCGCGGCCTCCCGGGCGTCCTCCGCCGCATCCCGGGCGTCCTCGGCGGCGTCGGCGGCCGCGTCGGCCTCCGCCTGGCGCGCGGCCGCCTCCTGCGCGGCGCGCACGTCGCCCTCGAGCTCGGCCAGCATGGCCTCCGCCTCGGCGACCATCCCCGCGTCGTGCCGGTCCAGGCCCCGCGTGAGCCACTGGGCGAGGGCGAACTCGGCGAGCAGCGCCGCACGGCGCATCAGGTGGGCGTCGCCGTCGTCGGCGGCCCCCGCGTCGGCCCGCCGGGCCGCGTAGGCGTCGAGGACGCGGTCGGCCAGGTCCGGGTCCGTGGCGGCGGCCAGCCAGGCGACGTCGCCGGCCGGGTCGCCCACGTGCAGGTCCGTCCAGCCCGTCACGCCCACCACGCGGCCGCGCTCGAGGAGCAGGTTGTCCTCGTGCAGGTCACCGTGCACAGGCACCGGGGTGAACCGCCACAGGGCCTCCTCCTCCATGGCCTCCTCCCAGCGGCGCAGCAGCAGGGGCGGCACGCGGCCGGAGGTGGCCGCCTGGTCGAGGGCGTGGAGGTGACGCTGCCGGATCTGCTCCGCCGTGTAGGAGGGCAGGTCCGCGTGGTCCACGACATCCGAGGGCAGCGTGTGGATCGCGGCCAGCACACGGCCCACGTCCTGCACCGCGGGCTCGCCGAGCCGGGCCAGCTCATCCAGGGTGACGGGACGCCCGGGCATGTCCTGATAGACGAAGGTGCGCAGCCCCTCGAGCCGCACCGCGCCCGCCACGGAGGGCGTGCGGAACGGCAGGCCGGCGCGCACCGCCGGGGTCAGGCCCGCCAGCACCTGCAGCTCCGTCTCGAGACGGATGCCCGCCTCCGGGGTGCGGGGCGAGCGGACCCGCCACCGCTGGCCCTCACCGTCCACGACGACGGCGGTCGAGAAGTCCGCGGGGTCGTCCGGGCTCGCCTCCGCGGAGACGGGGGCGAGGCCGGGGACGGCCGCGGCGGCCAGGGCTGCGAGACGAAGGGGCTGACGATCCACCCCTCCAGCCTAGGTGTTGTGGGTCATGAGGTTCTTGACATGGGTACCGGGCTGAGATGAGACGAGTGGGCCTCTCCCGCAGGATGGAAGTTCCTACACCACCCACCTGCCCGAAAAGACCCACTCATGACTCACGCTAACGCACCCCTGACCCCCACCGGCCGACTCAGGATGGTCCACCGCCACCTGCACGACGGGATCCCGCAGGCAC
>NZ_JBSEYU010000011.1:0-55740 GCF_053627955.1 Micrococcus sp. 093350064-1
GGAAGGTTCACTCGAAGGCTCCCACGGTGACCGCGTCCGTGAAGGGGACGGTGTTGGCGACCGGGGAGGGTTACACCACTATCAGGGACTCAACTGCCCGTCGGACTCGACGCCGCAGCCTACAAGGGCCGGAACGTCATCGAGCGCCAGTACGCGCACCTGAAGCAATGGCGAGGCCTGGCGACCCGGTACGACAAGTACGCGATCGTCTACCGGGCCGCCGTGGTGTTGAACGCGGTGCTCGCATGGTCAAAACGATTGTCAGACATGCCCTAGGCAGATGCGGCACAACCGGTCGTTTGTGCTACATGAGGATCGGCACGAGACAGTCAATCTCACCTTCGCGCCGGTAGCTCTCGATTTGGGGACGCGTGGAGTCGTGCTCCGCGTGAGCGAAGAGGACATCCAAGGCTTCACCGATCTGCCCGTAGACCGCTGGCACCTCACCTCGAAGACGCAATCGCAGGTATGCCCTGCCTGGGATCACCGCCTCGTTCAGGCCGAGGGGGTTGTCGGTATCGCGGTCCAGTCCCGTCGCGGTGGCTGTCCCGAGGCATGACTGACACCGCAGGGACGCAACTCCTCTGGGACACTAGAAGCCGTGGACAGCAAGGACCTATGGATCGAAGAACCCGCCCCAGGGAACCCCTGGGGCCTGCCGCACCGGAAGCTCAACTTGGAGCAGATCAAACGCCTCGCCGATGGACCGATTCCCGGTGACGACGACCTCGAGTCCGCCGTGAACCTGGCGAAGCTGGTGCACGAGACATACGAGAACCACGCCACGCACAACGACCACGGACGCACCGACGAGGAAGGCTACGCAATCCTGCGTGCGCTCCGACTCGTTCTCCACCGCTACGGCATCCCCTTGGACCTGCCGTGGAGAGACTTCTCCTCGTTCCGTACCTACTGGATCGCAGAGGGAGCCTCGGGCGGAGGTTCGTGGCAGATGCGCCGAGAGATGCTGGCCAAACACTTCGACCCGGTATTCCAGACCCTCCATGCAAGGGAAGAGGAACAGTCCCGCGGCGCCCTTGCCTCGGGTGTCTCCCCTCACCCGAATACTGGCTGGACCCAGGTGGACGACGAGATCGCCCAGCTCCGCACACGGTTCCGCACCGCTAGCGGTATGCAGGACTACCGGGACACCGGAAACAGGTGCGTGGCTGTCCTCGAAGCGCTCAGCCGACAGGTGTACGACCACGCCCAACACGGCACACCCGGTCAGTCCGAGCCACCCGTGGACAAGACGAACATCCGGCTCGAGGCATACATCAACGCCACCCTGCCAGGGAACGCCAACGAAGAACTCCGCGGCCTGGTCAAGAAAGCGTCGGCCCTCGCGCACAAGGTCAAGCACTCACCCAACGCGGACCGTCGGTCAGCAGGCATCGCCGCCGACTCCGTCATCCTCATCGCCAACATCATTCGACGGCTGGACAGCTAGCGGTCACCTTCGACGTCAGCCGCGGCGGTGCAGGGGGACCGCGTCGTTCCCGTGCACGTGTCGATGCTGAGACTCAGACAGTCGTCTTCGAGAAGAGTGTTTCCCTGATGACGTCGTCGGCCATCCCATCAACCATCTCCACGTAGGAGGACAGGGGGCCTTCGCTCGCAGAGAAGTAGGACAGCATCGTCCCGCGCACCACGGACCTGACATCACCGGCCCCGACGGTCACCCCTCCTTCGATGAGGTTGGAGAGTCGCGCGGACGCCGCACTGAGGGCCTCCTCCGCTGATGCGTGATACTTCGCCCCGACGTGACTGGTCTTCCGGCATACGACAACGCTGTCGAGGCTTGATGGTTCTCGGGCTCCGGCTTTCACCACGCTCGTAGACATCTCACCCGTCACAGGCTGGACCGCCGTGACGGTCAGTCCGGCCGCCTTTAGGGCCTCAATCAGTTCCACCCAACCGGCCACCCTGGCCTGGTGGAAAGTGAAAGCAACAATCCCTTCCGGCTTGAGTACTCGGGAGCACTCCTTCCAGACCCCTGAAATGGCCTTTCCGAAAGCGGCGGGATCAGCGTCCTGAACCTCACCGTCAGATCGAGTAGATTCGGCCGCCGAATAGCCGTCGAACGGGTCCATCTGTCGCAACCATGCGTGGAAGAAGTCGGCCAACTCTGCATAGTGCACGTTGTCCATGTACGGCGGGTCTGTGATGACCATGTCGACCGAAGCGGAAGGCAGATCGGTCGCCACCGAGTTCCCAGTCCGCACGTAGGCTCGCGCGTCTGTCGACTCGAGCTCAGTCCAAGACATTGCCACCGGGCCAGAAATAGGACAAGAAATGCCAACTGTGCGCTCTACCTTGCCGCGCCGTTCAACCAGATCAGCAGGTTCATTCTTGTAGTCATGGGCTCGGCTCAGTCGAGACTTCTTGAGAGTGGAGAACGAGCCCGAACTCTTCGGATGTCCCCATGGGTGAGCCTCAAGCGGCGTTCGTTGAGGCTTCAAAATGTGGTGCGAGAACATGTGTCGAACTGCGCCGGTTCCTTCCCCCTTGAAGGAGGTGAAAATGTTATTGAACTCAAGCGTGCCTGAGAAAAGAGCTACCAGAGCCTCGCGCTCAGGGCACTCTGGAAGATCACGCAATGCCGTGGCCAAGAGCGACAGTGAATACAACTGGCGCGCGTTGAAAAAGTCGGCCCACCGCCTGTAGTTCCAGCGCATGGCCTGGACGGTGTTGTTGCCAGGTTCAAGACTTCCCTGCGGCAAGATCGACCCATCAGGCAGTGACGCCAGCCGTTCCTCGCACTCCCCATACAGGTTGCGATCCCAATCCGTGATGGGCTCGTATGCCTTGGCTCCGGCGCTGTCGACCACCATCTTCGCGTACATGACGCGCTCGGGGAGGTTACCTCCAAGGGAGTCGATCACCTTGTTCTCGTGACCATGTCGGCACCTGACCTTCGGGCCATGCACCGGGCCTCGTTTGTCCACCCACTCTCCGCACGTGCACCTGAATGCCTCGAATGCGCCTCGTTGCTCGGACAGAGAAAGACAATGGGGACAAACAACACGCAGTGCCCGTCCGGCTCCTCCGCTGACATGCTTGGAATACACGGGTGAGTCGAAAAGGTGGGTCGGCTCGTTGCACGTTAGGCAATCAACTTTCGTGGCCCAGAAGTAGTAGAGGACAGTGCGCCCCTCCTGGTCACGATGGACTCGGTCGATTTCTTCACGGACCTGGGCCTCTACAGTCGAGTAGAGCTTCTCCAAGGTTTCCCAGTCCCAACGCTGGATTGCCTGGCGCTGAACCAGGGTGGCGACTGGGTTGATGTCGAAACCGACAGCGGTCGCGCCGAACTTGAGCGATTCCACGACTGTGGTGCCCGAACCAGCGAAGGGATCGAAAATCGTCAAACCGTTCAACGATGTGCGCGAGTTATAGGCATCCAGGGCCTCGGCCGTACTTGAGGCGGACGCGGAGGCGATGATTCCACGAAAGACCGTGCCAAGCCGTTTGGCCCACCATTTGTGCGTCGACGTCGCGGGTCGGTGCACCTCTTTGCGCCAGGATTCCTTAGTGCCAACATGGCTGAGCATGAGCCCCGGGAAGCCCTCTTCCAGTGCACTTCTCGCAGGCACCTCGGTCGGCCCTTTGCGAGTTGGCAGTTCCAGGTCCAGCGTCTCGCGCTGGCTCGTAGTCACTGAGCGCCCTCGACTCCGCCGACGGTCGTTGTCTCACTGGTGGCCTCAACCATGGAGACGGTCTTGTCATCTCCCAGGCCGCGCATTCGGAATGCGGTGAAGTTGTGCACGCGGCCCGCATTTGGGTTCGGCCGCTTCGTTGTCGTCATCTCGTTGGTTTCAAGATTGAACTCATAAGCACACACGACTTCGTCTACCTCGGTGCGCGACAGTGACCCGACCTGCACCAGTTCGTCACTCTCAGGAACGTAGCCTTCCGGCATGATGAGGGTGCTTACCCCGGTGGTATTTTGTGCTAGAGCAAATGGAGTCGGAACCACGTACATCTTCCGGTCTCTAACGAGGATGTCGCCATAAGAACCGAACCCGCGGAACGACTTGTTCTTATGCGTGTAATCGTCGTCAGCATTCAGGAAGGAAGCGTGGCACACCACTAGGTCTACGACCGGGTACTCGTTACCCTCATCCGTGGCTTTCGGGTAGCGCCCGAAGACGTAGTAGACCTCTCGCCCGTTATGACGCGGCGTAGGCACCTGGCTATTCGCGTCGTAGTCAGCCTCTCGTCCAGGCCAAGCCAGGCCCTTGACCTCGAATCCCACGGGGTAGTCGACAAGTCGGAAGTCGGGATAGGTATTGCGGCCAGGCTCGTCGTGGTTGAGACCACAATCGTTGAGCCGGTCACCGACCCAGTTCTGGAAGTGATACTCCTTGTCACTGCGGCTAACTCGCTTGATGAGGGTGCCCTGCACTCGGGCACGCTCACATTCTAGGTACATCTGCTCTACGGCCTTCATCGGGTCCTCCGCTCGTTCCGGCTAGTGGTCACTCGCCACCATGCTATCGACGAGCGGGCTCCGCCTGGGCGGAAAAGTATGCCTACAGCAGTTCCAAGAGCTCGCACGGCAAATTCACCACAGCTGGGCTGACCCCGTTTCGTAGGTCCAGTCGTTATGAGAGTCGTCCTGTTGCCCGCGGTCGCAGACGGTCACTGCCTCATCACCCCTCGGCGCCATGTCCCCACACTCTCCGACCTCCGACCCGAGGAAGGCGCCGAGATGTTCACCCTCGCCACGCGAGTAACTGGCGTCATCCGTAGGACCCTGGCTCCCGCGGTGAACCTGCACCTATCAGACGGCGTTGAAGCCGAACAGGACGTGCCCCATGTTCACCTGCACGTGATCCCTCGCCACCGCGACGATCAGGTGTCGATCCACCTGCCCCCGTCCTCGACCCCGACAAGCCCGGAAGCAACCGTAACGGCGCTACGGATTGGGATGCACATACAGGGCAGCTAGGCAGATGCGGCACAACCGGTCGTTTGTGGCGAGGGACCCCGCCATGCGCCGTGCGCGCCACATCCGACCCTGTCCGCCCGCCACATGACTCGCCACAACCGACCCGCCAGAGCGGCAGCCGCCCGTACGTTTCTGGCGGGCCCTGGGGCGCGCGGGAGCGCCCACCGGGACACCCAGATTTCACGCCGACCGGATCCCGCCTGATATGCGAAGAGTTCACCGCGCGTCGTGTGAACTCTTCGCTGCATCTCGACAACCGGCGCGCCTTCCCCCGTGCCCCGCTTCGCCCGGCCCCAGGACCCCTGGCGCTCCTGGCCGTCTACGCCGTCCCCCATCGCCACAGCCCGGACAGCATCAAGGGCGCCCACCCTGTGCGAGTGGACGCCCTAGACGAGGGGCCTCAGTCGGCGCTCACAAACCGCCTCTGGGGGTCATGTCCAGCTGGTCGACGACCATGCCCTGGGCTGGATCGACCACCAGAACCAAGGACTTGCGCACCGGAGGGTTGCTCACCCAGGGGTCCTCGCTGTCGGTCTCGGTGACGAACTCGACCTCCACCTCGATCTGCCCATCGTTGGTGAGCGTCTGCGCCTGGACTTGCTGGATCTGCGTGGTGGTCTCGGCCTTGGCTTCGACGTAGCGGCGCTGGCTGTCCGACTCCCAGTCCTGGTCCACGTTCACGCTCTCCACCACCCCAGGGGTCGCCAGCTGCTGCAGTCGCTGCACCCACTGCTGCCGCCCGGTCTGCCAGGTGCGCTCATTCGAGGCGAGCACGAAGGCCTCGGCCACCTGCTCCGCCCGCTGCCGGCTCGAGGCGTCTGCGCCCGCTACGGCCCGGGCCTGAGCCTGCTGTTCCACCTGCATCTGCGCCTCCCGCTCAGGACTGACCGATTCCTCGCTGACCTGGCCTTTTCCAGACAGGTCGATCGGGGTCTGCGAGCTTTTTTCCCGACCCGTGTCCCGACTGCTCGAGGCCGGGGAGGGGGAACTGGACGGGGCAGCCGAGGTCGCCGGGGAGGTGACCGGCGCCGTGGGCGCCTCGCTGACGCGCGCCTGCGCTGACCCCGCGGAGGCCGCTGGGGTCGGTGAGGGCTCCGGGTCTGATCCCATGGCGAACAGGCTGACCCCGAGGGCTGCCGCGGCGGCGGCACCGGCGAGGTAGGGCCACACGCGGCCATGGCCAGCAGGCTCCTGGGGGGCGGGGCTCTGAGTGGTCACTGCTGCTCCTTGAGGATGGTGAAGTAGACGGGAGACTCACCGGTCTGGGTGACCGGGTGCTTGCGGGTACCGGCGTCCTCGTTGATGGCGGAGATCATCATCCCGTCGCCCACGTAGATCCCGACGTGGTCCCACCGCTGGCGCTGGGCGTTCCACTGCTGAGCGACCAGGTCGCCGGGCTGGGGCGTCTGCGTGCGCTCACCGGCCGCCCACGGGGAGGTGCGCGGCATCTCGATTCCCTGATCCCGGTAGACCCAGTAGACGAACCCGCTGGAGTCCCAGGACTGGAAGTCGGCGGCGCCGTACGTGAAGGCCCCGCCCACACCGGACTCCGCGGCCGCGACGATGTCCTCACGGCTGAGACCAGCAGGGATCTGCAGGTCCAGGGTGCTCTCGTCCCGGGCGCGAGCTCCATCGGCTGGGCCGGGCTGTTCGCCTGCAGGCACCGCCGGACCTGAACAGGCCGAGGGCACCGGCGCGGTTCCGGTCACCTGCGAGAGGATCTGCGTGGCGGTCTGCTCCCACTTGATGTAGGCGTCGGGGTGGGCGCTCTTCTGCACGACCTGCGCGGCCACTCCCGGGTGCATGCTCTCCCATCCGGGGTAGTCCAGCAGCCCCAGCGCTGGCGCATCATTCGGGTTCTCCCTCCCTAGGTAGAAGGTCCGCGCTGAGATCGACGGCTGCATCAGGTCCGCCACCGGACCCCACCCCATCGTGTACTGCTGCTGGAACAACCCGACCGAGGCCTTGTTCACCGCTTGCCGGTCGTGAGGGTAGGCCAGCGACTCCGGGACCGCAGGGGAGGCGAGGTTGTAGAGCATGCTCTCCTGCAGCGCCGTCATCAGCGCCACGATGATCGCCTGGTCGGAGACCTCCGCGGCCTGGCCGGCGCCGATGATGGCCGCGGCGTTGCGGATCTGCTCGGGCTTGAGCTCGTACTCGATGCCCTCGGGCAACATCACCTTCACCTGCTCGGTCTGCAGCTGGGTGGGATCGTTCTGCCCCTGAGAGGGTTCAGCCGAGGCGGACGTGGCCGAGGATGAGGCGCTGGCGCCCGTCTTGCG
Source organism: Micrococcus sp. 093350064-1 (assembly GCF_053627955.1). Taxonomy (NCBI): domain Bacteria; kingdom Bacillati; phylum Actinomycetota; class Actinomycetes; order Micrococcales; family Micrococcaceae; genus Micrococcus; species Micrococcus sp. 093350064-1. The sequence continues at coordinate 7,237 of NZ_JBSEYU010000011.1, forward strand.
TGCGGTCTCCACCAGCCGGGGAGGCTTGCGCAGCTCGAAGATCAGACCGCGCTCCCGGAAGAAGGCCGCCGGGTCGATCTTCTCCCCATTGACTCGCACCTCCATGTGCAGGTGGTAGCCGGTGGCGACGCCGGTGTCTCCGACTCCGGCGATGTGCTGACCGACCTTGACGACGTCGCCTTCCTTGACCCGGATCGTGTTGTTGGCTGCGTGCCAGTACAGGATCTTCACCCCTCCCCCGCTGTCGATGAGAACGCCGTTGCCGTCCTCCTGCCCGCCGAGAGAGACCACGTCCACGGTGCCGTCCATGGCCGCGTAGATCGGGGTGCCTTCCGGCGCCCCGATGTCCACGGCGACGTGGTTGGTCAGCCCGGAGCCGCCTCCACCGCCGCCCGGGCCGAACGGGTTGTCTCGGGGGCCGAACATGCTGGTGACGATCCCCGCCACGGGCACCGCGACCGAGCCGTCGCCGGCGACCCCTGCTGCCACCTCCGGGGCCAGACAGGTGCTCGCGGCCAGATCCTGCTGTCGCTTCTTCTCCAGGCCGGCGCCGGTGAACATGACCAGGCCCAGCACCAGCACGATGAGCAGTCCGATGCAGAGGACGATCGAGGCGGCGACCATGATCACCGCCCGGCGCGCTCGTGCCCCTGCGGCACCGGTTGGCTCGTGGTGCTCTTCCTGCTTACCCGTGCTCACGGATGCTCCTGGTGCAGCCGCTCACGCATGCGCCGAGTCGCCTCGGAGGACTGCTGCCGAGGCCGCGGTCCCTGATGCGGGGGCACGACAGTGCCTTCGACGACCTCGCGGCGAGGAGGGTTCACGACCGCCTGCCCGTTCTTGTCGATCTGGATGCGGGAGAAGCGCTCGACCTTGCGCGGCCGCGGGGCCGCCAGCTCACGACGGTGCGCCCCCCTCTCGAGGCGAGACGCTGCAAGGTGAGCGGCTGCGCCGGCGGCCGCTCCCCAGGGGCCGCCCACGCCGGCCGCGCCCGTGCCGACGGCCCGCAGCACCGGGGCTGTCGGCAGCCCCGGACGGGTGGGCCCAGGCCCTGGACGCCGTGGTCCGGCGCCAGGCTGGGCTGCGGCATCTGGTCCTCCGCCGGCCGTGCGCAGGCCCGCCCGAGGTCGGCCGGTCTCCTCGGTCTCGGTCTTGCCTCTGCGCTGCTCGATCCACTTGCGGGCCTTGTATCCGGCCGCAGCGGCGCCGCCGGCGCCGGCCAGTGCCTTGACCTTGTTGCTGCCGCCCTGCTTGGACAGGCCCAGCCCCGACAGCCACCGGGCCAGAGCGCGCCCCTTGGCCCGGGATGCCCCATAGGCGCGGAAGATCAGGAAGCACAGCACGACGAGCACGATGACCATCAGCAGCATCTGCACCGTCACGCCCAGCCCCGCGGTGACCGCCAGGAGCTCCTTGAGCAGCTGCAGGCACAGGCTCACGGTGACGATCGCGGCCACGATGCCCACCGCGCAGGCCAGCACGCCGATGAAGGCGTTGAAGAAGCCCAGTCGGCTGCGGAGGGGCAGGATTGCCACCAGCACCGCCAACCCTTGGTAGAGCGCGTAGAACAGGGCCATCAGCACAGCCACGATCAGTACGAGACCGAGCACGAAGGCCATGGCACTGAACGCCAGGGACCCCAGGTTGATCATCACCATCGGGGCGATGCGAGTGAAGGAGATGGACTCGGACCAGCTGGCCGCGGACTCGCTGCAGTCCTTGATCGGGTCCATCACCGTCTTCTCCTCGACCTTCATCGGGTCGGACTCGCTCATGGTCTGGGTGAAGACGGCGTCACATTCCCCGGTGAGGGACTCACCGAACGCCACTGCTTGCGAGGGTCCGCGCATGAGCATGTCGGTCAGATCCGCGGTGAGCGTCTGCCCCATGACCTCCGAGGCGCTGGCCCCGGAATCCAGCTGGTCGGCGCCGCCGGCGATCTCGACGCTGATCTGGCCGGCGGCCTCCTCGGCCTTGGTGAGCACGCCGTTGTCGCCGGTGACGTAGGCCACCGGGTTCAATGCCATGTTGGTGGCCACGATGACCATCGTCACGCTCAGAGCCAGCTCTCCCCATGCCGCTCCGCGCTTGCGGGCAGCGAAGAGCAACGCAATCGCCAGACCGCTGATCATCGAGGCCAGGGGAATCCAGTGGATCTGTGCGACCATCTGGCCCACCGCAGCCCCGAAGGACTCCATGGGGGCGGCGAACCAGCCGACCCACTCGAAGGAGAGCAGGGTGTGCAACAGCCACATCACGGTGGTGACGATCTCGTAGTGGATCCCCCACAGCAGGTCCAGGATGGAGACCAGAGCCGAGCGCTTCATGGAGTGCTCGATGTCGAGCTCGATCGCGGTTCCGTGGTCCAGAGGCAGAGCACGGTACTTCTCGATGGGCACGCCGGCGGTGTCCGTGACCTGCGCGCGCCACTCGTCCAGGCCCATCACCCCCGAGCCCTGCGCGGGCGCCCCGTCCCTGGGGGCTGCGAGGGCGGCCGGAGCGGCCCAGAGCTGGGCGGCCAGGACGGTGACCCCGGCGGCCAACGTCAGTGTGCGGGCGTGGATCATGCCTGCACCAGCTCTCGATCCTGTGCCGCGGAGGCTGCGGGGGTCCCTCGCTTGGGCGGGGTCGTCATCACGGCCTTGGCTCGCTCGGGGGTCAGCGGGGGCAGCACCTTGATCTTGGCGATGTTGCCGTGGGCGTCTCGCATCAGGGCCTCACCGCGGCGCTCCACAGGGACCTTGTCGTCCGAGCCCATGGGCGAGAGCCCGGAGGTGACCAGCTCCACCCACTGCTCCTGGCCCATGTCGCCCAGCCACTCCAGGTTCCGCCGTGCCATGGCGGCGTCCCGGGCCCGGCAGACGATGCGCACCGGGATCAGCCCGCGCAGGGTCTCGGAACCGAAGTCGGTGGAGGCGTCATGCGAGCCCAGGGCGACCGCGGCCTTGTGCTTGCGGCCGTAGCGCACGACGTTCGACAGCTCCAGCTCGGTCTCGGGCGAGCCGGTGGCGTGGTGGGCCTCGTCCACGATCATCAGGGACTCGATGGCGTCGTCGGCGTAGAGCACCAGACGGCTGATGGCCACGATCAGGGAGTACAGGGCGCGGCCGATGACCTTCTCCACCGGCAGCTCCGCTTTGAGGGCGGCGGACTCGAGCTCCTCGCGTCGGGGCAGCTCCACCCCGCGGGTGCAGAAGGTCAGGAAGCGGGAGGCCAGATCCAGGGTCGGAAGCTGCTCGTCGAACAGCAGGGGGCCGAACTCTGTGGATTCGACGTTCTGCAGGCCGAAGGCGATGTCGCGGGCCTGCTGCGGGTCGGTGCCGGCCAGCCCCTGACCGGAATGCAGGTGTGCCACCAGGGCGCCCATGGAGGTGATCTGATGGGTGGCCGCGTAGTCGGGGTGCAGCACCTGGCCGAGAAGGCGGCCCTCGGGGGAGTTGGCCTCGAAGCCCAGCAGGACCGAGCACAGGGACCGGGTCACGCGTGCGGCGTTAGCCGGTGGGAACAGACGCAGGGGGTCCAGGGACCAGTGGGTGTTGCTCAGCTCTACCACGGTCGGTTCGATGCCGGTGGCCTCGGTGAGCAGTGTTCCTAGCTCTGCCCATTCCGTGTTGTCCGAGCGGTCGATGGCCACCACCTGACCGCCACGGTCGAAGACGTTGCCGGCGACGATCTTGAGCAGGGTGGACTTGCCGGAGCCGTTCTCCCCGGTGACGGCGAAGGAGCCGGACATGTCGGCCTCCATCAGGCCGCCGATGTCCATGAAGACCGGTGAGCGGCGCGAGCTGGAGATGTTCACTCCCAGGCGGAAACCCTTGCGGGTGCCCAGCGCGTCGGTGACCAGCGGGACCCCGAAGGCCAGGTGCCGCCCGGTGGCCAGCAGCTCCAGCTTCTTCACCGTCGCCGAGCTCGGGGTGCCAGGCAGAGCGGCCCACCACAGCTCCTCCTGGTATCCAAGGGGGGTGGTGACCTTGAACTCGCGGGACTCGTAGGCGCGCACGATGGCGTTGGCATGGTCCTGGGCGATCTCTGCCGTGGGCGCGCCGACAGCGAAGATCACCGCGGCGTCGACGGAGACCTCGGACTCTGAGCTGTTCAGGGCCGCGTGGTAGGCGGTGAGGTCCTCAGCGATCCGGTCCAGTCGGGTGGAGCCGCCGGTGATGGCGTGGGAGTCCCCGGACTGCTGGTTGTACTCGTCGTTGAGCTTCTCTTCAGCGCGCTTGTTCCTGGAGGCGGCCTTCTTGGCCGGCAGGATGTTCATCCGCATGACCCAGTCCGCGTTGACGTTCAGGCTGTCCAGGTAGCTGATGAACTCATCGTCTGGGAAGTTGAAGCCCTCAGCCGGTCCGCCGGTCAGCGCCAACAGCACCTGGTAGCTGGCCTCTCCGGCGGTGGCATCGGAGCGGACCTTGAGGTAGCGGCGCCGGAAGGGGTTGAGCCTCTCCTTGGCGCTGACCTCGGACTGGCCGCCCTCGTCGATCCAGGGTTCGGGGATCACCCCGCGGCCGGTGAGGTGCTGTGCTGAGGATTCCCCGGCCGGTGCCGTGGGGTCAGAGCCCAGCCCGCGGTTGTGGGAGTGGGAGTAGATCCACAGGACCTCCGCGGGGCTGGAGGGTTTGGCGTGGAAGGCCTCGGGGATGTTGCGGGCGATCTGGTGGGCGGCCTTGAGCAGCGCGTCGATCTCGTTGGCGTCGGGGCGGCGGGAGGGCAGGGCCAGCTGTTCGCGCAGCTTGCCGTCCGCGGCCTTGGCGAGGGTCCGAACCCGGTCCATGACCGAGCGGGCCGGCAGCGGGACGGCCAGCCAGTAGGCGCGTTCCCCGACGGGGATCTGCTCCAGTTCGTCCAGGACGAGCTCGGCCTCGTGCAGGTAGTGCTCGCACTCGCTCAGGTCCAGTCCCTCGAGCATGCGCTCGACGACGGAGGCCGGCTCGATCTCGGCGCACAGGCCCATCAGCAGTGCCTCCCCGCGCAGACCCTGGAACAGCGCCTGATGGGCGAGCATTGCCCGCTCCTTGTGGTCGCCCTTGCCGAAGCCGTAGGGCAGACCGCGCAGACGCCACATCGCCCAGACCGTGCCGGAGGTGGTCCAGACCAGGTTCTGTGTCATGTACAGGATCGGGTTCTTCATGCGTGGTCCTTGCGGTCTGTGGGGGCGGTGGCCTGGTGGAGGAGGCGGGTTACCGAGGAGGTGCCCAGGGGCCGGTAGGTGGGGCGCTGGGGTGTCTCGTCAGGAGTGGCTCCCTGGGAGGGGGGCGCCGCCGCGGTGGGCGTGGTCTCTGAGGTGTCGTCCTGCGGGTGCCTCGGCGGTCGGGTCAGCTCGAACTTCACGCCCTCGTACTGCCCGTTCTTGGGCTTGGACCAGGCGTTGATCGCGCCGGTGAAGAGCATGATCAGTTCGTGGATGTTGTCCGGGGCGTACCGCAGGGCCCAGACCGCGGCGGCGGCCCAGCCCAGCGAGATGACGACGTCGACGATCAGTGTCTGGGTGCCCCAGACACCGCGGAAGGACCACAGCAGAGCAAGGACCGCCGCCGCTCCGGCGCCCTGCACGAGCGTGTAGGGCCCACCCCAGATCCGAGTGCCGTCGGGCAGTCGGTGCAAGGTGGTGGGGATGCGGCGGATGCTGCTGTAGAACCGTCCGGTCTCGGCCATCGGTCGTGTCCTTCCTGGCTCAGACCAGCAGCACGCCGGCGACGGTGGAGCCGAACTCTTCGGCCAGCCACTGGACACCGAACAGGCCCAGCCAGATGAAGAAGCCGCCGCCGATGCCGGCCATGATCGTGCCGGCGGTCTTGCCCTTGGCGGCGACGGCACCGATGAGGAAGACCACGACGCCGAACAGGACGATGACGGCCTTCAGCGCGATCATCGCCTCGGAGGTGAGGTCGTTGACGGTGTCGAAGATGTTGCCGACGACCATGCCGTCCAGGGCGGTCTGGGTGATGGAGGTGAGGGAGGTGTTCATGGGGTGTTCCTTTCAGACAGGGGGTTCAAGAGGTGGGGGTAGCTGAGCGGGACTCGGATTCAGGGGCCAGCAGAGGAGCAGGGTCCAGAGAGATCACCTCCCATCGGCCGTCTCGCCGAGCGACCGTGACCGGGAAGGTGGCGCCCATGCGTGACTGGTTCGCATCCGGCAGCACCCCCTCGGCCTGGATGAGCACCCGGACGGCTTCGCCGTCGGGAAGTTCCTCGAGCTTCGTGCTCGTGCGCAGGTCTTCGATCACCAGTTCGGTGTAGGGGGCCGGGGTGATCGCCTGGAGCGTGTCGGTGGCAGCCAGGTACCGGGTGACGTCCCCCTTGCCGGCGCCGTAGGACTGTAGGAAGCCCTCCAGCGTGGTCCCCAGATCGGTGGTCGTGGAGATCCGGTGCGGGTATCCCAACGAGACCGCCTCGCCCTGACGTGGCCCAGGCGCAGGTGTGGGGTATCCGATTACCTGGACCGTGCCCTCTGTCTGCTTGACCGCCACCTGGTAGTAGCGCAGCGCGTACGTGGTGGGAGCCGGTTTGGCGCTGGTCTTGGCCTCCGTGCTGGCGGAGGCTGGAGCCGAGCTCGTCGTGTTCTTGGGCGTCTGCCCGTCCTGCTCGAGCTCGGTGCGCTGTTCGACGTGAGCGGCGACGAGCACAGAGATCACGTCCGGGTCCTCGGTCTTCTCCACACCGGCCACGGCGACGTCGCGCACGGCCAACGGCGTCTCGGGTACCTTCCGGGAGTCCTCCTTGACGTATGCGCTCAGCAGGCTCTGGTCCTGCCGGGAGGCCGTGAGCCACGCCGTCACGTAGGAGACCGCGGTGCCCTCGGCGGTGGCCGTGTTCATCGTCTCCACCACCGGAGCCTTCTCAGCGCCGGAGGACATCACGGACATCCCCAGGGCGCCGCACCCGGACAGCAGCCCCAGCGCGATGGCGCCATAGACGCCCCCCACCAGAAGCTTGGACCCCAGGTCGTTGACCTTGGTTCGGGCCGGCGTCGGAATCTGCTCCTGCGCCAGCTCACCCGGTTCCTGCCGAGGCCGCTTCTTCCGTGCCCACGCCATCATCGGCCCTCCTGCATGCTCCGCGCGATCTGGGTGGCCCGGCGCAGCTGGTCCGAGTCGAGCACCTGGCGCAGCTGGAGCTGAGCGCTCTCGTCGAACGGGCGCGCCAGCAGATCGGCCATGCCGGCCTCCAAGGTGGTCTCGGCCTGACGCATCGCGTGCGCGTCGCTGACGAACTCCGTCCACTGCTGATCGGTCAGCGTCGGGATCTGGTCCTGGTCGGACACGGAGTGGGGGCACTGCTCGGGCATGACGGCTCTCCTAGCGGGGGGTCTCTCACTGCCCTAAAGGCCCCCCTTGCAGCACAGGTGTCCCTCCCGCGTGACCAAGATTTTCGGATGCGCCCTCAGATCCGCATGAATCCGGGGATTTCCAGACCCATCGCTTCTGGAAATCTGCTGATCTTCGCTGCGCTGGCTCATGTCCAGACTCGTATCCCGACCCCCTGAGTGGACTGGATTCTGATCCGCCCGGCCCTGCCCGGGGCCACCGCTTCAGGAGGTAACCCCATGACCATCACCCAGGCCTATGCCCCCACCGTGATCGACCGACTCAACGCCGAGTGGGCTGTGCGCTACGCCGATGTCCCGCACGCTTGGCCGCACGGGGAGCAGACCGGCGACCAGCTGCGCCAGAGCGTGAGCGAAGCACCTCGGGAGGAGCGCGAGCAGCTGATGCGCGGGCTGCTGGAACAGGCAGCGCAGGGCGATGAGCACTGCGGGCGCGCGGTACTGCAGCTCATGCTCCCGCGGTTCACCCTGATCGCCGCCCGCCACACACGCATGCGCTTGGCCACCGTCCACGGAGACTCAAGCGCTCAGGAGGAGGTGGCGGCCGCGGTGATCGCCGCCGCGTGGCGCTGGGTGCGTAAGCCCTCCCTGCACCGGCCCGGCTCGTGCATCGGCAACCTGGCCATGGACGTGATGAAGGACTCCCTGCTGGAGCGCCGGATCTACGACATCCACGACGGCAACGACACCCTGCCTGATTGGCTGCCCGAGCTCGCCACCACCTCCGGCGACGAACAGGACGGCGACCGGGCAACGCTGGAGCTGTGTGCTCTGGTCGCCTGGGCCCGCGACACGGCCGTGTTCTCCAGTCGAGACGCGTCGGTGTTCCTGCGCTACCAGCTGGCCGACGACCAGGAGCGCGCTGCACTGAGCCAGGAGTGCGGCTACAACGGTCGCGCCCTGTGCAAGCGCGTCTCGGTCCTGCGCAGTCGGCTGACCAAGGCCCTGAAGGACTACGCCCTGCAGCGCTCTGATCTCACCGTCGACTGGGAGTCGCTCATGCAGCAGGGCGCCGCATGACCCCCATTCGTCGAGTTCTCCACCAATCCCCAACCACAAGCGGGCCTACTACAGGAGAGAACTACATGGGTTTTCCTATATGGGGGCCCTCTCCGATCCCAGTGCTGGCGCGGAATCTGAGGGGGTGGGCGTCACAAGATGCACACGCCCACCGTCACAAGATGCACGTGGATAACTCCGGCCCTCACCGGGTGGGCGTCACAAGATGCACATGCTCGATCCGCATGATTACGCCCTTTTCGTCCCCCACCGACGCCCTCGTCGGCTCTCACCCCCGGGTGTCACAAGATGCACGTGGATAACTCCGGCCCGCAGCCGGTTTTCCCCACCCCTGCCGTCTCCGCGGCCGTCACCTCGAAAGACCTCTCCCCCATGGTTCACACCCCCGACCTCACCGAGTTCAGCACCGCTGGCCTGCCCCAGGTCAGCCAGAGGCGACTGCGTCTGCTCGAGGCCAGCAGTGAGATCGAACAGACCCCGGGGCAGCTGGCCTTCTCCACCCGGATCTGGGCTCAGCTCTCCTTGCCCTACAAGGACCCAGGCGAGCAGGTCCGGCACTGGACACGTCGCAACGGGAACACCACGGTCACGCTCTCCCCCGGCCCGGCCGGCTACCCCTACGGAGTGGTGGCTCGGAGTCTGCTGACCTGGATGTCGACCCAGGCGGTGCGCACCCGCTCCCGCCATCTGGACCCCGGCCCCTCCCTGCGCTCGTTCATGTCCAGCTTGGGCACCTACGCGCCCTCAGGAGCGAACCAGCGCCGCGTGATGGACCAGCTGCACCGCCTGAGCACGACCTCGATTCTGATCGAGACCATCCGCGACCAGGGCACTGCGCAGACGATCAACGGGCAGAGCTTCCTGGTCTCCTCCCGCTACCAGCTCACATACCAGAAGCCAGGCCATAAAACGGGCCATAACCATGCGGTGATCGAACTCAGCGAGGACTACTTCCGCGAGATCCTCCACTCTCCCGTCCCCGTGCTCACTTCCGCGCTGGGCGCCCTCGGCGGCAGCCCCATGCGACAGGACCTCTATGTGTGGCTGTGCTACCGAATGGCCACGCTCGATCGGGCCACGACCGTCTCCTGGGCCCAGCTGGAGGCGCAGTTCGGGGCCGAGTACCGCCAGCGACGCCAGTTCAAGGCCGCCTTCCTCAAGAATCTCGAGCAGGTGAAGGTGATCTACCCGAAGGCGCGGGTGGCCGTGCTCGACAAGGGCCTACGCCTGCACCCCTCCCCCACCCACGTCCCCAAGCCGGCACACCGGGCTGTCCCTCTGCGCTCGCTCGGCTGAACACACTCGAGGGGCCCTCGAACCAGTGGTTCGAGGGCCCCTCAGGTGTGGTCCGTCAGCGCTTGGGGAGCCAGAAGTCGAACACCGCGGCCACCAAGGCGCTGCGCGAGGGCGCCCCCAAGGCCTGGACCTGCTGATCCAGCCATGAGCGCTGCAGCTGATCCAGGCGCAACTGCACCTGGATACCCCCCTGCCCGCGGCCGGCGCCACGACGCCGCGGCATCCCAGAGCCCTGCGGCTTGTACCCCAGCGCCTCCAGCAGCTGCTCCTGGGAGAGCTCGTCGAACGCCATGACCAGCAGGTCGGTGTAGGTCATCTTCCGACGACCACGCTCGCGCTTGAGACGGTCCAGCACGGGCGCGGGAAGGTAGATAGCGACGTTGGAGACGACCAGCTCGTCCTCCTGCGGGTCGGCGGTCGTGGCAGCCAAGACAGTGACGTGCGTGAGATCCTGCGTGGGTTCCACCGTAGATTCCCGTGCAGTTTCCCGCGTGAACTCTGGCGTGGTTGATGGTGCAGATTCTGGCATGGAGTGACGCACAGTGTATGGCGTTGCTTCTGGCGCCTGGGCAGGGCGGTCTGCCGCGCGGCGGGCGTTGAAGAGGTTGCCGAGGTTGCTGGCGCGGTGGGTGGACATCAGCGCTGCCCTCCTTCCAGAGACTGGAGCCGGCCAAGGATCTCCTCGGCCAGAGCCGCGTAGTCACCGGCCACACCGTCCAGGCTCCTGGAGTGGAACGCCGGTCGGCGCCCGTCGCGGATCGCGGCGAACCGCTCCTGGTAGGCCTGGGCGACGTCGCCTTCGAGCTCGTGGATGAGCTTGCCGCGCTGGCGGGTATCCACGGCCGCCGCCGAGGAGTGGCGGATGCGGGCCGTGAAGACGGCCGGGTCGAAGGCCAGGCCGGCGAGCATCTCGTTCAGGACCTGCCGCGCGCCGGCCTCGATCTTCACAGCCTGGGAGTCGATGTCGAACAGGGCCACGCCCAGCAGCTGCACACCAGGGTTGGTCGTCTCGTGGACGTTGTGGAACCACTGACCCGTCTGGGCGACGCCGTCGTAGTTGCGCTCATCGGCCTTGGATACCAGCACGACGGCCTGGGCATTGCTGAACACGGCCTCCACCAGGGGACGGTGTCCCGGGGAAGTGTCGAAGATGATCAGGTCCCAGTCCGGCAGGACGGCTGACAGGCTCTGGTGCAGCAGCTCAGCGAGGCTGGGGGCGCCGTATCCGCGGGCGACCTGGAGGCTGATGATCTCCTCCAGGCGGGGTCCGCTCTGCACGACCCCCAGGTTCTCTCTCCGCGGGTCCAGAGTGACAGGCAACGGAGCCCCATCCTCGAGTGCCCGGCGGAGCTGCAGGCCATCCTGCGACTCGAGACCAAGGTCTCGCCCCAGGTTGCCCTGGGGGTCGAAGTCGACGACGAGGGTGCGAATGCCGGCAGCGGCGGTCAGCCCGGCGAGGTTCGCGCAGACGGATGTCTTGCCGCAGCCGCCCTTGTTGTTGGCGACGGCGATGACGCCTTCAAGGCCAAGGGGTGTGGGGGTAGGGGTGGACACGAGGGACCTCCTGCACTCGGTGATCTGACAGTGTGATCAGCCTACTGCATCCATCGGGAAAACACGAGAGATTTACCGAGTGCGTTGTGGCCCCTGTATGGCCTTATTTATGGCATGACAAGGCCTGGACGAGCTCCTGCTGGCATGGCGGGGAGACTGGCATGCGTTATGGCATCGAGTCAGGCGATGAGACGGCGAATGGCGGCCACAGCGCCCTCGTAGACCGCCAGGTTCAGGCGATAGCGGAGCCGACGCCCACTGCGGTCAGTTGAGGGATCATCAGCCAGGACCACTCCAGCCGCCTCCAGCGCGCGCAGGTTCACCCCGAGCGTGGAGCGGATGACCCCGAGCTCCGCCGCGAGCTGCTGGGCCGTGGAGCCGGGCGAGCGGGCGAGGGTGGACAGGATGTCGAGTCGGAGGCGGGAGCTGAACGCCGTAGCGGCGACATCCAGGGGGTCCATGGGGGCAGGCGGGCTGGTCATGGAACTTTTCTACCCCCTGGAAGGGACACCACCCTTCCGCAGCGGCCTTATCCAGAGTGAAGAGGCGCCAACCTGACATGGATCATGGTAGGTGAGGTAGCCTTCACGGCGTAGGAACACATTCGGAAAGGACGCCCACGGTGGCATTGAAGAAGCGCGCTACCTCGGTCGCAACGGCTGAGGACGCCCCCCAAGAGGGCCCGGAGGCAGGTGGCACTGCCCGCCGCGGTCGGACTGCGGCCACACCGGTTGCCAAGCGCCGGGTCGGGGGAGTGGCTGTCGCTGCTGCGCTGGCCGTGGTGGGCGGAGTGGTCGCGTACTCGGCCTCCTTGACCAATGACGCGCGCCCCTACCTGGTGGCCAACCAGGCGATCGAACGAGGCGACCGCATTGAGTCCTCGATGTTGACCACGGTGGACGTGGCCGGAGACCCCGGGTCCTTGGTGCCCTCCGACGAGTCGGGAACCGTGATCGGCCAGGTGGCCGTGACTGACCTGGAGCCGGGCAGCACCATCACCCGGACCTCCACGGCTGCCCGTGTCGGTGTCGACGACGGGCAGGCCCTGGTGGGTCTGGCCCTCGAGGCCGGACGCACTCCCTCCCGCGACTTGAATGCGGGCGATCCGGTCCTGGTCGTGTTCACGCCGGGCAATGACAACGCCGACAGGGACAAGCGGGGGGAGTCGGTCGCCGCCGTCGTGGAGGCCAGTGGCGTCGATGAAGCCAGCGGCAAGATCACCGTGGATGTGCGCCTCAGCACCAAGGACGCCCCCACTGTCGCCTCGTGGGCCGCCACGGACTCTGCGAGCGTTGTCATGCAGGGAGCGAAGAAGTGAGCGTGTTGACCCTGGCATCCTTCGGGACCAGTCCCGGCGTGACGACCGCTGCCGTGGCCATGACCCTGTCCTGGCCACGCCCGGTGTTGCTGGTCGAGGCTGACGCCTCCAAGCCCTCGTCGGTGTTGGCCGGCTGGCTGCAGGGGTCGATCCCCGCGGACAGTGGGCTGATCGGTGTGGCCCAGGCATCGTTCCACCGCACGATCTCGGAGCAGGACGTCTGGGACCAAGCGGTGGAGCTCTCCGGGTCCGAGGCGGCCACCGCCCGCTGGTTGCTGCCGGCGATCGCCGAGCCCCGTGCCGCGCGCGGGATGCGCTCGTTCTGGGCCGACTTGTTCGCCGTGCTGCGCCGGATCTCCGAACAGGACGTCGACGTGATCATCGACGCCGGCCGCGCCGAGGCCCCCTACGGGCGAGAGAGCCTGTGGACCGAAGCCGATCACCTGAACGTGGTGCTGCGCAGCGATCTGGTCTCCGTGGCCGCCACACGCTCCTACCTGCCTGAGCTGGTCACTGCCCGCGCTGAGCGAGGGATCGGGGACTCGTTGTCGCTGACGCTCGTGGAGGATCGAGCCCAGCGACTGCCCTCCAAGGACGTTGCCACCGTCCTGGGCGCCCCGGTGCGTGGGCGACTGCCCCATGCAGCTGAGGCCGCAGCACACTTCGGCGGGGGGGCCCGGGTGTCCCACCTGCGCCTGCGCCCCTACACCCGCGCGGTCCAGGCCCTGAACGCCTCGCTCGGGGACGCGTTGCTGAGCCGGCGAGAGATCATCGAGAAGACCGAGCCCATGCAGGGGGAACGATGAGCAACACCGGCCGCGACGACACCTCCCTGGACCTGCTCAACAGCCCGTACCTGACCGGGGCGCCGGCGCAGAAGACCGATCGGGTCTCGCTGATCCCGGCAGCGGCGGGGGCCCATCTGAGCCGCCCGCTCGGATCGCAGCTGAACTCGGTCACGCCCGTCACGGAACGCACCATCCCGGCGCCCTCCGCCGTGCAGGAGCCGTCTCTGGAGGCCTCGCCGGCACCAGAGGCCGCCCGGACCTCCCCGGACACCGAGATGCGCGCGTTCTGGTCGATCGTCAAGACCCTGCGCGACCGGGCCTCGGATCGCTACGCCGATGAGCTGGCCGGCCGGGAGGGCATCTCCGAGGACGAGCGGCAGTCCATGGGCTGGAAGCACATCGACTCCGTCATCGACGAGATGGACCGGGAGAACATGCAGACCGGCGGTCAGGCCGCCGCCTGGAGCTCCCAGGAGCGCCAGGCGCTGCGCCAGGCCCTGCGAGACGACATGTTCGGCCTGGGCCGGTTCCAGGCCCTTCTGGACGAGCCCGAGGTCGAGAACGTGCACATCAACGGCTGCGACCGCGTCTGGGTCGAGCTCGCCGGCGGACGCATGGAACCTCGCCCCCCGGTGGCCGACAGCGACGAGCAGCTGATGGCCGATCTGCAGTACCTGGCATCCCACGCGGGGGAGGAGTCCCGATCCTTCAGCGCCGCCTCCCCGGACCTGGACATGGACCTGCGCGGCGCGGTTCGTCTGGCCGCTACCGCCCCCCCGATCTCCAAGCGTCCGACCGCGGTCTTCCGCGTCCACCGCTTCGTGAACGTGACTCTGGACCAGATGGTCGAGACCGGCGTGATCTCCCCGTTGGCGTGCGACTTCCTCACCGCCTGCGTGAAGGCGCAGAAGACCATCGTGATCTCAGGCTTCGGCGGTGACGGCAAGACGACCCTGATGCGCTCCCTGGCCGGGCGCATCCCTCCCATGGAGCAGATCGTGACCATCGAGAAAGAGCGCGAGCTGCACCTGGACCGCCTGGACTCGCTGATGGTCCCCCCGATCGAGCTGCAGTACCGACCGGGGGTGGGGGAGCGCACCGCGGACGGCTCTCGGATCGGGGAGTACACCCTGGCCCAGGCCATGGAGAAGGCCCTGCGACTGAACAGCCGTCGCATCCTCGTCGGCGAGGTCCGCGGCACCGAGATCACCGCGATGATCCAAGCCATGCAGACCGGCGCCGGCACGTTCTGCACCGTCCACTCCTACAGTGCCCAGGAAGCGGTCCACCGTCTGGTGGGTCTGGGCATGAATGAGTTCTCCGAGGCCTTCATGACCCGGCAGCTGGGCCACCACCTTGACATCGTCCTGCAGATGCGCAAGATCCAGGACGCCCAGGGGCTGTGGCGCCGCAAGGTCGTGACCATCGCTGAGGTCATGCCTGGAGACAGCGCCGATGGCATCTCCGTCGCACCGCTGTTCGAGATGCGCCCGGGCGACGACCACGCCCAGCCTGTGCAGCCCCCCGGGGACACCCGGCTGCGCGCTGACCTCGAGCGTGTGGGCTTCGACCTGACCCGAGTGGCAGGAGGCGCCTGATGCACACCCTGCTCATCACCCTGGGCACTGCACTGGCCGTGCTCGGACTCGGCCTGGCCGTGGTCAACTGGCGGTGGCCGGCGGAGCCGAAGGCGGCCGCCCCGGACTCCCGTCTGACCGCCATGGCCAAGCGCTTGGCCGCCCGATTCGACCGCAAGACCTGGATCGCGGTCGGCATCGCTGCCGCCGCCGGCTTCTTCCTCGCGCTGTTCACGCACCTGCTGGTGTACCTGCTGATCCTCCCGGCCTGCGTGATCCTGGTCCGCTTGGGGTTCAGTGCCGTCTCGACCACCAACCAGATCGACAAGCTCGCCCAGATGGAGATGTGGACCCGCTCCCTGTCCGGCCTGCTCACCTCCGGCGCCGGCCTGGAGACCGCCCTGATCGCCTCCCTGCCCAACGCCGGCCCCCTGATCCGGGAGGACATCGGCCGCCTCGTGGCGCGCATCCGGGCCAGCTGGAGCACCACGGACGCGCTGCGCCACCTCGGCTACGACCTGGCCGACCAGACCGGAGACCTGATCGTCATGCACCTGAACCTGGCCGCCATGCAGCGCGGCCGCGGCCTGGTCAACGCCCTGGAGGACCTGGCCGCCGCGGTCGAGGAAGAGGTGGCCAAGCGCCGCTCGATCGTCTCGGACCGCGCCGGCGCACGCCGCGAAGCGCGGATCGTGATCCTGTTCGTGGTCGGCGCCCTGTGCGTGACACCGATGATGGGAGGACCGATGGCCGCCTACCAGAGCCCGGCCGGGCAGATCATCTTCATTGCCCTGGCCTCGATCACCGCGCTGCTGATCTTCTGGATGACCCGCGTGGTCGCCCCCCAGCCCCAAATCCGGCTGCTCACCGCAAGGAGCTCCGCATGATGATCATCGCCGGCATGCTCTTCGGGCTGGCCCTGACCGCCCTGCTCTGGCCTCTGTTGCCGGAGCGCCCGCGCCTGTCCCTGGCCGCCCTGCCCGGGGCCCCCGGGCAGGAGATCACCCCCAGCGCCGCGCTCTCGTGGAAGGAGAGGGCTTCCCAGTGGGCCATGGCGCATCTGCCCGCCAGCATGATCCACGGCCTCAGCGACGCCGACCTGGATGTGCTGGGGACCACCCGGTCACGGCACACCTGGGCCAAGATCTACGGCGCGGCCCTGATGCTGGTGGTCGGCCTGTCCCTGAGCGTGGGTGCGCAGGTGTTCTACTCCATGCCCCTGTGGCTGTCGCTGGTGCTGGTGGGCCTGCTCGTCGCCGTCGTGTGGCTCGCCCCGGACGCAGAGGCCCGCAAGCAGGCAACCAAGGCCCGGCGCGAGTTCGCCCGTGCGGTCGCCGTGTACGTGGAGCTGATGGCGGCCGAGCGCAGCCGCAACGCCCAGCCCACGGTGGCGCTGGAGAACGCGGCCGCCATCGGGGACTCCTGGGCCTTCCAGCGCATCCGCCAGGAACTCGTCCGGGCCCGCTTCTCCAAGGTCCAGCCCTGGGTCGCGCTCGAAGAGCTCTCCGTGCAGCTCCAGGTCCCAGACCTCGCCGAAGCGGCCCGTGTGATGCGCCTGTCAGGAGACAATGGAGCCAGCGTCTACGAACCGCTTCGAGCCCTGGGCCGGAACCTGCGGGTGCGCATGCTCAACGAGGAAGCCGCCCGAGAACACGAGGCCTCTGGCCGCATGAAGAACATCATCATGCTCATCGCTTTGATGTTCACCGTGATCGTCCTCACGCCGATGATGTTGACGTTGATCTCAGCGTGAGACGCCTCCGCCTCACTCGAGGCAGAAGAGCCCGACAGGAGAGCACCGAGACCGACTCGGTGCCGATGAAAGGAAATGAGGACCCACCATGAACACCCTGATGCAGCAGTACCTGATCCTGCGCTCCATGCTCACCGAGAAGGCCGAGGACGAGACCGGGGCCGAGACCATCGAGATCATCCTGGGCGTCATCGGCGCCGTCGCGCTGGCCGCGGCAATCTGGGCCGGCATCAACGCCTTCGGCCAGGGAAAGATCGGGGAGCTCGGCTGATCCCGGGCCCGAGAACGACACGAGCAGGAGGGCAGATGATCCACCCCGCAACACTGATCCAGCGCCTGCGCGAGAACGAGGCCGGTGCCTCGAGCATTGCCAGCGCGCTGATCACCCCCGTCGCCCTCCTGCTCGTGCTCGCCGTCCCGCAGGCGGGGGCCTACTACCAGGCCTCCACGGTGGCCCAGGCGGCGGCCAACGCCGCCTACAGCGCCTCCCGCCTGATGGAGGGCTCTGCCGCCGAAGGCCGCCAGGCTGCCCAGCAGGTCCTGGCCCAGCACGAAGGCAGCCTGCGAGGAGCCGAGGTGAGCATCTCCGCCAGCGGGGACCGCATGACGGTCACCGTCTCGGGCACCGCCCCCACGTTCACCGGGGAGTGGCTCAGCCCCCCGGTCACCCGATCCATCACCGGCCCCGTCGAGAAGGTGGTGAGATGACTATGACCGGTCTGCTCTGTTCGCTGCGTGCTCTGGTCCGTCAGGAGCGAGGGGAGTCCGGCATCGGGCTGCTCTACATCGCCCCGGCCATCGGCATGCTGATCCTCATGGCCCTGGTCGCCGGCCGCCTGGGCGCGGCCCAGACCTCACTGGAGGCTGCTGTGGGCGTCGCCGTCCGCGAGGCCACCTTGGCCGGCACCCCGGGGCAGGCCCAGTCCAACGCTCAGTCTTCCGCGCGGATGACCCTGGACCAGGCCGACTTCACCTGCGGCGGTCAGAGCCTGGTCATGGACACCTCCGCGCTCAACAACGCCCCCGGGGTCCCGGGAGAGGTCACCGCCACCATCGAGTGCTCCGTTCCGCTGGCCGACCTCGCCGTCCCCGGCGTCCCCGGCTCCTGGACTCTGACCGCCGAAGCCGCGTCCCCCGTGGACACCTACCGAGAGAGGCGCTGATGAGCACCACGACCCTGACCTCGATCAGAGACTGGCTGCGCCGCGAGGACGGCGAGAGCTCCTTCCTGGTCCTGCTGCTGGTGCCCGTGATCGTGCTCGTCGGCTTCGGCCTCAGCGTCGACTGGGCCGGCAAGGTCCGAGCGTCCGAGGAGGCCGTGACCATCGCGCTGCAGGCCGCCCGCTCCGGCGCCAACGCCGGCGTGCAGGCCGCGGCCGCCGAGGGGGAAGAGGTGCAGCTGGACCGCGCAGAAGCGGCCCGGGCCGCCCAGCAGTTCCTCGCCCAGTCAGGGGCCACCGGCACCGTCAGGACCACGAACACGAAGGTGACCGTCGACGTCACCGTCGAGTACCACCCCAAGTTCATTCCCGTCGGCGTCCTCACCGGACAGGGAACCGGGACCTCAAGCATCAGCCAGAACACGATCTGACCATGAAGGAGACCACCATGATCCGTCAGAAGAAGCTCACCGCCACCGCAGGCGCGGCCCTGTCTGCTGCTCTGCTCCTGACCGGCTGCACCGACGGGGGACAGGAGAGCCCCACCAGCGAGACGACGCCCGCGAGCGCGTCGGAGTCGTCGCCGGCACCGATCCCGGAGAACCCCTTGTCGTCGTCGCCTGCTGCGGGTTCGAGTGGGTCGTCGTCGGCCGGGTCGGGATCGGCGTCGGAGTCGGACCGCGTGGAAGCGTTCGAGCCCGTGAAGGCGGAGGAGGCCCCGAAGACGTACGAGGAGGGGAAGGAGATGGGGTGGAAGGCCGTGCAGCGGTACTACGAGGCGCAAACGAAGCTGCTGCAGGATCGGGACCCGGAGCAGGTGGACGAGCTGTCTTCCATCGTCTCGGGCCCCTACCTCGAGCAGGAGAAGGCAGCGCTGACCAATGCGTTCGAGGGCAAGAAGCGCACCTACGAGGGCGCATCGGAGCCGGAGCTGATTCAGGCCACGGCCGGGCCGTTGATCTGGCCTGATGGCTCGCGGACGGACTACTCGTCCGTGGTGGTGCGCGTCTGCGAGGACAACTCCGGCGTCACGGTGACAGACGAGGCCGGGAACGAGCTGCCGACCGGTGCAGACCGGTACGTGCTCGACTTCTCGACGCGCTGGGACGAGCAGAACAAGAGGTGGACGGTCACGGGCTCCTCGGAGCCCTCGGAGGATGACCCGGGGGTGCAGACGTGCTGATGCGGCGTCATAGGAAGCATCAGGTGGGAAGTCTGCTGGGCGCAGTCGCGGTGGCCATTGCGACAGCCAGTGCACCGGCAGCCGCCTTCGGGGTTGAGCCTGGGGTCCAAGGTGCGGGCTGCAAGCGTGGCGACTGCGAGTTCTCCGTCACGGAGCCTGGGACGCCGGGACAGGGCGGGCCCGGGAACGGCGGGCTCGTTCCGGCGCAGCCGGTGGAGCGCGACTTCTGCGACATCAACAACGGCGGCTCGGTGCCGTACCGGTGCGACGTGAACTACGACAAGGCCCGCGACTGCGTGTGGCAGAACACCGCGGATCAGCCGCCGCCCCCGCCGGACGCGCCGCACCCGGTGGGTGCCTGGGAGGAATGCGTACCGGCAGCCCCGACCCTTGGGGTGCCGAACGAGGTGCGCTGGATGCCCTCCACGGTGGTGGGGGGTCAGCTATCCCCGTCTGCGGCCGCGACCGAGGTGGTGGCGCGAATGCAGCTTCAGGGCATCGAGATCGGCATGACCCCGAAGGGCGCCGACGAGCGCGGTGTGGGCGCTGTGGGCCTGCCGGCATGGATGTGGGTGGGCAACACGGGCGACCCGCTGGCCTGGGGGCCGTACACGGTCACGGAAGAGGTGGACGGGGTGCAGGTGACGGCCACGGCCCGACCGAAGTTCGTGACCTGGGACATGGGTGATGGCACGCAGGTGGTCTGCGAGGGCCCTGGCACCCCGTACGAGAGGTCGTTCGGGAAGAAGGAGTCCCCGACCTGCGGGCACACCTACATGGAGATGGGCGACTACACGGTCGCGGCGATCACAACGTGGTCCGTGGAGTGGGAGGCCGAAGGGGAGTCGGGTGTGATCGAGACCCTCACGCGGAGCTCTCAGCCGGTGAAGATCGGCGAGTTCCACGCCCTGAACGTGAAGCCGTAAGTCTGCGCCGAGGTGGGTCTGAAGTTCGCCCCGGCGCGTTGCGTAGGAGAACCCTAGGATGTCAATCCGATTAGCGTATGCTCACCCGCATGAGCGCAACGATGTCCCAGTCCCCGCGACCCCGCGGGGGTCGTCGGTCTCGAGGTGACCGAGTCACCTTGACGACCAAACTTCCGCGGTCCTACGAGCCGAAGATGCGCGCCCTGCTGGACCACACCGGGGAGAGCGTGACTGACTACGTCGCAACTCTCATCATGCGGGACCTCGATTCCCGCGAAGTGCCTACGTCGAACGGTCAGGAGGTCTTCGACTTGAAGAGCGCCTGAACATGCAAGAAGCGGACCCGCGCCAACGAGTCCGCTTCTTAGGACTAGATCTGCTACCCACAGGCATCTAGTCGAAGTTTTCAGTTGATTCGAGAGCCCCAGAACTAGCCATTCACCAGCTCTCGACCTGCTTGCCCGTGTCCCCGCCAAGGGACCCGGACCCTCCCAAGGGAGGGCTGCGTCGTATCCCCGAAAGGAGGTACGTCGATCTTGACGTGCCCCAGTCTATCGAATCTGTTTCTCCATGGCACGTCCCCCCTGGGGGGCGGGCCGACTCCGCGGCACCCCGCGCCCTCACCAGCACGGCCATCCCGCGGCGCTCGTCGGCGCCGCAGGGGGAGGATCACGAACCCGAACCGCGCGGACTGGCGGCGGGTGAACCGGGCCCGTGAGACCGACCCGGCCGTGGTGCTCTCCCGCGTGCCGGCCGGCTCCCAACGCGTGGCCGCCCTGGACGAGGCCATCCCCGCGCTCGAGGCCCTGCCGGCGTTTGATCAGCTGGGCCCGCGACGTCGTCAGCTGATGCGCCGGCTGATGGCCGCCCTGGTGGCCACCGCGGATGTCAGGTCCATGACATCCCGGCCCGGGCATGCCCGCCTAGAGGTGATGGTGGGGCGCAAGAGCAGCACCGTGTCCGCGGCGATCCGGTGGCTGCGTGAGCAGGGTGTGCTGGGCCTGGTCGCAGGCGGGCGCTCTGCCCGGTACGCGGCCCCGGGGCCAGACGGGAAGCGGATCAACGAGGCCGCGGTCTATGTGCTGTGCAAGACGGTGGCGCTGCAGGTGGCTCGGCTGATGCGGCGGTCCCAGAGCAGTGGGGGAGTGGTAACGGATCAGCAGGTGCGGGTGCGGCGGTTCATCGACGTGGCGCTGGGTGTGGAGAGAAGTTGGACCCCTACCTCGTTAGAGGACACACCAGTAGTGCTAGAACAAACCACGCACGCGCGGGAAAGGCCGCAGACGGAGCTCTGGCCGGTGCATGCATCGGTGCGCACTCGTCGTCAGCAGCTCGCAGCAGCCAGAGCATTGCAGGATCGGGTCCTGAGCCTGCGTGTGCTGTCGGCCCGGGATGTTCGTTCCCTGGTCCGGGGGTTCTTCGAGGCGGGCTGGACGGTCGCTGATGTGCTGCACGGGCTCGAGCATGCACCTGCCGGTGCCCACCACCTGGACAGCTTGGGAGTCGGGCAGGACACCTCGCGTGTGCGCGGGCATGTTCGATGGCGCCTGGGACACTGGCTGGAGGCAGACGGCCAGGTGAGTACCTCGATCTCTCAGCGGCTGCAGCGACGTCGTCAGCGCGATCTCCTCGAGCAGAAGGCCCAGCGCGAGGCGGCAGCACATGCTCGAGCGGCGGCGGCGTCCCCGTCATCGGCGCTCAGGCAGGCCGCGTTGAAGAAGATCCGGGCGGATTTCGCCCGACGTCGGCTGGAGCGGGAGTCACGTCTGGCCCGCGCCACCCCACCTCCCCTAAACTGAGGTGAGATAAACACAAGAGGGACATGGGGGAGCAGGCTGTGCCTACTGCCTGATGAGACCCCTGAAACCACCATCTTGAGGCGGAGACACGACGATGCGCACTCTCAAAGGCCTGGGAGCACTGCTGGTGCTGCTGCTGCTCATGGTCGGCATCCCAGCAGCCCTGATCCTGTTCGCCGGCAACCCGATCCCCACCATGCCCGAGCTGCAGCAGGCACTGACCGGCGTCGACTTCGGCGGCACCTTCCTGCTCGGCACCATCCTGCCGCTGATCGGCTGGGGCTTCTGGGCTTCGTTCGTGTTCTCCGTGCTCGTGGAGGCCCGTGCAGCCCTGAACAACGTCACGGCCCCGCAGCTGGCGGGGCTCCGCCCGCAGCAGGCCCTAGCTGGCGCCCTCGTGGCGGCCGTGCTGGCCATCGGAGCAGGTACCCCGGCCACGGCCATGACTGCCCAGCCGAGCACCAACGGGTCCTCGATCTCCACCCAGCTCGAAGACACCCAGCTCGAAGACACCCAGCTCGAGGACACCCCGTCACAGCCCACCGACCAGGCCGACGCGCGGCAGTACACCATCCAGACCGGAGACACCCTCTGGGGCGTGGCCGAGCAGAAGCTTGGCGACGGTTCACGGTGGAGCGAGTTGGCCGAAGGGCTCAAGAACCGCCCCCAGGCTGACGGGACAACGATGAGCGACCCCAACCTCATTTACGTCGGATGGACCGTGGAACTGCCCGGCGATCAGACCGCATCCAGTGGGCAGAGGACGGCTCCCACCGATCAGGCCACGGACCAGCCCGACGTCGCATCCGAGGCCACGGCCAGCGAGTCGGCCCCGGCCACAGAGCAGGCTCCTGCATCCGAGCAGGCACCGGCAACGCCGCCGGCGAGTGTCCCCGGCGAAGTCGTCCCGCAGAGCGAGCGCGAACAGTCCCCGGCCCCGGACCAGGAGGCCTCGCCGGTGCCCGGGGCAGCGTTCGCGGTCGCCCCGGATCAGCCGGGCTCAGATCGGGCCGAGGCAGAGACCGCGCAGCCCGAACAGGTGGAGTGGTCCACCCTGGGCGGGATCGGCGCCTTCGCCGCTGCGGGACTGCTTGGTGTGCTGGGCGCACGTCGGGCGATGCAGCGCCGGCGCCGGCGTCCGGGCCAGCAGGTGCCGATGCCCGAGGCAGAGCATGCCCAGATCGAGGCGCAGCTGAAGGTCGTCGCCGAAGCTGAGCAGGCAGACGAGCTCGACGTCGTGCAGAGATGGCTGGCCCGCTGGGCCCAGCAGTCCGGCACGACCTTGCCGGAGCTGTTTCTGGTACGCGTCTCGGCCCAGGAGATCGCGCTGTACCTGATGGGTCCGGCGCAGCTGCCGGCCCCGTTCGTGGCCGCCGCTGAGGACGGCACGGTGTGGACCCTGCAGTCCGGGGCGATCGAGTTGGATGCGGATCTGCCCAGCGCCCCCTGGCCGGGCCTGGTCACCGTGGGCCAGGACGACACGGACGCTCAGGTCCTGCTGGACCTGGAGCGGCTGGGCACGCTGGGCATCGAGGGCGACCCGCAGCTGGCGCCGCAGGTGCTCGATGCCATGGCCGTGGAGCTGGCCACGGCAGCCTGGAGCGAGAACGTGCAGGTCACGCTGGTCGGCGTCGCCCCGGGCTTGGCCTCGGTCGTCGGCGGAGACCGGGTGCGTCAGATCGACGACCTGGACCACCTGATCCGCCTGCTCCAGGGCAAGGCCGAGGACACCCGTGCCGCGCTCACCGAGCAGGGCGCCGCGAACCTGGACGAGGCCAAGTCCATGAGCGCTGAGGGCGATTGGGCCCCCGAGATCGTGTTGCTGGGACTGCACCCGGACCAGGACCAGGCCCGACAGATCAACGAGCTGGCCGCGGCGATCCCGCATCTGGGCATCGCGGCGGTGACGACCTCGAACCCCCTGGACGCACAGTGGGTGCTGACCCTGGAGGACGAGCGCAACGCTGACCTGCAGCCCACCGGCCAGCACCTGCGCCCGCAGCTGGTCACTCCCGAGGAGACCGACCAGATCACTCAGGTGTTGGCCACCGCCCTGCAGCAGCCCCAGGACACCGGGAAGACCTCCACACGCATCGACCCGGCCGAGGTGCTGAACCCGAGCAAGCACCTGACGGCGGTTCCTGACCCGCACGAGCCCGCAGCTGACCAGGACGAAGAGCGGACCGAGCAGATCCCGCAGGTGAGCATCAGTGCCGCCGAAGAGCGCACCCTGGATCAGTACCTGATCCCCGCTGAGCAGACAGAAGACGCCCAGGACCCGGCCGGCGAGCTCGACGACCAGGACCTGCAGCCCGTGGTCGAGGAGCAGACCCCTGAGGAGACTGCCCCCCAGCTCGAGACCACCGCGGAGCAGCCAGCCCAGGACGAGCTCGGCGACACCCCCACCCAGGACCCCGCCGAGCTCGGCGACACCCCTGCCGAGCAGGCGCCGACTGAAGGAGCCGCCGAGCCTGAAGACGACGCAGCCCCGGATGCCGCAGACCATCAGCAGGAGCCCGAGCAGGCCACCCGCGAGTCGGCCGAGGAAGACGCCCAGGACCAGGACCAGGCGCCGGCGGGTCAGCTGGACACTGCCGACCAGGAACAGCGTGCTCCTGCGGCCACGGTCAGCCAGCTCTCTGCCCAGAGCCCCAAGGACGACCTCGAACGGGACGCCGCCCAGATGCTCGAGCAGAAGCACTCCGGCGCGCCGATGATCCGGCTGCTGGGCGAGATGAAGGTCATCGGCGCCCGCGGCACCGCGCCGATCAGCGCGTCCAACGGCAAGGTCTCCCAGGCCCAGGAAGCCCGGTGTGTGGCGCTGGCCGCGTTCTTGTCGCTGCACCCCGGGGCCACCGCTGAGCAGGTCCACGCCGCGTTCTGGCCCAACGCCCGCCCCGAGGGCAGTGCAGCCTCCTCGAACCGGAACAAGCTGGCCACGCACACCCGGCGCCTGCTGGGCCAGGCCGAGGACGGGACCGTGTACTTCCCGGCCGTGACCACCACCGAGGGCTACCGGCTGGACGAGTCCGTGCTGACTGACTGGCAGGTCTTCCAGGAGCTCGTCGGCGCCGACCCGGTCACCGCCTCCACGCCCTCGCTGCTGGCAGCGATGCAGCTGGTCCGCGGAGAGCCCTTCGCTCACGCCAAGCCCAGGAACATCGCCTGGGCGGACGAGTTGGTGCAGCAGATGACCCAGCGCATCTGCGACGCCGCTCACGAGCTCGTCGCCCGCTCCCTGGCCTCCGGCAACACCGAGCATGCCCGCCTGGCCGCGCGCGCCGCGCGCGCCGTGGACCCGGCCAACGAGGCCGCCTGGCGCGATGCGATGCTCGCCGAGGCCGCCGCCGGCCGCCGCGACGAGGTCGCCCGCCTGGTCGAGGGGCTCCACGCCTACCTCGAGGACTTCGAGGACGGGCTGGAGCCGGAGGAAGAGACCGCCGAGCTCATCGAGCAGCTCAGGAACCACGGCTACCGTGTCGCATCCTGAGGCCCCCGCCGCCACCGGCCCGGCGCCGTACCCGCTGCCCCCCACGGCCGTACGGCGCGGGATCGGTGCCGGCGGGGCGTTGACGGCCGCGGCCGGCGTGCCCGCCCTCGCCGCGACCGAGCAGCTCAGTCTCGCCCAGTCACACCTGCTCATCTGCCTGATCGCCTTGGTCCCACTGGGCATCTACATCGGGCGGGTCGACCGGGCCGTGCACCGGATACCGAACTGGGCCGTCGCCGCCCTGGCCCTGATCCACCTCGGCGCCGCGGCGGGCGTGGCCGCCGCCGGCGGGCAGGCCGCCGCGCTCACGGCCCTGGCGCTGACCGGGGCAGCAGCGGTCATCTTCACCTCCCTGCACCTGCTCGGGGGCACCGGCATGGGCGACGTCAAGTTCGTCACCGCAGCCGCTGTCGGCCTGGGCGTCCATGGTCCCGGAGCGTGGGTGCTGGCCGTGACCCTGTCCTACCTGCTCGCCGCGACACTCGCGGCCATCCCGCGGCTGCTCACCGGCCGCCGCCACGAGAAGATCCCCCTGGGCCCCTACCTGGTCGGCGGGCACCTGATCGTTCTGCTCGTGCTGCTGCTGACCGCCTGACCTACGATCAGCCCATGCCTCGGACCCGGATCTTCACCGTCCGCGACCGACGCGCACTGACCGCGGTGCTCACGGCCGGGCTGCGCCACACCGACATCGACACGATCATCCACTCTCACCCCGTGCCGGGGGACCCCGGGCACGACGCCGGCAAGGCCGGCCGCGTCGGACTGCTCACCGCCACGCTGCTGGCCAGGAGCGACCACACCGGACTGGCCCAAGCCCTGACCATGGCCGACACCACCAAGGTCATCTCCGCCGGCCACGGGCCCTCCCTGCAACGACTGCGCACCAAGGCCGGAGAGCTCCTCGCCCCCGCCGCCGAGACCCCCACCCCGCCCGGCGCCCCCGGTCCCACGCCAGCCGCCGACCCGGACCCCGATCCGACACCCCACCTCGACGACACCCCCGCCGTCGAGCTCGGCGACACCCCTGCCGCGGAGATCGAGCCCCAGGAGCGCTCGGCGTTGCCGGTGCTCACGCTGGATGGCCTTGAGATGGACCACCCCATCGTGGCCATCCTCGTGGACGCTGGCGTGCAGGTGCTCCCCAGCACCGATCAGGCCCCAGCCGGGCACCTGGTGCTCTCGGCGACACCCCCTGCCGAAGAACACCACCGCCCAGGAAGGGACATCCGCGCCCCCGACGGGCCTTCTGCATGATGAGGCGCCCCGGACGAGGCGCCCGCCATCAGCAGGCCCCGACCCCCGACGCCTGCCCCACCGAAAGGCACGATCATGCTGATGCTCTACACCCGCCCCGGCTGCGGCCCCTGCGCCGGCCTCAAGCGCCGCCTGACCACCATGGACCTGCCCTTCACCGAGGTGGACATCACCCAGGACCCGGCCGCCGCCGCCCGGCTCAAGGAGGCAGGGTTCACCACCGTCCCGGTCCTGGAGGACACCGCCACCGGGCAGATGTGGCCGGGAGTGGACACCGAGAAGCTCACCGAGGCCAAGCGGCGCCACGACCGTGCCCAGGCCGTGAACCCCTGCTTCGAGCTCGGTCAGATCGAGGCTGACGAGCCCCTGCAGTGGACTCCGACCAGCGGCAACCTGCTGGTGGTCGGTGACCGGGGCAGTGGCAAGTCAGCCATGCTCGGCCGGGTCCTGCAGGCAGTCGCCGGCGCCGGTTGGCAGGGGTGGGCCGTCGGAGTCGACGCCCGCTGCTGCGCCCCGGGAGATCACCGCGTGCAGGTGTGCACCGCCGACGTCGAAGACCAGCTCGAGCGGATCACCAGCGCCTACGAGCTGATGGAGCAGCGCTACCAGCTGATGGAGCAGCGCTACCAGCTGATGGAGCAGGCTCAGCTGGCCCAGGAGTGTCCGCAGCAGGTGCAGCCGATCGTCCTGGTCCTGGACGACTACGAGGACCTGCGCCAGCGCTGGGCCGATCTGGGCGCTCAGGGCCATCCCGGGGCTGACCAGGCCGAAGCTGCTCTGATCAGCATCGCCCGACTGGGACGGGCCGCGGGCCTGCACTTGGCCGTCGCCTGCCGGGGCATCGCCCACCACCTCGGCCCGACTATGGTCGACTGCGGCTCCACGGTGGTCCACACCTCCCTGTGGGGCACCGTCCCGCTCGCAGACCTGGCCCATGCGCACTGAGAAACACCCCGAGACCGAACAGCAGCCGGCCGGCGAGCCCACCCCGGTGCTCGCCGGCCAGCTCGATGCCCTGGAACTACTACCCGACTGGCATTAGGACAATGTAGAGTTGTTCTAACTGTCAGATCGCCGAGGAGGTTCCCCATGGCCTACCGCAAGTTCCAGGGCGGCGCGATGCGCGAGCAGGAGCGCCGCCCCACCTTCCGCCCGGCGCCGTACCGTCATCTGGGCGAGCGGAAGAACCTCTGGGCGGACTACGTCACTGGCCGCGGTGTGCTCGACAACGGCACCACCGTGCCTCCCAAGATCGGCCCGCGCCGGAAGAATCCGAACCTGACCGACATGCTCGACACCGCCGCGGCCGTCGGGGTGGACCGGATCATGTTCACCGGCAAGGTCCCCATGATCGACCGCGGTCAGCGCCACTGGCTGCTCGTGCAGACTCCCGGTTGGATCGACGCGGGCCACTTCATGGGCTCGCCGCCGGTGGGCCGGTTCGAGCATCGCCAGACCGGCAAGCGCATCCAAGTCGCCGCGGCCAGCACCTGGTTCGGCGACACCCCCGTGACGCCTGAGCAGGCCCGTCTGGCCTGGCAGGCGCTCGGGAACATCATCGAGGCCAAGTTCCGGGACGGGAAGCTGATGGACACCCCCACAGCCACCGGCAGCAACCTCTGGGCCCTGTCCCTGCCCAAGAACCTCGAGCCCTATCCGCTGGCCCCGGACATCGCAGAGGAGATGCACCGTACCTCCGGGCAGCACCACGTCGAGCACCTCGTGGCCGGGGAGTCCTCCGACCCTCACGAGGACTGCATCCCCCTGCTCAACCCGGACACGACCCCCAAGATCGACGGGTTCGCCTACGTCGACGGCAGGTTCATGTACGCCGCCGTCTGCTCCGAGCTCGGCGTGGGCCCCGGGGAACGGCTGAACCGGGCCGCCACCGCGGACCTGCTGCGGGAGAACCCCTACGCCCGCGCCCGCATCCACGTGAGCTTCACCGTCCCCCAGGACTGGAACCACATCGGGATCTTCGGGGTCCGTCACGAGAGCGTGCGCGAGGGCTGGTACTGGCCCAACCGCCCCGGAGCCACCGGACACACCTGGATCGACGCGGCCGAGTGGCACGTGGCCCAGCGCTTCGGCTGGCAGGTCGACCCGATCGAGTCGGTGGTGTTCAACACCCGTACCCCGGCCGCACGCGATCGCAACCGCCTCACCGCTGCCCGCCCCCTGGACACCTGGCAGGCGCGCCTGACCGAGGCCCGTGCCGCGGTCGCGGCCGACGCGATGATGTCCGAGACCATCAAGGCCGCCGTCACCGCGGCGCTGCGTTCAATCCTGATCAACACCGTCGGCAACTTCGCCTCCCGAGGCCGCGATCAGACCCATGTCACCTTTGACCCCAAGGAGATCCCCGCCGACGCCGCCGACGTCAACCAGCGCGGCAAGGCCTTCATCTGGACGGAGAAGGCCCGTTGGAACTCCCAGGCCGAGCGCTACTACCACCCCGAGCTGGCCATGCAGGTCTGGGGCCGGGCCCGGGCGCGCATGCTCTCCGGGCCCATGGCCGACGGGCAGTACGGCGGTGCCCTGCACGTGCCGCCCCAGACCCTGCTCGGGGTGCGCGGAGACGCGATCTACACCACGCAGATCCCGCAGTGGTCCCTGCCCGTGGAGCGCGGCGGCGCCGACGACGGCCGGGTGGGGCGGATGCGCCTGCAGGGCTACCTTGAGGGTCCGATGAAGATCCCCACCAACGAAGCCGAACGCAACAAGCTGCGCCGCAAGGCCGCGGCCACCGGCGTGGACGCCGCCTACTCCGAGTTCGAGCTGCAGAGTCGCCCCGACGACGACGGCGCCGGCTACCTGCCGGGGGAGGAGGACGCCGGTGAGTGAGCCCACCGAGCAGCTCAGCCCTGCAGAGCTAGTCCAGCGCTCCCGCGAAGCCTACGGGCTGACCTGGAAGGAGATGGGCGCGGCCATGAACCGCTCCCCTCGCATGATCCAGAAGATCGCCCGCGGGGAGAGCTCCGGGGAGTCCTACCGCGGGGCGCTGACCGAGCTCTACGAGCGAGGCACCGTCTCGGCAGCCCCGCCCCGCCGCCGCAACGCCGCCGGCAAGCTGGTGCCCGTGCGAGCCAAGGCAGGGGCCAAGAAGCCCACGATCACCCCCAGGGACACCCGCCCGGGCGGCACCGGGCGCTCCGTGGGCGCCTACCGCTCCGAGACCGTCCACCTGCCCGACGGCAACCGCATCCACCACATCGTGGTGCCCAAGGGCCGCGGCCCGGCTGCCCGGGATGCTGCGGACCGGGAGATGCGCACCAAGCTGACCAACATTGCCCGCGGCACCCGATGGGCGGACAAGCGCGTGCGCGTGCGGGCCACCGTCGACATCGGAGGCGGTCAGACCCGCACCTTCGACGTCGGCTCCAAGGGCGGGTACCTCTCCAACGACATCGTCGCGGACATCCGCTCCCGCAGCGGAGGCAGCGTGAAGGCCTGGGTCTCCTCCCAGGTCGGAGACCGCTACGCCCAGGACTCCGTGGCCCAAGGACAGCTGGTTGGGTTGTCCCTGACCACCTTCAACGCCACCCGATCCAAGGAGGAACGCGTGGCCCAGGACGCCGCCGGCACCCGCCGGTGGGGACGCCGAGGAGGCACCAGTAGATGGAAGTGACGCCCCACCCACCGGTCAGGCGATGGCAGGAGGAGCTCGACCCGGCCGCTCAGCTCGGCCCCTACCAGCCCCCCGTGGTGCTGCTGGACCTGCTGGCCCGCTTGCTGGGGGCCGAGTCCTACGCGGCCGCCGACGAGCCCCGGCGCCGACGCATCCGCGCGGCCGCCGAACAGATCCGCTCCGCCGGCCTGGACCCGCGCGTGATCGGCCTGGTCGCCGAACCGCGGATCACCGAGTTGATGGGCGTGTCCGAGACCACCGGCCGCTCCACCCGCCAGCGTGACAAGGCCTTCCCCCGCGCCGTCGTGCGCGGGCGCCTGTGGTGCGAGCCGGACGTCATCGACTACCTCGAGCACCGCCAAGAGACCTCTCCCCGTCCCGGGGCGTTGCGCAGTGCCCGCGTCGCCCGCCGCGAGAAGATTCAGGAGGGACCCCGTCCATGAGCTCTGTCTTCAAGCATGACGTGGCAGCCTGCCCCTACTGCGGGGAAGTCTCGACCTTCGATGTCGACGGGCGGATTCAACTGGAACCGGAGGTCGTGGACTTCACGGATACCGACTGGGAACGCATCACTTCGACTCGGGAGGTCGATCCAGACACCAAGGAGATCATTGCGATCCGGTGCCGCGCGTGCGCTGGCCTGGTGATCCTCATGGACACCTTCGGCATGACCTCCACAGGAGAGGAAGCGCCGGGAGTGGGGGTGGTGGAGCGCAGGGTGATCGACCCGCCAGGCTCTGCCCGAAGACTGCCGGATGAAGCACCAGAGCTCATGGCCTCGTTCTTCCAGGAAGCCGGGGTCTGCGAATCGGTGGGAGCACTTCGCGCCGCGGGGGGCCTCTATCGCTCCGCCGCCGAGGCGATGCTGGATTCCAGGGTGACGGGCCGGGACATTCCGGCGAAGGTCAACCAGTTCGTCCAGTGGCTGGAGGAGGACCCGAACCTGGCGGAGGTGGACCCGAGCCTGGTGGAGGAACTCAAAGCGACGTTCACCGACGCGCGACTGGTGGGGCGTGAAGCGCTGCATCACGGGGTGGACTACTCCGCACAGGAGATCGGCGAGCTCGCGGAACTGCTCTGCGACGCTGCCGAGGCTGTGTTCGCACAGCCGGCCCAGCGTCAGCGCCGCCGCCAACGTCAGGCGCAACGGATCCATGCCGCTGAGCTACGCCAGCAGGCGCGCAAGGCAGAGAAGGGGAAGTCCTGACCGCGGCGATCCTGGTCTATGAGGGGCCGGCCTTCACGAGCCCGACCCAGGTCCACTCGGCGCCCTACAACCGGGAGCCCTACGTGAGGGTCCAGGTGCCCGATCTGGGGCAGGTGGACGCCATGGTCCAACGCTGGTCCCCGACCCACGTCCTGATCGTCTGGGAGCCGGCTCCAGGGGCTGCACGGATCAACGCATGGGTGCCGGCCGAGTGGGTCCAGCGCATCCCGTTCGAGGAGTCGACCTGGAAGGACCCCTACCACCAGCGCGGCCCCTGGGACGACTAGGCGGCCATCACCTGCCGAGCCGCGGCCGGCACGAGCCCGTGGGCCTGGGCGAACTGGAAGCGCATCGCCTGGGCGAAGTGCGGCTGAGCGGCCATGAAGGCCACCACACGCTCGACGTCCGGGCGTTCGGTGGCGCCGTCAGCCCTGCGAGCGAGAAGAAGATCGGGGCGTGCTGCCGCCCATGCGGCGACGTCCTCATCCGTGATGGGCAGGGACGTGCTCATCCGTCCCCACCAAGACACCTGGACCATGACGGGCCCTCCTATGTTGATCTGACCTAAACATAGTAGGTGCGTGGGGGAGGGGCCTGCAATGTCTTGGACGCGAAGAAGCGCCCCGCGGTATCCGGCGACTGTCAGATCAACCAGGAGGTGCGGGGCGCTACTGCACTCCAGCCTAATGCACAGACGGAGCGGTCGGGAAGGCGTCGGTGCCGCCGCCGTAGCCTGACGAGCATCCCCGCCATGACGGCCATCACGACGGCGGTCCCGGCACCGATGATCCAGGGATTACCGAGGAGCCCACCGACGCCTGCGAGTGCTCCGCCCGCCGCGATGAGCGGCAGGCCGCAGCAGAGCAGCAACGGAAGCGCGCAGCATGCCAGCAAGAGCAGCCCGGTCCCTGCAGCGACGACGGGACCGGCGCGCCGTTCGTCGCGGTCCTGATCGGCGCTCATCGTCTGCACCTCTTCAGGATGAGATCTCCCCGATTGCCTGCGTTGCCGGTCATGCGCAGCACGACAGCAGCGACGGGTCGGTGGTGAAGGCCTTCGCGGCGATCCGGATGCCCTCGGCCATGGTCAGGTAGGGGGCCCAGGCGTCGGCGACCTCGGCGACGGTCCTGCCGAGCACGTGGACGCCTGCGGCGGCGAGCTCCCCGGCGTCCTTGGCGACGGCGGTCAGGCCGAGGATCTCGTTCGTCTCGGCGTTCACGACGATCTTGATGAACCCGCGGGTGTCGCGGTTCAC
Organism: Micrococcus sp. 093350064-1; assembly: GCF_053627955.1. Classification (NCBI taxonomy): domain Bacteria; kingdom Bacillati; phylum Actinomycetota; class Actinomycetes; order Micrococcales; family Micrococcaceae; genus Micrococcus; species Micrococcus sp. 093350064-1. The sequence continues at coordinate 39,772 of NZ_JBSEYU010000011.1, forward strand.
CAAGGCGCGGGGCACGTGGTGCAGGGGCAGGACGCGGCAGTCGCAGCGGATCCCCGCGGCGAGGACGTCCTTCTCGGTCATCCCGACCGCGCCGATCGCGGGCCCGGTGAACGTCACCCGCGGCAGGCGGGCGTAGTCGACGGACCGGTCGGCGTCGGCGAACGCGTTCTCGGCGACGAGGGTGCCGTGGTGGGCGGCGACGTAGACGAACTCGGGGTGCCCGGTCACGTCGCCCGCGGCCCAGATCCGCGGGTTCGAGGACTGCAGCCGGTCGGAGACGACCACCTCGCCGGAACCTCCGGTCTTCACCCCGACCGCATCGAGGTTCAGGCCATCGGTGACGGGACGGCGTCCGAGGGCGACCAGGACCTGGTCGGCGCGGAACTCCTGCGAGCCGCCGGACACGGCGGCGGTCACGACGGCCTCGCCTCCCGTGCCGCGGGAGACCCGGGTGGGCACTGCGCGGCTGACGACGCGGATGCCCTCGTCGGCGAACACCTCCTGGAGCGCCTTCGACACCTCCGGCTCCTCCTTCGAGGCGAGCCGGGACCGCACGAGCAGCGTGACCTGCGAGCCGAGGCGGGCGAACAGCTGCGCCTGCTCCAGGGCGACGTAGCCGCCGCCGAGCACCAGCAGCGACTCGGGGACCTCCGTCAGCTCCATCGCCGTGGTCGAGGTCAGGTATCCGGTCTCCTCCAGGCCGTCGATCGGCGGTGCCCACGGGCGAGAACCAGTCGCGACCAGGTAGTGGTGGGCCTCGATGGTCTCGACGCTTCCGTCGGCTCCGGCAACATCGAGAACCGGCGCATCAGGGGTGCCCACGAACGAGGCGTCGCCGCGGAGGACCTGCCAGCCGTAGGAGTCGGCGACGTCGGCGTACTTCTCGCCGCGCAGCGACTCCACCAACGCTTGCTTCCCAGCGATCAGCGCGGGCATGTCGACGGGATCCGCCGTCGTCGCGATCCCGGGGAACCGGGTTGCGGCGTCGACGGCGACGTGCCGCGCGCCGGCCGCGGCGATGAGCGCCTTCGACGGGACGCAGCCCGTGTTCACGCAGGTGCCGCCGAGCGTCCCGCGCTCGATCATCACCACCGACTTCCCGAGCGTGCTGGCGCGGATCGCAGCGGCGAACGCGCCGCCTCCCGATCCGATGATGGCGAGATCGTACTTCGTAGGCATCGCTGCTCCTGTCAACTCTTGGCTTTCTGCTCTGTCTCAGCCATGCTGGACCTTCCAGTGCAGGGGAAGGTCAAGCGCGGCCACGGAGGGAGACAGCAATGCGGATCGGAGAACTCGCCGAGAGGGCGGGCACTACCGCGAAGACCCTTCGCTTCTACGAGGAACAGGGCCTTCTGCCCCCGACCGAGCGCACGCCGTCCGGATACCGCGACTACGCGCCCGAGACGGTCGCTCGGATCGACTTCGTCCACCGCGGCCAGGCCGCGGGCCTCACCCTCGCCCAGATCCGCCAGATCCTCGACATCCGCGACGGCGGCCATGCGCCCTGCGAGCACGTGCGCGACCTGCTTGACGTGCGCCTCGCTGAGATCGAGCAGCAGATCGCGCAGCTCTCCGTGCTGCGCGACACTATCGCGGACCTCAGACAGGACGCCGCGCACCCGGACCCTGAAACGTGCAGCACCGATCAAGTGTGTAGGTACTTGTAGACGACGGGAGTCAATGACTCCAACGCTACAACCCCGATATGCGCTATCAGAAGGCCGCCTGCGCCCCCCTGTGTCCCTAGCCGGGTTCCGGGTAGGGCGAAGCCCCCAGGTCGGAGGGGGGATGACCTGGGGGCCTCTGGGCCAGGAGATCAACGGGATTCGCTCAACCGGCCGTACCCTCACCGTATCAACGCACCACAGCGGCCGGGGCGCCCCTGTGCATAGCCATCCCGAGCCAGGCACCTCGAGGGGTGAGGGCCACTGCTGTCCACCCGTCGAGGCCGACGGCGTGACACGACTTGAAATATGTGCATCCAGACATGTAAGGTTAGACATAACGGGGTGGCGTACCCCGACCCACAGACGAAGGAGACCACCATGCCTGAGTTCTACTACTCGGCCACCGAGATGGGCCGCCAAGCCGGATTCCCATCCCCGGCCAGCTGGACCCGCATGCGAGAGGCCATGCCCACCCCCGACTGCGTCATGGTCAGCAAGGCCCCGGCAGCCGGCTGGACCCTGAACACCTGGGAAGCGAACCTCCACAAGCAGGTCCCCGCCCGCCAAGAGCCGCTCCGCGAAGCCATCAGCCGGCTGCGCGACCGCGAGGTCGAGCTGCTGCGCTCCTACATGTCCACGGAAGGCTGAGCGATGAACGCGATCGAGATGAAGTGCCGCCGAGAAGCCCTCGGACTCTCCCGCGATGCGCTCGCGGACACCCTGGACGTCCGGGAGCAGAACATCACGCGGTGGGAGTTCGGGAAGAACCCGCCGCGGGACTGGGGGTGGATCGACACCGCTTTGACCCGCCTCGAGGACTACCGCGAGGAGCTCGTCGCCGGTCTGGTCGCTGAGACCCTGCAGGTCCATGGGGCCAGCGGCGCAGCGCTGATGCTCACCTACTCCGACCGCGGCTCGTTCTACCACTGGCTGCCGGAGATGGCCGAGCCGGATCTGGGCGACGGCGTCGCCCAGATCCCCGTCGAGCTGCACCGCTCGGCCACCGCCGAGGCTGCCCGCCGACTGCGCGTGGAGCACGGGGTGCAAGCCCGCATCGAGGCTGTGCCCAAGCCCGAGCACTGAGCACCGACGCGCCGGCTCGGAGAGGACCACCGCGGGCTCGACGTCGCGGCAGACCAGGTGAGGGCCTGGAAGATGAGGAGGAGACGATGAGCATCAAGAGGTGGATCTCAGGAGCTGCCGTTGCCCTGGCAGGGGTGGGCCTGCTCGGCGCCCTCGGCGCCGGCCAGCTGGAGGACTTGAGTCTGGACCGGGTCACGGTCGGAGGGAAGATCCCCGGTGCCGAGGTGCTCAACGATCTGGTGGGCACCACGCCGTCGCCGGCCGGAGACCGTCAGGCAGGCGCGGCGCCTGCGGCTGGCCCCGCTGCCGAACAGCTTGAGCTGCTGCCCATCACCGAGTACCGACCCTCCACCGCCTACGCCCGCGAGGCCTTCGGACAACGCTGGGCGGACACGGATCGCAACGGCTGTGATCAGCGCAACGATGTCCTGCGCCGGGACCTGCGCGAGACGGTGATCAAGCCGGGCACCCACGGTTGCAAGGTGCTCGAGGGCACCCTCGAGGACCCCTACACCGGAGGGATCATCGCGTTCAGTTCCGCGGACCCCACCGCTGTGCAGATCGACCACATCGTCTCCCTCTCCCAAGCCTGGGACTCCGGCGCCGACCAGTGGAGCCCCGAGCGCCGCGAGCAGTTCGCCAACGACACGGACAACCTGCTCGCCGTCGACGGACCCACCAACCAGGCCAAGTCCGACCACTCCGCCGACGAATGGCTGCCCGCGAGCGCGGCCGCCAGGTGCGATCTGGTCGGCCGGCAGGTGAAGGTGAAGGCGAAGTGGGGGTTGAGCGTGAGCGTGTCTGAGCGGGCGGCGATGCAGCAGGTCCTGGCGTCGTGTGCGTGAGGATGGCGGCGGGGATACTGGCCTGTTGCAGGGAAGACCTGTGTGCGCGTGAGGAAGGGAGCAGTAGGTGAAGTGGATCAGGGGCGGCAGCGAGGGATGGAACCGGGCCTGGGTCAAGGCCGATGCGCAGAGACAGTTCCAGATGTTGGATGAAGACCGGGTCGGGCGCTGGTGGTTCGACCTGGCCACCGGGCACGAGATCGCGCTGGTGTTGGACGGCGGCTGGAAGATGCTCAAGAACGGTCGGCCCTACGATGCCCGCTTCCGGGTGTTCTTCCACGATGGCGTCGAGCGGGTTGTGGAGCTGACTGAGGCGCTGTTGGGTCCCAATGGTAAGGCCGGCCGGCTGGACCCGGACGCCATCGGTTTCGGACGGTACGAGAACGCGGAGCGGGAGTCGGTGCGGCTGGTGGAGGAGGCGCTGGAGGTCTAGGAGAACAAAGACATGGTGCAGGTCGCGCGCTAGGGCGTGTCTGACAATGAATCCAGGGGTCGGCTGACACCCTCGAAGACACGCCCCGGTTCCAGATGCTCTCCGACACCCAGTGGGAGTTGATCGCCCCGCTGCTCCAGACCACACGGGCCGGCAGGGCCGGCCATTCGCCGATCCCCGCACGATGTGCCTGGGGAGGGCTTCGGGCCTCCCCTGGGCCCGCGCGCCACAGGTCGTGACGGCCCCGTGAGCGGGCGTCCGATCGGACACCGACCCCAGTACGCTCACCGGCATGGACTGGATCGTGTGGGCGGCCGAGGGGCCGGCGCTGTGGGACGGGTTCTTCGGGGCGGCCGTCGGCGCAGCGATCGGCGCGCTCGGCTCGGGGGTTGTTGCATGGTCGGTGGCGAGGTTCACCGTGCAGGCGGCAGACCGGACGGCGCGGAGCACGCGGGCAGCAGAAGCCGTAGCCGGCATGTCCGGGCAACTACACCGTCTCAGGGACCCTGATGTAGACCCTACCGACGAGAGCCAGGGGTCCCCCATGGCTGGATTCGCCGTGAGTGCGGTGCAGCTGAGCCACGCCGCGAACGAGGGACGGGTGCTAGAGGTTCTGACTCAGTGGAGGGTGAAATACCAGGACGCATGGTCGATGCACAGGTGGGCCCAGGAGATGAAGGGGAATCATGGTCATGAGGTCGGGCGCCTGACCTCGCTGGCCATGGCGTTCGAACTGGCCTTCGCGCCATCCAGGTTGGCGGCTTCTTTGGCGCAGCTCATGTCAACGGACCGGCGTGACGTGGAGCATTTCTGCGTGCAGGTGGAGCAGGCGACGGCGGACTTGGATGCGCTGGTGAGCGAGCTGGCGGAGCGGATCGATACTGCTGAGGCGCGTCTAGCGGAGAGGCCGGCGTGGAAGAGGTTCACCAGCCGCCTCGGCCTCCGTCGCGCTCATCCGCGCCCCCCGGGGGGCAAGGTGACGCCGCCGTAGTACCCGGCGTGGATGTCTCTGGGGCGCTGGCATGGGCCGTGTGTTGTGGCGTTCCTCCTGTGTGGTTGCCGGGCCCGCCCTTGTGCCGGGGGCACTGACCCGTCCTGGCAGGCTTAGGTGCGAGAGCAGGAGGACGCCGAGCGCCTGGCCGAGGACGGTACGGGCGTGTCCGGCCTGCGCCGCAAGCCCTGACCGCTCCAGCCATCAAGCGGAGGCAGGGACACTACCGGGTGTCCCTGCCTCTGTGTGTGCTACGACTCAGCGGGAGTGCTTGAAGTCCTCATCCGAGTGGGTGCGCAGCCCGTCCACGTACTGCTGCACGCGCTCGCTGGTGTAGGCCAGGTCCTCCAGGGCCGTGAACAGCCGGCGCCCGTGATCCAGCAGCAGCTGGGCCAGCAGGTAGTCCCCGCCGTGGCCCAGATCTGAGTCCGCGGGCATGCCGCCGTGGTGGATCAGGTTCGGCTCGGACGCCTCGATCGTGGCCAGCACCTTACGACGCTGCTGGGCCGCCGTGATCTTGTCGTGCTCCGAGTGCAGGCCCAGCATCTCCGGGGTGGGGCTGGGATCGAGCTGCGCGGTGGCCCACTGGGCCAGGGCGTCGTCGACCCGCGAGCGCTCGCGGCCCAGGCGGGCGGCCTCGCTCACTCGGGCGCCGTAGCGGGCGAAGACGCCGGCGTTGTGGTCGGCGATCAGGGTCAGGCGGACGAGCTCGCGCAGGGGGTCGGGGTGTTCGGCCGGGAGGCTGCTGAGCTCTTCTTCGAGGTGTCCGAGCAGGTGGATGAAGTCGCGGCCGCGCTCGTGGCGGAGGTCGCTGTAGAGGAGCTGGTACTGGTGCTCCAGCTGGTTGGGGATGGCCATGCTGCGGTAGATCCGGCGGCGACGCTGGCGCAGCTCCTGGGTCAGCAGTGTCGGGGCGTCGTCGGGTTCGGGGATGAACGGCAGGGTCTTGGCGTCCGCGGCGGCGATGACGGAGTGCTGACGGTGCTGCTGCTGCTGTTCGGTGGTGCTGAGGTGGCGGTCTGCGGTGGCCGGCGGGGCGGGGGTGTCGGCGGTGGTGGCGAGCAGCTCCTTGAGGGCGTCCATGCCCGGGCGGGCGTCGTTGAGCTTGTACCGGTCCGCGACGGTGGGGATGATCCACTGCTGATTCGTGAGCTCCTGGAGGATCTCGTCCCGGCGGGAGAACCGCGGCAACGCCTGCCGCAGGTCTTGGGCCGAGGCGGAGTGCCCGTCGGCGGCCAGGACGCTGGCAATGGTGATCAGGTGCGGGTTCAGGCTCATGGGTGGTTCCTTTCGATGGGTGGTGCCGGGTTCAGGGCTGGGGGGTACTGGTCGCCGGGAGGCTGGCGGGCACGGTGGCGGGGGCAGTGGTTGAGCACTCGGTCATGGGCATGTCCTCGTCGTTGCCGGAGTGCTCGGCCAGGATGGTGTCCGTGCCGGCCAGGCGGATCTGGCAGGTCAGCTCCCCGGGGTAGTCCAGCTGGGAGGTGCTGACGATCACCTGCACGCTCTCTCCCGGGTCGGCCTGCGTGGGAAGGATCAGGGGGTCGGCCCCGCCGATGGTGGAGGGGATGCTCTGGCGGGTGTGGACGCCGGCGGCGCGTCCGTCGACGAAGAGGTTGGCCCCGCCGGAGACCGGCGCGGTGTTCTTCTTATCGGCAGGGTCCCACTGCACGAGGATCTCGAGGTCGACGGGGCCGGCGGGGGCTGCTGAGGTGCTGGGGGGTGCCGTCGTCTCCGACGGTGCAGGGTCGGTGGTGGCGGTGACCCCGCAGCCGCAGACCGCGAGCGCGGCGGCGGTCAGGGGGATCAGGGGCAGGTGGCGGGTGCGCATGGTGGCCTCCTTGGCAGAGGGGGGCGGTCAGGGGGTGTCCAGTTGGGCGAGCAGGGGCTGCATGTCGGGCTGGTCGTGGATCTGCGCGATGAGCTGACGCAGGGCGCGTGCATGGGTGTGCAGTGCGTCGGCGCAGACGGTGGCGGCGATGTCGTGGTGGCGGGCGCGGATCTGGGCGATGGCTTCTTCGATCGCTTGGGCGTTGTGCTCGGCGGTGAGGGCCTGGAGCGCGATCATCGGGTGAGCGCCCATGGAGGGCTCGTCGGTGGTCATGCGCAGCCGGGAGCGCAGCTGCTGGAGGGTGGTGGCCAGCTCGTCGGTAGGGTCCGCGTGGGCGGTGGAGGAGATGAGCTGCTCGACGGCGGCGACGGCGGCGGCTAGCTGTCGGGCGTTCTGCTGCTCGTGGAGTCCGAGCAGGGGGATCTGCTGGGCGAAGACGACCTCGAAGAACATCCTGTCGTTGAGGTTGTGCAGGTCCAGGGTCTGGGCGCGGGCCAGCAGGTCAGGGTCCTGTCCTGCGGTGGTGGCTGGGGTCAGCGGGGCCTGGTCCTGGGGGAGCAAGGCGGCCGTGTTGGTGTCCAGGCTCAGCAGCTGGAGCATCTGCACGAAGCCGGGACGGTCCCGGTTGGCCTGGTAGGTGCGGGGCTTGGATTCCCAGTCGGTGAGCACCCAGCGGTTCTGCTCCATCTGCTCCAACGCTGCCCGGACAGCCTTCCGGGGCGTGGCCGTCAGGCCGTGCTCGGCGCGGTTTTGGACCTGGCGCAGGGTCAGGGGGGTGTCGGCCGAGACCAGCACCGCGAGCACGGGCAGGTGTGGGGAGGTGTTCATCAGGTCTGCGCTGGTGCGGGCCAGGCGCTGGAGCACCACGGGGTCATCGCTGGCCGGCAGCACTTGGTCCCTTCCGGCGATCAGAGCCGCCGGCAGCGCCCCATGGGAGCGGACGTGGGCGCGGCGCTGCTGGAGCTGGTGGTCATCGCCCAGACGTGCGCGGATCAGGGTCCGAATCCTGGCCTGGCGGGCAGCGTAGATCCCCTGTGCAGCCCACATCAGCATCGGCAGCAGCATCATCACCCCGGCCAGCCCGCAGGCGGTCCAGAAGGCAGGCCCGGACGGGGTATCCAAGAGCAGGGCCAAAGCCAACAGCGCGGCCCCGACGAGGAAGTAGACAACGGGGACGGGCGACAGGGCAGGCATCAGTACGGAGTCCCGGTGGGAGTGCCCTCGTGCACGCAGCAGGGCCGGCTGCTCCTGTAGCTCCTGAGGTGTCATGGGCGCCGGCAGCAGCCCGTGCCGGCGGGCGACGCCGCCATGATCTGCCCCGGCGACGTCGTAGAAGTGTGTGTGGTACCGGGCCGGCCCCTGTGTCTGGTCCATGGGTCTCTCCTGGGCGGTCTGGGTAGATCAGGTCTCAGTGTGCCCCCCACCGGCCGCGAGCGCGGCGCGGGGCGTGCGCAGGGGAGCTCAGGTGGTGTGGCGGCAGGTCTCGCAGGTGTAGATCTGTCGGGCCTGGTCCGGGTCGTTGAGGTAGGCGGCCATGAGCTGGAGGTCCTCGGCGGTGATGCGGGTCCAGAGGTCGTCGTCGGTGCGGATCTGCTGGGCGCGGGGGGCGCGTTCCAGGGCTGCGGCCAGGGAGGTGGGGGCGTGGGCGGGGCAGGTGACCTGCCCGTTGAGGTTGGACCAGGCGGCGCAGGTCGCGGTGGCGGGGGTCTCGCTCATGGTGTCCTCCTGTGGATGGGGGTGCGGGAGCCCTGATGGCCCCTGCTGACATGTCTAACAATACACATCGGGGGGTGTGGGTGCAACCCTGCCCGTGGACCGCGAGTGCCGGTCTGGGTCTATGTGTGCGGGCGGCGTCATGGTGGGGGTGGCTGCGGAGGGTCGGTCTCTGCGGAGGCGGCCGTGGTGGCCGCGAGCGCGGGCGTGGGCCGTTGGCCGGTGGGGTGCGCCCCTCTGGTGGGGCGCACCCTGAGGGTCAGCCGGTGTAGACGTCGCCTTCGACGTAGCGCAGCCGCTCGGTGCCGCCCTGATAGGACAGCCCATAGTGGTAGTGCGCGTTCCAGAAGGTGATCTCCCAGCCGGACTGCTCCAGGGTGCCGATCAGGGAGTGGCCGGCGTTGGCGCCGGAGTAGAACGCGTCCCCGGCGATGCCGGTCTGCTGGGGGTCGTGTGCGCGCAGGATCTCGATCACGCCCTGGGCGGTGGTCGGGGCGTGGAGGCGCAGCATTGCCTCGGTGATCTCGATCTGCTCCCAGTAGTCGTCCATGGGGGTCTCCTTGGTGGGGGTGCCGGGGGCCTGGTGCCCCCCGCTGATATGTCTAACTATACACGTATGAGGGTGGGGAGTCAAACCAGGCTCGCAGGTACCGTCTCCGCCGGTGGAGATCAGCGCCCGGCTTCCGGCTTTGGCTGACCTCTCCTCGTGAGGAGGTCCTGGAGGGTCACACCGATGAACAGTACGGTCGAGAACCCGAAGGCGGCCCATGTGGCGGGCCCCGGGGGGATGCCGACGAACGGGTCCGGGAGGATCTGGCGGTACAGATCTGGGTGCATGAAGAGCCAGCCGCCAGCGGGTGCGCCTAGGAGCGCGGGGAGGGACCAGGGGAGCCGATCACGACCTGCGGGATAGAGACTCAGGAATGCCCTGATCCCGCCACAGTAGAAGGTGATGAAGGCTGCCCGCCCCAGGTCGGCGAGCTGCGTGTCTCCCTCATGGGTCTGCAAGGCAGCGATGGTGCCCAGGACGAGGGTGGCCACCACGACTATCCCCTGGGCCGTCGCCGTGGCCCGCCGGCCCCACTGCCCCCAGTCGGCCTGCGCTCTCGGCGCAGGCGCCTCCGGCTGCATCTCCGAGTTGGGGCGAGGGTTGGACATGGCACTCCTTCCATAGGGGACGAAGCGGGCCGCGTTGATCGGCGTGGCCCTGGGATAAGCCTTGATGAGGGGCCTAGTCGGGGTCCCCTGTTTCGCTGGAGGCCGAGCCCGCGAGCGCCTCTCGGGGGCGCTCGCGGGTTCGAGGGTGGTCAGCGTGCCGGGGTCTTGCGGCGGCACACTTCGCAGGTGGCCAGGCCGAAGGCCTGGGTCAGGCTCCCGACTTCGTTGGCCCAGGCGGTGATCATGGTCGCGGTGATTTTCCTCCAGACGGTGGTGGTCGTGGTGACCGTGCGCAGGCGGGGGCGCTCCTCGAGGCGGGCGGTCAAGGACATGGGGGCGTGAGTGAGGCAGGTGACCTGCCCGTTGAGATCGACCCAGGTGCCGGGGGACTTGATGGTGGCCATGGCGGCTCTCCCTTGCTCGGGGTGCCGGGGGCCTCATGCCCCCTGCGATGTGTCTAACCATACACGCCTATGGGGGAGGGGTCAACCCCCGCCCCCGCGCGCGTCCGGCGCGGGGGCAGGGGGGCTGGGTCAGAGGGCCTCGAGGCGGCGCAGGTGGGCGGCCTCGCCCGGGTAGCGGGTGCTGGTGAGGTCCTGGGCGAGCATCTGCCCGTGACTGGTGACGCCGAGGCTCCAGCCGACCAGGCGGGGGTCTCCGGTGCCGTGCAGGTTCAGCAGCGCGTGCTCGGAGACGTGGCAGGTGAGGTCGGCCAGGGGGCCGGCCGGAAGGGACGTGCGCGCCGGCAGGGGAGGGCAGTTCACGGGGGCGACCGGCCGGGGCTGCGCCGGGGCAGGGTGCGCGCTGGCGTGGTTGGGGGCCGTGGCCAGGATGCGCTCGGACTCCGGGATGTGGTCTCCGTCGGCGAGCAGCTGCAGCGTGTGCTCGTCGGCGCGCAGACGGACCCATCCGCACAGGTCGGCCGCGGCGCGCACGCCGTTCCTCAGGCGCGTCAGGCCGGGGTAGTCCAGGGCGACCCGAGGCAGGGGCGAGCCCATGCTCACCAGGCTGGTGTGGGAGCTGGACCACTCCAGGCCGTCCGTGGAGCTGACGCGCAGGATCATCCCGCCGGTGGCATCGGAGAGGGACTGCAGCTCGACGAAGGCGCCAGGGCGTCCGTGGCGGGCGGTCAGGCTGCCGAGGGTCAGGGTGAGCTCCAGCTCGGTGCGGGTCAGAACGTTCTCGTTCATGGGGGCCTCCATGGCTCGGGATGCTGGGGGCCTCATGCCCCCTGCGACGTGTCTAACTATACACCACAAGGGGGTTGAGTCAAACACGCGGGACGACCTCGCCGGCAGCCCCGGCCTCTTGGCGACACGTCCCCTTGACCCTGCGGGCGCCGGCGGCCATCAGCTGGTGCCGCCGACGCCCTCGGCGGAGAGATCCGGCCGCGGGCGGAGCCTCACCGCGAGCGCGCGGTGGGGTGCTCATGGGTGGTCTCCTCCAGGGGGTCCGTTGTCTGGGGTGGGGGTGGTGTGGCGGCGCGGGCGTGGCCCCTCACGGGGTGCCCGCGCCCCCGTGGCCCCATGAGAAGAGCCGGCGCACACCCGCACGCTACCGGCTGCGCCTCCGTGCCCGTCCGCGAGCACGGGAGGGGGCCGGCGCTCGCGGACGGGTGGGGGTCAGTAGACGTGGGCGGGGGGTGCGGCGGGGATGTAGCGGGTCAGGTAGGGCTCCATGGAAGACGCGGGGAGGTCGAAGCCGCCCTCGGCGAGGATCGTGGGGATCTCGGCGCTGGGCAGGACGTGGGCGAGGGACTCGGCCATCCACTCGGAGCTGCCGACGTTGTCCTGGGCGTCCCAGTGCATGGCGGCGGTGAGGTAGGCCGCGCGCTGGACCAGGGCCGTGAGGGTGGAGCGCAGGTGCTCCGGGTCGGCCAGGAGGGCCTCGACGGCGCGCGCGCTCGCGGAGGTCGGTGCGGGGGTGGTGTTCTGGGCCATGGGAGCCGTCCCTTCGGTCGGGGGTGCGGGGATCCTTTCGATCCCTGCGATATGTCTAACCATACACATATCGGAGAGGGGGTGCAACCGCCGGCCGCGAGCGCTGCCGCCCCATGCTCGGACGGCCGGCGCTCGCGGCTGGTCAGGCCTGGAAACGGCGGTTCATCCGCGCGATGTCCTCGTGGGTCATGCCGGGGCGAAGGGTGAGGATGACGGCGTGGCTGGCGCGGTTGATCTGGTTGAGCTCGGGCCAGGGGCCGAGGTGGTGCAGGTCCTCGGCGGTGACGCCCAGACGCGCGGCCGAGGGGGAGGGCAGTGCGTGGCCGTCGGGGGCGTAGATGGGGCTGCGGCGGTCCTGCCAGGTGGTGTACGGCTTATCCGCATGGGGGTTCTGCCACGGGGTGGCAGGCGTGCTGGAGAGGATCGTCGCGGACGGGCAGCGCATCCCCACGGTGGGGAAGTCGGGGTCCGGGGTGAGGGGCCCGGCCGGCTGGACGGCGTAGAGGGCCCCGCCGGCGGGCCCGGCGGCGTGGTGGCCGGCGAAGTGGCCCGCGAGCGCGCGATCGGTGGTGACGTAGACGTGTGCGGGGTCGTGCTCGCCGCTGCGGTCGGCCACAGCCAGGACAAGTCCGCCGAGGGCCGCGTCACGGGCGGGGAGGTGCTCGAGCTGTGCGAGGGCGCGCGGGGTGATCATCTCGGCGCCGGCGTGATCGTTCAGCCGCTCGGCGAGGGTGCGCAGGCGCTGGTAGAGGGTGCGGCGCGGGGGAGTAGGGGCGGCCCCCGGCTCCCCGGGCGCGGGGGCCGGGGGTGGGGGGCAGGACTCGGCGAGGGTGATCTGCTGGCGCAGGTGCTCGGCGCGGCGGGTCAGGCGCTGGCCCTTGGCGACACGTGTCTCGGAGAGGGAGGCGTCCATGCGGCGGGCGATGGAGGGATGGACGGCCCCGCCGGCGGCGGCCCGGTCGTCCACGGGCACGGCCGACAGGTGGGCCAGCTCGGCCTCGACGGCGGCCAGCTCGCGGCGGTTGCCCCCCAGGCGTCCGCGAGCGCGCTCGGCCGCGGCGGCCTTGGCGGCCCGGTCCTTGGTCTGCTCGGCCTCGATCTCGGCCAGGCGCCGGGCGCGGCGCTTGCGGGCCACGGTGCGGTGGCGGGGGCACAGGTGGCCGTCCGTGGCCGTGGAGCAGACCCGGTCCGTGGAGTCCATCCAGGCCTGGCAGTGGCCCGGGGCGCGCAGCTGTCCGACGACGACGAACGGGGTCAGGAGCAGGTCCGCCTCGACGGCGGCCGGGGTGATCTCGATGGTGGCCATGACGGGCCGTCCCTTCACTCGGGGTGCTGGGATCCTCTTGATCCCCGCGATGTGTCTAACCATACACGTATCAGGGTGGCGGGGCAACCCCGCCCGGGACCGCCGGGCGCGCCGGCTGGCCTGCGCTCGCGGGCCAGCGCGCGGGCGGCCGCCGCCGGGGCGGGCGGCCCCTCTCGGGACCGCCCGCCGAGGCTGGGCCGGTCAGGCCAGGTCGAACCGGGCGAGCATCTCCGCGGCCGGGGCCTCGTAGTGCTCGCCGTCGGCGGCCAGCGGGCCGGTGATCAGCACGGGGCCGACGATCACGTCCCACGGGGACAGGCCGGTCACGAGCTCGTGGACCAGGCGGTGGGCCTTGTCGTTGGCGGCCATGCCGTTGACCTTGCCCTCCTCGTTGAACCAGAAGATGTGGCGGCCGTCGTCGGCGCCGAGGGCCTCGACCCAGCCCTCGACGTGCTTCTGGAAGTCCTGCAGGCCGTTGACGGTCTCGGTGGTGGTGGTGCCGTCGGTGGTGATCTTGATCGCGTTCGCCATGATGGGCGTCCCTTCTCTCGGGGTGCCGGGCCCCTGGTGGGCCCTGCGTGGTGTCCGAGGCAATCCCCCTGGACATGTCTAACTACATACGTATGGGAGGGGGATGCAACCCCGCCCGCGCGGGCCGCGAGGGCGGGGGGTCAGACGCGCGAGGCGTCCCAGGCGCGGCGGGCGAGGCCTCGGCCGCCGCGGGCCAGGGTGAGCATGATGCGGGCGCAGACGCTGCCAACGCTCAGCCCCAGGAAGGCGATCACCATGAGGCACCACGCGGCCAGGGCCCACAGGGCGGAGGGGGGCAGCAGGGAGATGTTCACGTGGATCAGGCCGGTGAAGATCCCGGCGAACAGGAGGGTGGAGCCGTAGAGCAGCACCTGCGAGCTCGTGCGGGCCGCGCGTTGCAGGCCGACGGTGAGGGTGCGGGCCAGGTGGGCGGCGCGGGGGGAGCGGGTGGAGCGGGCGGCGTGGGACATGTGAACCTCCAGTGGGGGATGCGGGGGGCCTCGTGCCCCCTGCGATATGTCTAACTATACATCTACCGGGGCGGGGGTGCAACCCCCGCCCCGACGGGCGTCTCAGGCGGCCGCGGGGGCCTCGTCGGCCGGCATGGCGTAGGGCAGGCCGTCCCCGTGCCACTGATCCCAGACGGTGATGGTGTGGCGGCCGCGCATGAACGTGGTGATGGCGATGTCGAAGGTCTGTGCCACCGGGTCGATGGCGGTCACGACGCCGTCGTGGAAGCGGATGGACCCGCCCTCCAGGCGGTGATCGACGTAGGTGACCGGCTGGCCAATGGTGACGGTGGCGGAGGTGCAGATGGTCTCGGTGTCCACGGGGCTCTCCTTGATGGGGGTGCCGGGGGCCTCGCGCCCCCTGCTGACGTGTCTAACCATACACATATCGGGGGGAGGGTGCAACCCGGCGACGCCGCGCGGGGCGGGACCGGCCCCGTGGCCAGTCCCGCCCCGCGCGGACCGTGAGGATCAGGCGAGGACCGACGCCTGAGTCCCGCGCGTGGTGGCCCGGGCGGCGGCCACCTCCGCGGAGTCCTCCCGGGTGGGGGCGGCATCCGGGGCCTCCATCAGCGGCACGGCCGAGAACAGGCGGCTCAGGCCGCCATCGTCCCGGCGGGCCTCGCTCTCGTGCGTGCAGGGCCCGTCGTTGCGCACCGGCATCAGCATGCCCACGGCCCAGTCCCCGAGCATCCAGCTCATCGGCTTGCCCGCAGTGAACCGGTCCAGGGACAGATGCAGGGGCATCGCGCGCCCGGTGTGCCGCTTGACCACCGTGGTGATCTGCTGCAGCTTCTCCGGGCTCAGGGACACGAACGGCTCGGCCTGCGGGGGATGGGTCGCGTTCTGGTGCAGGCGGAACAGCGCCTCCACGCGGGGAAAGTCCATGCCGTCCCCGGCGGCGTTCTCCAAGCGCATGCTCTGGCCCCCCACGGTGAAGACCACCGCGTCCGCGTCGGCCTCCACCGTCGCCGGGGCGGACTTGGCCGCCTTGAGCATCGGCAGCAGGCGCTTGAGGCCCTCACGATGGATCAGCACCTCCGGGGCCCCCTGGCCGTGCGTGGGAGCCTCACCCTCGTACGCGGCCACGGTACGCACCGCGTGGTACCGGTCCGTGGCGGTGAAGATCAGGCCCTGATCAGTGAACACCCCCTGCACGTGGTGCAAGGCCGGCCGCGCGTCGTGAGTGGCCTTCAGAGCCGGCATGCCGGCCACGTCGAGCGCGCGGTACAGGGCCTGAGCGGTGAACTGGAACATGATGTCCTCCTTGGGGTGGGGTGCGGGGCCCCTGATGGGCCCTGCGGGGGTGTGGTGGGCGGTGCCCTCCAACGTGTCTAACAATACATGTTTGGGGAGGGGGTGTCTACTGGGGGTGTGGCGTGGTTTATGGCGTGGGGTGTGGCGTGTGTGTGGTGTGGTGTGTGGTGCGGCGTCCCGTGCGCCCGGTCGCGCCGCCCGGCCCGGGCCGCCGCCCGGCCCGGGCCGCCGTCGGGCCGTCCGGGCCGGTCGGGCCGTCGGGGCCGGGCGCGCGTGTGCTCGGCCTCCCGGGGGGTGCTCGGAGTGCGCCGGCCCTCGGCGGGGCCGCGTCGGGGGCTGGGGGAGGGCGGGGCGGCTGTGTGGGCGTGTGCGGGCCGTTCGTGGGGCCGGTGGGCGTGAGTGCCGGATCGGTGGTGCCCGCGCCTGAGGGGGCGTGTGGGCCGTCCTGGCGGGGGTGCCCTTGTTCGGCCCGAACCGGCCCGGGGGAGTGTTAGCGCCAGCCCCACCCCCACCGTCCCGGGCCCTGCCGTCTGGCAGCTCGCCCGGCGGCGCGTCAGCGCCCGCCGTGCCCCGCTGTACGCCGGGCACTCAACGGGAGGGGCACCCAACCGGCGCGCGGAGCGCGCCCAGGCCCCGCGTCAGCGGGGCGGTCGGCCCGCCAGGGCCGCACCCGAGGCGGCCGCGAAGCGGCCCGCCTGCTGCCCC
>NZ_JBSEYU010000012.1:0-40394 GCF_053627955.1 Micrococcus sp. 093350064-1
GAAGCAGGCCCTCGCCCAGCTCGCCGCGGCCTACCCCGACCGGATCAACCCCTACCTGTGACCACCCCGCTTACACAGACAAGTTGACACGCCCGTGGATGTCGTTCCGATCCCGCGGCACCCGCGGCGGATCGGGACCACCGAAGAGAACCAACCATCGACCTGGACACGGGAGGCTCCCATGAAGACCATCCGGACCATCGCATTCATCCTGTTTCTCTGTGCCACCGCGTTCGGCGTCATGTTGACGCTGCACTACCTGCCCATCCCCGAGATCCTGCCCTCTGAGATCACCTCCTGGGTCCCCGCACGGGACACCGCCGACGCCACCTGGCTGATCGTCGGCATGGTGGTCGCCGTCGTCGCGACCGCTGTGGGGTTCTCGGCCAGCCACAAGGCCGTCGAGCGAGAGACGCAGGTGACCTCCTGAGGGGCACCCGATCCACGCGCTGACTGAACATGGAGTGCCCATGACCTCCGAGCACACGTCGGAGACGCGAAGGCTGCGCAGCAGGACGAGCTTCGTCCTGCTCGCAGTCTTCGGTGTTGCCGCCATCGTCGCCCTCCTGACGTCCGCTGTGGAGCCGTGGCCCCCTCTCGTCCTGGCACCCGGCCTCATCGCCGGCCTCTGGCTGCTGTCCCAGTGGCACCGGGAGGTGGCTGCTCCGACGCGTTGGGCAGTGCTCGCCCTGGGCACTCTCACCTGGGCGCTCAGCGCCCTCTGGGATCTGACTCCCCTGGGCGCCCTGGCCTTCGCCCTCGCCGGTGCGCTCGAGGTCATGTGGAGCCGACACGCCAGGGCCGTCGTGACCCTGCTGGTGCTCACTGTCGGGTCGGCGGCCGGCGCTCTCGTGTTCGTCACCGATCCCCAGGCCTTGTGGGTCTATGTCGGCATGGGCGCCCTGCTGACGGGCGTCGCGTGCGTGACCATCCCCGTTTCCCGAATCTCCTTCGACCTCATGCGCCTGCAGGACCAGCGTGCGGAGCAGGAGCGGGCAGCCTCTCTCGATGCCGAGCGGCTGCGCTTCTCCCAGGACCTCCATGACATCCAAGGCCATGCGCTGCACGTGGTGAAGCTCAAGATCGCCGTCGCCCAGCGGATGCTTTCCACGGACACCGACGCGGCCCAGCGGGAACTCGATGAGGCTCAGCAGACCCTGCGCCAGACCATGGCCGAGACCAAGGCGCTGGCACAGGACGGGCACACCTTGACCCTGCGCGGTGAGCTCGCGAACTCCGTCGCGCTGCTCGAGGCCACAGGCATCACCGTCACCACCGACGACGACGGCGGCCCGCGAGGCGAAGAGTTCGAGCATGTGGCCGGCGTCGTGATCAGGGAGGGGACCACCAACATCCTGCGTCACTCCGACGCCCGCAGGGTCGAGATCAGCCTTGCCCCCGGGCACGTGGTGATCTCCAATGACGGTGCGGCCGGTGTCTCCGCCGAGGACCACACGGGAGGGCTGGACAACCTCCGGTCCCGCCTCGCGGGGGTCGGAGGCCGCCTGGACGTCTCCTGTGTCGACGGACGGTTCACCCTCGGGGCACGATGGGAAGCGGACGAGGAGGAGTCGGTGTGAATGACATCAGGATCGTCCTGGCGGACGACGAGAAGCTCCTGCGCACAGCACTGGCCACTCTGCTGGAGATAGAGGGCGGCATCCGCGTCGAGGAGGTGGCCGCCGACGGCCATGAGGCGGTCGAGGCAGTGCGCCGCATCGATCCCGACATGCTGGTGACGGACATGGAGATGCCCGGTCTGGACGGCGTCGCAGCCGTCGCGACGCTCCGCGAGACCCACCCCGACCTCCCCGTGGTGATGCTCACCCGCCACGCCCGTCCCGGGGTGCTCCGACGGGCGCTGAAGGCCGGCGTCGCCGGGTTCGTCACCAAGTCTGCGGAGCCGGAGGAGATCGCCGATGTGATCCGCAGGGTGAACAGCGGGCAACGATGGATCGATCCGGACACCACGGCCCGGGCGATCTCGGACGACTGTCCCCTCACCGACCGGGAGCTCGACGCCCTGCGTGCCACGGGCGAGGGGTACTCCGTGGCCAGGATCGCGCAGCAGCTGCACCTCGCGGAGGGCACGGTCCGCAACTACCTCTCCAGCGCCATGCAGAAGACCCAGACGTCCACGCGCCATGACGCGGCGCGGTTCGCCCGCCGCCACGAGTGGCTCTGACTCCGCGTCTCCCGTCATCTCACAGGACCTCACCACGACGACGGCCCCTCACCCTGGCGGGTGAGGGGCCGTTCGCTGTGGTCGCCGTGCCGTCAGGCCCGGCGGCCGAGGGTCGGGATCAGGCCTGGGCCTGCAGGATCTCCCGCATGAGCTGGGCGGTCTCGGACGGGGTCTTGCCGACCTTCACGCCCGCGGCCTCGAGGGCCTCCTTCTTGGCCTGCGCGGTGCCGGCGGAGCCGGAGACGATGGCGCCGGCGTGGCCCATGGTCTTGCCCTCCGGGGCGGTGAAGCCGGCCACGTAGCCGACGACCGGCTTGGTGACGTGGGCCTTGATGAACTCGGCCGCACGCTCCTCGGCGTCGCCGCCGATCTCACCGATCATCACGATGGCCTGGGTGTCCGGGTCGGCCTCGAACGCCTCGAGGGCGTCGATGTGGGTGGTGCCGATGACCGGGTCGCCGCCGATGCCGATGGCGGTGGAGAAGCCGAAGTCACGCAGCTCGTACATCATCTGATAGGTCAGCGTGCCGGACTTGGACACGAGGCCGATGGGGCCTGAGCCGGTGATGGTGGCCGGGGTGATTCCCGCCAGGGCCTCGCCCGGGGTGATGATGCCGGGGCAGTTCGGGCCGATGATGCGGGTCTTCGGCTTGCCGTCCTCGCCGGTCTTCGACTGCGACAGGGCGAAGAACTCGGCGGAGTCCTGCACCGGGATGCCCTCGGTGATGACCACGAGCAGCGGGATCTCGGCCTCGATGGCCTCGATGGCGGCGTCCTTGGCGAAGGCCGGCGGCACGAAGGCGACGGACACGTCCGCGCCGGTCTTCTCCATGGCCTCCTTGACGGAGCCGAAGACGGGCAGCTCGACGGCGTTGCCGTCCTTGTCCTCGTGGGACACCGTGGTGCCGGCCTTGCGGGCGTTCACGCCGCCCACGATGTTCGTGCCGGCCTTGAGCATGAGGCGGGTGTGCTTGGTGCCCTCACCGCCGGTGATGCCCTGGACGATGACCTTGGAGTCCTTGTTCAGGTAGATCGACATAGCTGTTTCCTCAGTCTTTCCGAACGGTCAGTTCGCGGAGTGGGCGAGCTCGGCGGCCTTGTCGGCGCCCTCGTCCATGGTGGCGGCCAGGGTGACGAGCGGGTGGTTCGCCTCCTGCAGGATGCGGCGGCCCTCCTCCACGGCATTGCCGTCCAGGCGCACGACCAGCGGCTTGGTGGCGGTGTCACCCAGGATCTCGAGGGCCTTGACGATGCCGTTCGCGACCTGGTCGCACGCGGTGATGCCGCCGAAGACGTTCACGAACACGGACTTGACCTGATCGTCGCCCAGGATGACGTCGAGGCCGTTGGCCATGACCTCGGCGTTGGCGCCGCCGCCGATGTCCAGGAAGTTGGCCGGCTTCACGCCGCCGTGCTTCTCGCCGGCGTACGCGACGACGTCGAGGGTGGACATCACGAGGCCGGCGCCGTTGCCGATCACGCCGACCTGGCCGTCCAGCTTCACGTAGTTGAGGCCGTTGGCCTTGGCCTTGGCCTCCAGCGGGTCCTCGGTGCGCTCGTCGACGAGGGCGGCGTGGCCCTCGTGGCGGAACGCCGCGTTGTCGTCGAGGGAGACCTTGCCGTCCAGGGCGAGGATCGTGCCGTCGCCGGTCTTCACCAGCGGGTTCACCTCGACGAGGGTGGCGTCCTCCTTCTCGAAGACCTCCCAGAGCTTCTGGATGACCTCGGCGACGTCGGCGCGCAGCTCCTCGGGGAAGCCCGCCTCGGTGACGATCTTCTGGGCGGTCCCGGCGTCGATGCCGGTCAGCGGGGAGACGGGCACCTTGGCGAGGGCCTCGGGGCGCTCCTCGGCGAGCTGCTCGATCTCCATGCCGCCCTCGACCGAGCACATGGCCAGGTAGGTGCGGTTGGCGCGGTCCAGCAGCACGGAGAAGTAGTACTCCTCGGCGATGTCGGCGCCCTGGGCGATCATGACCTGGTGCACGGTGTGGCCCTTGATGTCCATCCCCAGGATGGCCTTGGCGTGCTCGTAGGCCTCGTCGGCCGTCTTGGCGACCTTCACGCCGCCGGCCTTGCCGCGGCCGCCGACCTTCACCTGCGCCTTGACGACGGTGACGCCGCCGATCTTCTCCGCGGCCGCCTTGGCCTCGTCCGGGGTCTGCGCAACGATGCCGGCCAGCACGGGGACGCCGTGCGCCTCGAACAGATCGCGCGCCTGGTACTCATACAGGTCCACGGTGGTGTGTCCTTCTTGGTCGAAGACAGGGTCTGCCGGCCTCGCCCGCGGGCGCGGCCGACGTCGACGCCCCCTCCGTGGCCGGGCCGGGCGCGGGGGCACGGCGGGGCGGCGGACGGCGGCGTTCCACGGCTCACTGTAGTCCACGCCCCGGGGCGACCGGGGGGTCGGCGGGCCGGTCCCGTCAGCCCTCGACCTTCGTCAGCGGGGCGTAGCGCAGCAGCAGCCGCTTCTGCGCCCCGGTGGCGTCGAAGGTGACGGTCGCGACGGTCTTGTCCCCCGCGCCCGCGACGGCGTCCACGCGCCCCTCGCCGAACGTGGCGTGGGAGACGCGGTCGCCCGGGCTGAGCGCCACGATCTCCTTCTGCGGCTGCACCCGGCTCGGCGCCTTCCCGCGCACCACGCCGGAGGGCACCGTGAGGTCCGCCGGCTCGTCCCCGCGGGTGAGGCGCTGGGGTCGCGCGCCGTCGTCGTCCCGGGACCGCCAGGCCGGCCGGCCGCCCCCGAACCGCCCCGCGTAGCGCGAGGTGCCGGCGCCGGTCAGGCTCAACGAGCCGGCCGAGCGCGTGGTGCCCTCCCGCTCCCAGTCGATGAGCGTCTCCGGGATCTCCCCGAGGAACTGGCTGGGCGGGTTGAACTGGTGCTGGCCCCACAGCGAACGCGCCTCGGCGCGCGTGAGGAACAGGCGACGGCGGGCGCGCGTCAGGCCCACGTAGGCCAGACGACGCTCCTCCGCGAGCTCCTTCTCGTCCGTCATCGAGCGGGCGTGCGGGAACACCCCGTGCTCCATGCCCGTCAGGAACACCACGGGGAACTCGAGGCCCTTGGCGGTGTGCAGCGTCATGAGCGTGACCTGGCCCTGCTGCTCCGCGCGCGCCTCGCCCTCCACGTCCGGGGCCGTGGGCAGCTGGTCCGCGTCCGCCACGAGCGCGACCTGCTCGAGGAAGTCGGACAGGGTGCCGTCCGGGTGCGTCGTCTCGAAGGAGCGGACGACGGCGACGAGCTCGCCGAGGTTGTCCGCGCGGGACTCGTCCTGCAGGTCCTCGGACTCGCGGAGGGCGGCCAGCATGCCGGACTGCTCGAGGACGGCCTCCAGGACGGTGGCCGGGCCGGCGGACTCGGCGACCTGGCCGAGGTCGTCCATCATCTGCACGAAGCCGCGGACGGCCTTGAGCGAGCGGGCGGCCATGCCGGGGGCGTTCTCGGCGTCGCGCAGGGCCGCGGAGAACGTGGAGCGGTTGCGCTCGGCCCACGCGGCGATGGCGCCCTCGGCCCGGTCCCCGATGCCCCGCTTGGGCTCGTTGAGGATGCGGCGCACGTTGACGTCGTCGTCGGGGTTGACGATCACCCGCAGGTAGGCGAGCGCGTCCTTGATCTCCTTGCGGTCGTAGAAGCGCGTGCCGCCGATGACCCGGTACGGGATGCCGCGCGTCACCAGCCGCTCCTCGAGCACGCGGGACTGCGCGTTGGTCCGGTAGAACACGGCGACGTCGGCCGGGCGGATCCCGTCCTCGTCCTGCAGCCGGTCGATGGTGGTGGCGATCCACTCCGCTTCGGCGGACTCGTTCTCCGCGGCGTACCCGACGATCGCCGGGCCCTCCCCCTCGGCCGTCCACAGGCGCTTGGGGCGGCGGTCCGGGTTGCGCTCGATCACCGCGTTGGCGGCGTCCAGGATGGTCTGCGTGGAGCGGTAGTTCTGCTCGAGCTTGATGGTGACGGCGTCCGTGAAGTCCTGCTCGAACTCGACGATGTTGCGGATGTCCGCGCCGCGGAACGCGTAGATGGACTGGTCCGAGTCGCCGACGACGGTCAGCTCGCCGCCGGGGGTCTCCACGCCCTCGGGGTCGCCCGCCGGGCCGGCGAGGAGCCGGATCAGGCGGTACTGGGCGTGGTTGGTGTCCTGGTACTCGTCCACGAGGACGTGGCGGAACCGGCGGCGGTAGTTGTCCAGCACGCGCGGGAACGCCTCGAACATGTGGACCGTCATGCCGATCAGGTCGTCGAAGTCCAGGGCGTTGGCCTGGCGCAGGCGGGCCGTGTAGTCCCGGTAGACGGCGGCGACGGCGCGGCCCCACGGGTCCCCCTCGGCCACGGTGGCGGCGTAGTCGTCCGCCTCCACGAGCTCGTTCTTCAGGGAGCTGATGCGGTTCAGCAGGGCCTTGGGCGCGAAGCGCTTCGGGTCCAGCTCGTGCTGCTTGGCGACGGTGGTGACCAGGCGCAGGCTGTCCGCCGAGTCGTAGATGGTGAACGTGGACTTCAGCCCGATGTTGGCGGCCTCGTTGCGCAGCAGCCGCACGGCGGAGGAGTGGAACGTGGAGATCCACATCCGCTGGGCGGTGGGACCGATCAGCCCGGCCACGCGCTCGCGCATCTCCGCGGCGGCCTTGTTCGTGAAGGTGATGGCGAGGATCTCGTGCGGCCGCGCCCGGCCGGTGGCGAGCAGCCACGCGATGCGGTGGGTCAGCACCCGGGTCTTGCCCGAGCCGGCGCCCGCCACGATCAGCAGCGGCGCCCCCGTGTGGGTCACCGCGGCGGCCTGCTGCGGGTTGAGCCCCGCCACGAGCGACTCGGGAGTGTGCGCCGGAGCGGCCGGGCGGGCGTCCTCGCCCCAGGCCTCGGGGTCCGCGGCCGCGCGCGTGACGGCCGGGGGCACGAGCCCGGGCAGGGCGGTCTCCGGGTCCGCGGGGCGGCGGGTCCGGTCGAGGTTCAGGGGCGTGCGTCCGAGCGCGGAGAAGAGGTCAGCCATGGCGGACCCAGTCTAGGCGGGGCTCCGGACGCGACAGCGGGGCCGCCGTCGTCGCCCCCGCCCCACCCCGCCCGGCCCACCCCACCCCACCCGCACTCTCGAACGTGATGCGGGGCCTATCTCGCGTTCGAAAGTCCCCATGACCCCGATTTCACGTTCGAAAGTGAGCTGGGCGGCGCGGGGCCGGGCCGGCTCGGACGGTCTGGGAGGATGGACCGCGGAGGTGCCCCGTGTCCCAGAAGTCCCGCAAGTCCCGTCCGCGCCCGTCGCGGCCCGCCGCGCGCCCGGTCGCCGAGTCCCCGCGCTCCCGCCCCACGCTGCGTGACGTCAACGTCCGTGAGGACCTCGCCACGGCCGCTGAGCGCGAGGGCAGCCCCGCGATCCCGGTCAGCGCGCTGATCGTGACCACCCTGCTCGTGGGCGCGTACCTCCATCTGCTGGTGCTGCAGCAGATGACCCAGCTCAGCGGCGGCCTGGCGATGCCGGACTCCCTGCTGTTCTACGGGCAGGACCACATCCGTGCGCTCTCCGCGGTCATGGACGAGGACGCCCGCGGCCAGCTGAACTGGGTGCACAAGACGGCCGGCGTGATCTTCCCGATCGCCGTGGCGCTGACGGTCACCGCGGTCGGCGCGTGGCGCCTGCGTCCCGTCGGCGCCAAGTGGGTCGTCTTCGGGCTGGGCGTGCTGTTCGCGGTCGTGGACATCTGCGAGAACATCGCGATCGAGCAGGCCATCGCCGCCGGCGGGCCGGGCGCCGGCCTGGCGGCCGCCCTGACGCTGACCCGCTGGGTCCTGCTCGCGCTGCTCGCGCTGGCGGTGGCCGTGATGCTGTGGGCCGGGCGGCGCCGTCGTCGTGGTCCCGCCGCGCGGGAGGCCTGAGGGGCTCGGCTAGACTCGCTCACCGGACCGACGCGCGGTCCGCGCCCCAGTAGCTCAGTTGGATAGAGCGACCCTCTCCTAAAGGGTAGGCCGTCGGTTCGATTCCGGCCTGGGGCACCCGGGTGGCCGGTCCGGCCGCCGCCTCATTCCGCGTCCGCGAACTGCGTGGTGTAGAGCTCCGCATACCGCCCGCCCGCCGCGAGCAGCGCGGCGTGCGTGCCGCGCTCCACGATCCGCCCGGCCTCGACCACGAGGATCTCGTCCGCACTGCGCACGGTGGAGAGCCGGTGCGCGATCACGATCGCGGTCCGCCCGGCCAGCGCCTCCCCCAGCGCCTCCTGGATGGCGTGCTCGTTGGTGGAGTCCAGCGCCGCCGTCGCCTCGTCCAGCACCACGACGCGCGGGGCCGCCAGCAGCAGCCGCGCGATCGTCATGCGCTGCCGCTCACCGCCGGAGAGGCGGTAGCCGCGCTCGCCGACCACGGTGTCCAGCCCGTCCGGCAGCGCCTCGACCACGGGGCGCAGGCGGGCCCGCTCGACGGCGTCCCACAGCTGCTCGTCCGTCGCGTCGGGGCGGGCCAGCGTCAGGTTGGCGCGCACGGTCTCGTGGAAGAGGTGGCCGTCCTGGGTCACCATGCCCACAGCCCGCTGCAGGTCCGCGAACGCGAGGTCCCGCACGTCCACGCCGCCGATCTCGACGGCGCCGGAGGTGACGTCGTGCAGGCGCGTGACGAGCGAGGCGATGGTGGACTTGCCCGCACCCGAGGAGCCCACGAGGGCCACGGTGGCCCCGGCGGGCACGGCCACGTCGATCCCGTGCAGCACCTCCTCGCCGCCGCGCGTATCCAGCACGGCGACCTCCTCGAGGGAGGCCAGGGACACCTGCTCCGCGGTGGGGTAGGCGAAGCGCACGTCCCGCAGCCGCACAGACAGGGGCCCCTCCGGCAGTGTTGCGGGCCGCGCGGGCTCCGTGATGAGGGGCTCCAGGTCCAGGACCTCGAACACGCGCTCGAAGCTCACGAGCGCGCTCATGATCTCCACGCGGGCGTTCGCCAGCGCGGTCAGCGGCGCGTAGAGGCGGGTCAGCAGCAGGGCGAGGGTGACGACGTCGCCGGCGTCGAGGGTGCCCGCGATCGCCTGGAGCCCGCCCACGCCGTACACGGCCGCGAGCGCGAGCGCGGAGACCAGGGTGAGCAGCGTGGTGAAGACGGCCTGGCGCACGGAGATGTCCACGCCGGTGGCGCGCACGCGGTCCGCACGGCGGGCGAACTCGGCGGACTCGGCGGCGGGGCGGCCGAAGAGCTTGATGAGCGTGGCGCCGGGAGCGGAGAACCGCTCGGTCATCTGGCCGCCCATGGCCGCGTTGTGCCCGGCCCGCTCGCGGGACAGGCCCGCCAGCTTCGAGCCGACCGCCCGGGCCGGCACCAGGAACAGCGGCAGCATCACGAGGGACAGGACGGTGACCTGCCAGCTGGTGGCCACCATGACGCCCAGGGTCAGCGCCACGGACACCACGTTCGCGACGACGCCGGAGAGGGTCCGCGAGATCGCCGACTGCGCCCCGATCACGTCGTTGTTCAGGCGTGAGACGAGCGCGCCGGTGCGGGTGCGCTGGAAGAACGCCACCGGCATGCACTGCACGTGGTCGAACACGGCGGTGCGCAGGTCGTAGATGACGCGTTCCCCCAGCCCGGAGGAGAGCCATTTGGTGAACACGGACAGCGCCGCGTCGAGCACGGCCACGAGGGCGATCAGCAGGGCCAGGCGCACCACGAGCCCGCGGTCCGCGCCACCGGTGATCGCGTTGACGACGTCGCCGGCCAGCACGGGCGAGGCCACGCCGAGCACCGCGCCCACGATGGACGCCGCGACGAACACGATCAGTCGGGTGCGGTACCGGCCCGCGAACGCGATGGTCCGGCGCACCGTGCCGCGGGCGAGGCTCTGCTGGGCGTCGGACTGTCCGCGGGTCATCCGCATCATGGACATCCGTGCCGCCGACTCCATGCTCATGGGCCCCTCCGCTCTCTCGACCGTTCGAGAGTCTAGGAACCGCCGGGCACGGGCGGGCGCGATTCCGCTTCCGGCGTCAGGCCGCCAGGCGCAGGTAGTCCCGCCACGCTTCGGCGGGCCGCTCCAGCTCGCGGATCCGCCACTGGGCCCCGCGCGGGCGCACCGGCTCCACCCGCAGCCGCCAGCCCAGGGCCTCGAGCGAGCGGTCCGCCTTCGCCCCGTTGCAGCGCAGGCAGCAGGCCACGAGGTTCTCCCACGTGTTCTCGCCGCCCCGCGAGCGCGGCCGCACGTGGTCCACGGTGGTGGCGTGGGCGCCGCAGTAGGCGCATCGGTGTCCGTCCCGGCGCAGCACGCCCTTGCGGGAGACCGGGGCCGCGTCCGTGTGGGGCACCCGGATGTACTGGTGCAGCAGGATCACGAGGGGCCGGCCCCACGCGCGGGTGGGGCTGCGCATCGGGTCACCGGCGTCCTCGAGCACGCTCGCCTTGCCGGTGGCCACGAGCAGCAGCGCCCGGCGGTCGGAGACGACCGAGAGGGGTTCGTAGCCGGCGTTGAGGACGAGTGTGCGCATCGGGGGCCTCGGAAGCGTGGGGACACAGGGGCGTCGTGTCTCCACGCTAAACGCGGGTGCATCGGCGCGCCGCGTGTCGCCTGCGGCGGCGGAAGAGGTTCACCGGCCCGTCACCGGGCCATCACGCCCCCGTCACGCACGACGACGGCGCGCCGCGCCTCAGCCGTCGAGACGCTCGACCCACACGTGCGCGGCCGTGGCCTCGGCCAGCTCGAGGGCCCCGCCGTCCGCGGCCGCGCCGTCCTCCGCCTCGCCCTCGACCCGGATGTACCCGGCGTCGCGGGCGGCCTCGGCACGCACCACGCGGCCGGGGGTCACGCCGGCGCCGGCCAGCTGGGCCAGCAGCTCGGGGTCGGTCTGCACGCCCTCGGCCAGCCCGCGGACGCGGAACCGGCCGGCGGTGGCGGCCTCCTCGGAGAGCCGGGCGCCCGCCAGGCCCATGTCGCGGCTCCAGTCCTCGGCGGAGGCCTGCTCGGGCCGGGGCGGGATCGGGGTGCCGTAGGGGGTCTCGGTGGGGTTCTCCAGCAGCGTGAGCAGGCGGCGCTCCACCTGGTCGCTCATCACGTGCTCCCAGCGGCAGGCCTCCTCGTGGACGAGCTCCCACTCGAGGCCGATCACGTCCGCAAGCAGGCGCTCGGCCAGGCGGTGCTTGCGCAGCACGGACACGGCCCGCTCGCGGCCCGCCACGGTCAGCTCCAACCGACGGTCCGCGCCCACGTGCACCAGCCCGTCCCGCTCCATGCGGGCCACGGTCTGGGAGACGGTGGGGCCGGAGTGCTCCAGACGCTCGACGATGCGGGCGCGCAGCGGGGGGATGCCCTCCTCCTCGAGCTCGAGGATCGTGCGCAGGTACATCTCGGTGGTGTCGATCAGATCCGTCATGGCACGTCCTCTTCCCTCGGGCTCTTCGTCCCGGACATCCTAGCGAGGCGTGAGTCACGTGGACGGCCGGTGGTCCCGGGCGCGGGAGAATGGGCGCGACCCGCGACCCCGAAGCGTCAGGAGCACACATGACCTCCCCCGCCGAGATCACCATCCCCCAGGACCTGCTGCCGGCCGACGGCCGCTTCGGCGCCGGCCCCTCCAAGGTCCGCCCCGAGCAGCTGAGCGCGCTCCAGGACGCAGCCGGGCTGCTCGGCACGTCGCACCGTCAGAAGCCGGTCAAGGACCTGGTGGCGAGCGTCCGGTCGGGCGTCGCCGAGCTGTTCTCGGCGCCGGAGGGCTACGAGGTGATCCTCGGCGTCGGCGGCTCCACCGCGTTCTGGGACGCGGCCGCCTTCAGCCTGGTCCGCGAGCGCGCCCAGCATCTGAGCTTCGGCGAGTTCGGCTCGAAGTTCGCCAAGGCCACCGACCAGGCGCCGTTCCTGGCCTCGTCGGACATCCGCACATCCGAGCCGGGCACCCGCCCCGAGCCGGAGGCCGTGGCCGGGGTCGACGTGTACGCGTGGCCGCACAACGAGACCTCCACCGGCGTGATGGCGCCCGTCGTCCGCCCCGCGGGCATCGACGAGGACGCCCTGGTCGTCGTCGACGCCACCTCGGCCGCGGGCGGCCTGCCGGTGGACGTGTCCGAGGCGGACGTGTACTACTTCGCGCCGCAGAAGAACTTCGCGTCCGACGGCGGCCTGTGGCTCGCGCTGTTCTCCCCGCGGGCCCTGGCGCGGGTCGCGGAGATCAAGGAGTCCGGCCGCTGGATCCCGGCGTTCCTGGACCTGGCCACGGCCGTGGAGAACTCCCTCAAGGACCAGACCTACAACACGCCCGCGCTGGCCACGCTCGTCATGCTGGACGCGCAGCTGCGCTGGATGAACGGTCAGGGCGGGCTGGACGCGATGACCGCCCGCACCGCCGACTCCTCCTCGCGCGTGTACGCGTGGGCCGAGGCGTCGTCGTTCGCCACGCCGTTTGTGGCCCGGCCCGAGGACCGCTCCGCCGTGGTCTGCACCGTCGACTTCTCCGACGACGTCGACGCGGCGGCGGTCGCCCAGGCCCTGCGCGCCAACGGCGTGGTGGACGTGGAGCCCTACCGCAAGCTCGGCCGGAACCAGCTGCGGATCGCGACCTTCGCCGCGACCGAGCCCGAGGACGTCGCGGCGCTGCTGCGCTGCATCGACCACGTGGTCGAGCGCCTGGCCTGAGCCGCCGGGGTGCGCCGGCTCAGCCGCGGTCGGCCGCCGCGGGCTCGGGTGCCGTCTGGGCGGCGTCGTCCGGCGCGGTCTCAGGCGCCGGGGCGCCGGGCACACGGCCCTCGGCCACGGCCTTGAGCCGCTCGCGCTCCTCCTCGTTCACGCGCTCGGCGTACGGCACCCACGGGGGCGCCACGAGCGCACCCTCCCCCGCCATGAGGCCGGTCTCGCACACGGTGACCTGCTTGGCGCGTGGGGCCCGGGCGATCGTCACGTACCAGAGCCAGCCCGCGTAGCCGGGCATGCGGCACGCGAAGCGGTGCGTCAGGAGCCGGTCGTCGTCCACGAGCACGTCCACGTGCTCCCCCACCTCGTCCGGGGCGGCCAGCCCGGCCAGCCCCGCGCGGGCGGCGTCCACGGCGGCGGCGAGCAGCTCGTCGCGGCGCGGGGCCCGGCGACGCGCGGGCGGCACGGCCGCCCTCTCCTCCGCGGGCGCGGGCTCGGCGTCGGGGCTCCGGTGGTCGACGCGCGGGGCGTCGTCGTGGGTGGTCATGGCTCAGGCCTCCAGATCGTCGGCGACACGGCGCAGCACCTGCGCCATCTTCTGCGCCTGGGCGCGCTGGGGGTAGCGGCCGCGGCGCAGGCCGTTGGAGGTCTGGTCCAGCCACGTGATGAGGTCCTCCATGAGGACGGCCATCTCGGTGGCGCCGGGTCGGTGGTTGCGGACCACCGAGGGTGCGGCGTCGAGCACGCGCAGCGAGAGCGCCTGCTTGCCGCGGCGGCCCTCGGCCACGCCGAACTCCACGCGGGTGCCTCCGCGCAGCTCGGTCACCCCGGCCGGCAGGGCCGAGGCGGGCACGTGGACCTCCTCGCCCTCGTCCGTCTGGGCGAACCCGAAGCCCTTGGTCGAGTCGTAGAACTTGATGCGCCCGGTGGGCATGTGCGTCACCTGCTCCTCGTCATGTGGGTCCACCGCGTCGGGCCGGCGCCGCAGGGGCGGCCGTGCTCTCGTCTCGGGTCGGCGGGGTCCGGCACCGGCGTGGCGGTGCGCCGCGGCATCGGTGGGACCAGCCTGGCCGTGCGCCCGGAGGGGACGGCGGAGGACGTGGTCGTCAATGACCTCCCAGGATAGCCCGACTAGAGTGGCGGGCATGCCTCGGACCTCCACCCTCCCCGCCTCCGCGCCCGCCGCCGACCCCGCCGATCACCGAGGCGGTCGTGGCGTCGTCCTGGTGCTGGGCGTGGCCGTGACGGCGGTGTCCGCTCTGGCCCTGGTGGCCCTGCTGGTCGCGTACTTCCTGGCGTGGCCGGCGTCCCCGGCGCTGTTCGCGCTCGCGCTGTTCGGCCTGCCCGTCGGCTTCGGCCTGATGCTGCTGCACGTGGTGCTGGGCGCCGTCCGGCGCTCGCGCCCCTGAGCCGTCGGGCCGACGACGCCCCGTGACATCCAGCACCCTTTCAGGGTGTTCCCAGGTCGGGGCGGTTGACTGGGCCCCATGCAGCCTCAGAACCCCGAAGCACGCCTCCTGGTGGTGGACGACGAGCCCAACATCCGCGAGCTGCTCTCCACGTCCCTGCGCTACGCCGGCTTCGAGGTCACGGCCGCGGCCAACGGCCGGGAGGCCCTGGACGCCGCCGAGGAGTTCCAGCCGGACCTGGCCGTGCTGGACGTGATGCTCCCGGACATGGACGGCTTCACCGTGACCCGCCGCCTGCGCTCCGCCGGCCGTCACTTCCCCGTCGTGTTCCTCACCGCGCGGGACGGCACCGAGGACAAGATCACCGGCCTGACGGTCGGCGGTGACGACTACGTGACCAAGCCGTTCTCCCTCGACGAGGTGGTCGCCCGCATCCGCGCCGTGCTGCGCCGCACTGCCTCCCTCGACGACGACGACGCGGCGGTGCTGCGCGTGGACGATCTCGAGCTCGACGACGACGCGCACGAGGTCCGCCGCGGCGGCGAGGTCGTGGAGCTCTCCCCCACCGAGTTCAAGCTGCTGCGCTACCTCATGATGAACCCGAACCGGGTGCTCTCGAAGGCCCAGATCCTGGACCACGTGTGGGAGTACGACTTCAACGGGGACGCCTCGATCGTCGAGTCCTACATCTCCTACCTGCGCCGCAAGATCGACGTCGGCGGCCGCGAGAAGATGATCCACACCAAGCGCGGCGTCGGCTACATGCTCCGCACCGCGGACAAGCGCTGACGTGCGTGCGCGGCTCGACGCCGCGGCGGCCCGCGTCCGCCATCCGCGCGCCTGGCTGAGGGGCGCGTGGCAGGGGCAGTCCCTGCGCACCAAGCTGGTCGTGATGATCGCGGCGCTCATGCTGGCCCTGGTCGCCGTGACCGCCGTGGCGACCGCGGTGCTGTTCCGCCAGGAGGCGGTGCGCCAGCTGGACGAGGACATGGCCGCCAACCGGGACACCGTCTCGATGTACCTGGCCAACGTCGCCCAGACCGGCGAGTACTACATGCCGCAGCTGCCCATCCTGCGCTTCTACGGCGTCGTGTGGGACAACGAGGGCGCGCGGGTCGTCCAGACCCCGGTGATGCCGGGTGCGGACGAGCCGGCCCTGCCGGACATCACCCCGGCCGAGGCCCTGGAGCGCGGCTCCGCCTCCTTCGAGGTGCCCGGCACACAGCCGGACTCGAGCGGCTGGCGCGTGCAGCTGTACGGGCTCAGCAGCGGCGACGGCACCATGGCCGTGGCCCTTCCCCTGCAGAGCGTGACCTCCTCCGTCGAGCGCGTCACCTCGATCGTCGTGACCATCGGCCTGCTCGCGACGGCGGGCACCGTGATCGTGGCCAACCTGGCGGTCCAGCGCGCGTTCCGCACCCTGAACCGCGTGGAGCGCACCGCCGCCAAGATCGCCGCCGGCGACCTGAGCCAGCGCGTGGAGAGCGCGGCGCCCGACACCGA
Source organism: Micrococcus sp. 093350064-1 (assembly GCF_053627955.1). Taxonomy (NCBI): domain Bacteria; kingdom Bacillati; phylum Actinomycetota; class Actinomycetes; order Micrococcales; family Micrococcaceae; genus Micrococcus; species Micrococcus sp. 093350064-1. The sequence continues at coordinate 15,676 of NZ_JBSEYU010000012.1, forward strand.
GGTGGGCCGGCTCTCCCGCTCCCTCAATGCCATGCTCGCGCACATCGAGTCCGCGTTCCGGGACAAGGAGATCTCCGAGGACAAGATGCGCCGCTTCGTGCAGGACGCCTCCCACGAGCTGCGCACCCCCCTGGTCACCATCCGCGGATTCTCCGAGCTGTACCGGCACGGCGGGCTGCGCGAGGAGGAGGACGTCGCCGCCGCCATGCAGCGCATCGAGTCCGAGGCCACCCGCATGACCCGCCTCGTGGAGGACCTGCTCACCCTGGCCCGCCTCGACGAGCAGCGCCCCCTCGAGCACGCCCCGGTGGACCTGCTCATCCTCGCGATGGACTCCATGATGGACGCCTCCGTGAACGCCCCGGACCGCAAGGTCACCCTCGTGGGCCCCGACGGCGACCGGGCGGCCCCGGCGCCCATCCTCGGCGACGAGAACCGGATGCGCCAGGTGGTGGTGAACCTCATGGCCAACGCCCTGCGCTACACCCCCGCCGGCACCCCCATCGAGATCGCGGTCGGCACCGTCGACCACCTCGGCGGCCAGGCCGGGGCGGACGGCGCGGGCCGCAGCTCCGTGATCGAGATCCGTGACCACGGGCCGGGCGTGTCCGAGGAGGACCGCGCCCGCATCTTCGAGCGGTTCTACCGCGCGGACACCTCCCGGCACCGCGAGACGGGCGGCACGGGGCTCGGCCTGGCCATCGTCGCGGCGATCGTGGCCCAGCACGGCGGCTCCGTCCGGCTGCTGGAGACCGAGGGCGGCGGCGCCACCTTCTCCGTCCACCTGCCGTGGGCGCCGTTCGAGGACGAGGCGGACGAGGACGTCGAGGACGAGCGCCCGTCCGCGCAGGACACCGACGACGACGCGGCCGGTCCGCCCAGCGGCCCCCTCGCCCTGACCGCGCCGTCAGGAGCCGGCGCCAGCGCCGCGGACGCCGCCCGGCGCAGCCGCCTGCTGCGGGCGGCGGAGCGGTTCCGTCGCGCCTCGGCCGAGCGCCGCCGCCGGGTGTCTGCTCCTGCACAGGCGCCTCAGGCCGACGCCCCGTCCCCAGGCGGGGACGACCCGGCGGCCGGGCGCGACGCGCGTCCCTAGCGTGGTGCCCGGCGGCACCCGCCGCCCATCAGCACTCATCAGAGGGGACAGTCACATGAGCATCGTGCAGATCGACGTCGAGGACCTGCGGGCCAAGAGCGGGGCGGTGGAGGGCTCCATCGGCCGCCTCCAGGCGGAGGTGAGCACCATGGAGGCCAACCTGCGCCAGCTGCAGGACACCTGGCGCGGCCAGGCGGCCGCGAACTTCCAGGGCGTGCTCACCGAGTGGCGCGCCACCCAGCAGCGCGTGGAGGAGTCCCTGGCGGGCATCCGCCGCGCGATGGACGCCGCCGCCACCCAGTACCAGGACGCGGAGACCGCCAACGCCGCGATGTTCCGGTTCTGAGCGCCCGGCGCGGACCGGGGTGCGGCCGGCCGGCCGCGCCCCCGGTCCGCGCTTCCTAGAGTGGGGGCATGACCGTCCTGATCGACCCACCCGCGTGGCCCGCCCACGGCACCGTGTTCTCCCACCTCGTCTCCGACGCCTCCCTCGAGGAGCTCCACGCGTTCGCGCGGGCGGCGGGGCTCTCGGAGCGGGCCTTCGACCGGGACCACTACGACGTGCCCGCGCACCGACGTGCCGAGCTCGTGGCCCGCGGGGCGGTGCCCGTCAGCGGACGGGAGCTGGTGCGCCGCCTCGCCGCCTCGGGGCTGCGCGTGCCCGCCCGGAGCCGCGCCGAGAAGCGGGACGTGGTCCTCGCCCGGCGCTGGGCGCGGCTGTTCGAGGGCACGGCGGCGAGCCCAGATGCGGTGACGACGGCGGGTCGCGACCTGCTGGCCCGCTGGACGGAGCCGCATCGGCACTACCACGACCCGGCCCACCTGCTCGCGGTGCTCGAGTCCGTGGACCTGCTCGAGCGGGCGGGGGCGGAGACCGGACCGGATCCGCGTGCGGTCCGCCTGGCCGCGTGGTTCCACGACGCCGTCTACGCCGGGGACCCCACCGCGCCCGCCGGCCAGGACGAGGCGGACTCGGCCGCCCTGGCCCGGGACGTGCTCACCGATCCGCGGCTGGCCGTGCCGGCCGACGTCGTCGACGAGGTGGCACGCCTGGTGCTGCTCACCGCCGCCCACGACCCGGCCCCGCACGACGCGGCCGGGGCGGTGTTCTCGGACGCGGACCTCGAGGTCCTCGGCCGCTCCCCCGAGGCCTACGCCCGCTACGTGGCCGCGGTGCGGCGGGACTACGCGCACGTGTCCGACGCGGACTGGGCCCGCGGTCGCGGCGCGGTGCTGGACGCCCTGCTGGGCGCCGAGCGGCTGTATCGGACCGCGCCCGGCCGAGCGCGCTGGGAGGCCGCCGCCCGCCGCAATCTGGCGGCGGAACGAGCCGCGCTGTCGGCCTGAGCGGGGCGCCTCGGTGCTGGCCCGGAACGCGGCGAGGCCCGCCTCCCCGGACGGGGAGACGGGCCTCGCAGGCTGGGCGTCCGAACGGGTCGGGCCGGCTCAGCGGCTGATCACATCATGCCGCCCATGCCGCCCATCGGGTCCATGCCCTCGGCGCCGGCGGCGGCCTTCTCGGGCTTGTCCGCGACGACGGCCTCGGTGGTCAGGAACAGGCCCGCGATGGACGCGGCGTTCTGCAGGGCCGAGCGGGTCACCTTCACCGGGTCGTTGATGCCGGCGGCCAGCAGGTCCTCGTACTCGCCGGTGGCGGCGTTCAGGCCGTGGCCGTCGTCGAGGGTCTTGACCTTGTCCGCCACGACGCCGGGCTCCAGGCCCGCGTTGAAGGCGATCTGCTTCAGCGGGGCCTCGATGGCGACCTTGACGATGTTCGCGCCGGTGGCCTCGTCGCCCTCGAGCTGCAGGCCGCCGAACGCCTTGGCGCCGGCCTGGATCAGGGCCACGCCGCCGCCGGCGACGATGCCCTCCTCCACCGCGGCCTTGGCGTTGCGCACGGCGTCCTCGATGCGGTGCTTGCGCTCCTTGAGCTCCACCTCGGTGGCCGCGCCGGCCTTGATGACGGCCACGCCGCCGGCCAGCTTGGCGAGGCGCTCCTGCAGCTTCTCGCGGTCGTAGTCCGAGTCGGTGTTCTCGATCTCGGAGCGGATCTGTGCCACGCGGCCGGCGATCTGCTCGGCGTCGCCGGCACCCTCCACGATGGTGGTCTCGTCCTTGGTGATGACCACCTTGCGGGCGGAGCCCAGCAGGTCGAGGGTGGCGTTCTCCAGGGACAGGCCCACCTCGGAGGAGATGACCTGGCCGCCGGTGAGGATGGCGATGTCGGCGAGCATGGCCTTGCGGCGGTCACCGAAGCCCGGGGCCTTCACGGCCACGGACTTGAAGGTGCCGCGGATCTTGTTGACCACGAGGGTGGCCAGGGCCTCGCCCTCGACGTCCTCGGCGATGATCAGCAGCGGCTTGCCCGACTGCATGACCTTCTCGAGGATCGCCACCATGTCCTTCACGGAGGAGATCTTCGAGTTGACGATGAGGATGTAGGGATCCTCGAGGACGGCCTCCTGGCGGTCCGCGTCGGTCACGAAGTAACCGGAGATGTAGCCCTTGTCGAAGCGCATGCCCTCGGTGAGCTCGAGCTCGAGGCCGAAGGTGTTGGACTCCTCGACGGTGATGACGCCCTCCTTGCCGACCTTGTCCAGGGCCTCGGCGATGAGGGAGCCGATCTGCTTGTCCGCGGCGGAGATCGAGGCGGTGGCCGCGATCTGGTCCTTGGTCTCGATCTCGCGGGAGGCGGAGAGCAGCTCAGAGGTGACGGCCTCCACGGCCTTCTCGATGCCGCGCTTCAGGGACAGCGGGTCGGCGCCCGCGGCCACGTTGCGCAGGCCCTCGCGGACCAGCGCCTGGGCCAGCACGGTGGCGGTGGTGGTGCCGTCGCCGGCGACGTCGTCGGTCTTCTTGGCGACCTCCTTGACGAGCTCCGCGCCGATCTTCTCGTACGGGTCCTCGAGCTCGATCTCCTTGGCGATGGAGACGCCGTCGTTGGTGATGGTGGGGGCGCCCCACTTCTTCTCCAGCACCACGTTGCGGCCGCGGGGGCCGAGGGTCACCTTCACGGCGTCGGCCAGGGTGTTCAGGCCCTTCTCCAGGCCGCGGCGGGCCTCTTCGTCGAATGCGATGGTCTTGGCCATGTGCAGGTCCTTTCTGTACGTCGGCTTCCTACTTCTGGTGGCTGACCCGCGCCGATGCCCGCGACGGACGGCCCCTGGGGGCCTCATCGGTGGACAGGTCCTCCTCCACGGCGCCGGACCGACCGGGGTACGGCTGGCAGTCGCGCCTTCGGAGTGCTAACCCCATTATGAGCACTCGCACCGGGAGAGTGCAAAGGGTCCGCGGTGCGGGAGCCCGCTCTTCCGCGGACGGCGGACGGCCCCCGGCAGAACGCCTCGGGAGGCGCCCCGCCGGGGGGCCGGGAAGGGTGCGCGTCCGGCACGGCCGCACGGCGGGCGGGTCAGCCGGTGACGACCACCGCGACGCCGTTCACCTGCAGGTTCGGGGTCTGCATGACCGGGAAGCCGAGCTCCTTGCCGACCGCCTCGGCGGCGGCCTTGTTGGCCGAGCCGTTGTACAGGACGGTGGAGGACTGGATGCCGTAGCCGCTCCAGTTCTTCGCGTCCACCGAGGTGTAGCCGGCGCTCGTGAGCCGCTGCGCGTAGGAGGCGGCGAGGCCCTGGGTACGGGTCGCGTTGTACACGGTGACGTGGGTGCCGCGCACGGCCGCGGACTGCGCGGCCGCACGAGAGCTCGACGCGGCCGCGGACTGCGAGCGCGAGGCGTCCGCCGCGGCGGCCGAACGGGACGCGGCGGCGCGCGAGGACTCCGCCGCCTGGGCGGCCGAACGGGACGCGGCGGCGCGCGAGGACTCCGCCGCCTGGGCGGCCGCCGCCGACCGAGACGCCTCTGCGGACTGCGCGGCGGCCTCGGAACGCGAGGCCTCCGCCGCCTGTGCCGCGGCGGCGGCACGGGACGACTCGGCGGCCTCGGCGGCCTCGGCGGCGGCTCGAGAGGACTCGGCGGCCTCGGCGGCGGCCGCCTCCTGCGCCGCCCGCGAGGACTCGGCCGCGGCCGCGGAACGGGACGCCTCCGCCGCGTCCTCGGACGGGGTGGGGGACTCGGTCGCGGGTGCAGTCGACGCCGACGCGGAGGACGCCGAGGAGGACTCGGACGACGCCGACGCCGACGCCGACGTCGACGTCTCGGCCGCCGGGGCCGTCGTCGAGCTCTCGGCGGCGACGGGCTCCGAGCGGTCACCGGTGAGCCACGGCAGGACGACGCCCACGAACAGGCCGGCGAGCAGGACGAGGCCGGCCACCCAGAGCAGCGGGCTCAGGCGGCGACCCCCGCCCGTGGCGGTCGCGCCGGCGGCGGCGAAGGACTCGCGGTGCGCGCCGCGCTGGTCCGTGTACTCGGGGACCTCGTCGAAGCGGTCGGGCTGGTAGGCCATGGGTCAGTTCTCCTGGCGGGAAGCGGGCGTGGACGGCGCCGGATCCGCGGGTCCCCTCCGGGCCCGGCTGCGGGTGCCGCGCTTGCGCAGCAGCCGCGTGACCAGCAGGGGTCGGTAGGCCAGGGCGGCCTCACGGTCCAGCAGTCCGTTCAACACCTGATAATAGGCGGTCGGAGACAGCCCCAGACGCTCACGGACGGCGTGGTCCTTGGCCCCGCCGTACCGCCAGGTGTCGGCCTCCAGGTCCAGGACCGCACGCTCCAGGTCCGTCAGCTCGTCCCGCCGCGCCCCCGCGCGGGCACCCTCGTCCGGGGCCGGATCGGGCGAGACGGGCGTGGGGTGGGACATGGCGGCCACTGTACCCACCCGGTCTACCCTCGGGGCATGGAGTTCATCGCGCCCCTGGATCCGGGCTGGGAGGCGGCCCTCGCCCCGCAGGCCGCCGCGTTCGAGCAGGTCGGAGAGCGGCTGCGGGTCCGCCGGGCGGCCGGAGAGCAGGTGCTGCCGGCACCGGAGCACATCCTGCGGGCGTTCCGTCAGCCGTTCGCGGACGTCCGCGTCCTCGTGCTGGGCCAGGACCCCTACCCGACGCCGGGCCATCCGATCGGCCTGAGCTTCGCGGTGGACCGCCACGTGCGGCCGCTGCCCCGCTCCCTGGCCAACATCCACCGGGAGCTGCACGACGACCTCGGCATCACCCCGCCCGCCCACGGCGACCTCTCCGCGTGGACGGACCAGGGCGTGCTGCTGCTGAACCGCGCCCTCAGCGTGCGGGCCGGCGCACCCGGCAGCCACCGCGGCCTCGGCTGGGAGCAGATCACGGAGGCCGCGGTGCGGGCCCTCTGCGCGCGCGGCACCCCGCTCGTGGGGCTGCTGTGGGGAGCCGACGCGCGGCGCATGGCGCCGCTGCTGACGGCGGCGGGGGCCGGCGTCGTGGAGTCCCCGCATCCCTCGCCCCTGAGCGCCCACCGCGGGTTCTTCGGCTCCCGGCCGTTCAGCCGGGTGAACCGGCTCCTCGAGGCGGCCGGCGCGGCCCCGGTGGACTGGCGCCTGCCCGACTGAGCCGGGCCGCCGGTCAGCCGCGCTGGTGCATCACGAGTTCGGTGGGCAGCAGCGTGCCCATCCGGTCGGTGATCGGCTTGGCCAGGGTGTTGCCGAAGGCGACGCCGGCCGCGATCGCCACGACGATGACCGCGGCGTTGAACAGTCCCTCGACGCCCAGCAGCGTGGCCCCGGTCTCCACGGTGAACCCGTAGACGGACCGGAACATGGTGAGTCCGGGAAGCAGGAACAGCATGGACGGCAGGACGATCACGAGCGCCGGGGCCGCGAGCCGCTGGGCCACCAGGCGGCCGAGGAACCCGACCGCCGCCGCGGCGACCGCGGGCACCAGCCGGTCACTGACCCCGATCTGCTGCGCTGCCAGGTACGCGCCGAAGCCGGCCCCGGACACGAGACCGCAGGCCAGGATTTGCGGCCACCGCGACTGCTCCACCACCGCGTCCGCCATGCCCGCGGCCATCACGAGGCCCAGCAGCAGCAGCGGCGGATAGCTCAGCGTCCCCGCCTCGGCCAGGTCCAGCTGTTCGAATCCCACGAGATCCCCGATGCCCACGGCGATCATGATCCCGGCCATCACCCCGGCGAACACGAGCAGCGCGGAGAGGAAGCGGCCCGCGGCGGTCACCGGGAAGCCGTGGATGGCGTCCTGCACCGCGGTGACGAACCTCGCCGTGGGCAGGAGCATCATGATGCCGCCGGCGATCACCAGCGCCGGGTTGACCGGCAGGTCGAGGGCGTGGGCCATCAGCGCGATCACCGTGGCCGTGATCGCCCCGAACATCGTGGAGAAGATCTCCGGGAAGCGCGCCTTGTCCGCCTGGACCTTGAGCCAGAAGACCAGCCAGGTGGAGACCATGCCCAGGGCCGCGCCCGTCCAGGTCCCGCCGATGAACGGCACGAAGCAGGCCACGAACACGCCGGAGAAGAGGACCTCGAAGACGGCGGGGAACGGCTTGGGCTGATGCCGGATCTCCACGAGCCGGCGCTGGGCCTCGGCCCGGTCCACCTCGCCCGCGGCGATCTCCTCGACGAGCCGGTGGACGGCCACGAGCCCCTCGAAGTTCACCGAGGACGAGCGGACCACCCGCTGGAGGGTGAACGGGGCCTCGCCGCGTGAGGAGTCGGGCGCGTAGTTCAGGGAGATGGACTGGTTGGTCAGGTCCACCTCGGTCTCGAGGATCCCGTAGGCCTGCGTGGCCACGATGATCGAGGTCTCCACGTCCAGCGAGGCCGCGCCGAAGCTGAACATCGTCTCGCCCAGCTTGAGCGCGAAGTCCAGGGTCGTGCGGGCCTCAAGGGCCTGCGCCTCCGCGCGGCGCTGCTGCAGCGTGGAGCGCATGCGGCGCCCGTACGGCGAGGAGTGCAGGCGGTCGGCCAGCACGAGCGCCTGCGTCGGCAGGTTCTCGACGAAGACCTCGCGGGAGCGCCGGCCGCGCCGACGCCCGCGCTTCTCGGGCGGACCCGCGGGGACCACCGGGTCCGGGACGGTGATGTCCGGCGCGGGGATCACATCCGGGGCGGGCAGGGCGCCGTCGGCCTCCGCGGGCGCCAGGACGGAGGTGGGCACCTGCTCGGACAGCGGCGGCTCGGTCAGGGGCGCGTCCGCGGCCGGCTCCGGCAGCGTCTCCGCCTCCGGCTCGGCCGATTCCTCCGGCTGCGGCTCCGGCGCCGAGACCGGATCGGCGGCGGCGGGGCGGACCACGGGCGGCAGCGGCTCCGTCGGCTCGACGGCGACCGCGGCCGGGTGGGCCGACTCCGCCGGGTCGAGGTCGAGCAGGCCGGGGTCCTCCGGGTCGAGCGTGAGGTCGCCGACAGCGGCGGCGTCCTCGGCGCCGGCCGGGCGCAGCACGGGGATGAGCGTGGGGACGGCCGGGGGCTCCGCGATGCGGGGGTCGAACCGCGCCGGCTCCTGGGTGCCCTCCTGCTCCATGCGGCTCACCCTCTCCTTCCGTGTGCGGGCGCTGGACGCGCCACGGCGGTGGGCCGAGCCCCGCCGACGCGTCCATCCAACCACGCCGGCACCTCCCCCGCCGGGGCCGTCGGCACCGCGGCCCGGGGACGCGAAAGGGCCCTCCCGGAGGAGGGCCCTGCTGCGGTGGATCTTACTGGACTCGAACCAGCGACCTCTCGCGTGTGAAGCGAACGCTCTAACCAACTGAGCTAAAGATCCGGGCGTCGCCCCATGGGGGTGACAACTCGAAGAACGATACCTCAGGCGGCGCCGCCTGTCCACCCGGGCGACGGCCACCCCGCGCACGGCGGAGCGGCCATCGAGAGCCGACGAGCACGTCAGGCGTCGGTCAGCGTGGCGCCGGGCTCGAAACCGCCCTGGGCGACCAACGAGGTCCCGGCGCCCGGGGCGGGCTCCGGTCAGGAGCTGCCACCGAGGGAGGAGACCGCCCTGGCGGCGTCCGCCAGGCCGGCGCCGCAGCCCGCGGAGCAGGACACGGGCATGGACCGGGCCGTGGACCTGAGGGTGGACTCGACCTGGGCCGGGGTGAGGCTCGGCCGCTCGGCCAGCAGCAGGGCGGCCAGGCCCGCGACGTGCGGGGTGGCCATCGAGGTGCCGTTGTAGGCGGCGTGGCCGGCCGTCGTCGGGGTGGTGGCGCCGTTGTTCACGGTCGAGATGATGTTCGCGCCCGGGGCGGTCACGTCCACGGCGGAGCCGTAGTTCGAGAACGAGGCGCGGGCGCCCTGCGAGGTGGAGGCGGCCACCACGATGGTGTTCCGGCAGTTGGCCGGGCGCACGTTGGCGGCGGGCTGGTTCTCGTTGCCCGCCGCCACGACGACGGGCACGCCGCGGGAGACGGCCGCGTTGATCGCGTTCTGGTAGGTGGTGCCGCACGTGCCGGAGCCGCCGAGGGACATGTTGATGACGTCCGCCGGGTTCGGGTTGGCCGGCACGCCCGCCACGGTGCCGCCGGCGGCCCACACGACCGCGTCGGCGATGTCGGACAGCGAACCGCCGCACTTGCCGAGCACGCGGATGGGCTGGATCTTCGCGTTCGGGGCCACGCCGACGACACCCTGGGAGTCGGCCACGGCCGCGACGGTGCCCGCCACGTGGGTGCCGTGCCACGAGGAGTCGGAGGCACCGGCGGTGCCGCACTCGCCGGCGGCGTACCAGTCGCCCTCGTCGCGCGGGTTGGAGTCGCGGCCCCCGCCGTCGCGCGCCGCCCTGCCGTCGGAGATGAAGTCGTAGCCGGGCACGACGTTGCGGTCGAGGTCCGGGTGGGAGGTGATGCCGGTGTCGATGACGGCCACGGTCGCACCGGAGCCCGTCGTGCGGTCCCACGCCCCGGGGACCCGCATGCCGTGGGTGCCGGTGAAGCCCCACTGCTGCGAGTAGAGGGCGTCCACGGGACTCAGGCCGGTGGCGGTGAGGATGGCGTCCGGCTCCACGGCCTCGACCGCCCCGGAGGCCTTCAGGTCGGCCATGAACTTCGCGGACTCGGCCTGATCCAGCTTGCGGTCCGCCTTGACCACGCGGGAGCCGAGCGCGGTCTCACGCAGCTCCTTCACGGAGACGCCGGCCTCCTTCGCGGCCTTGCCCCAGGCGTTGGCTCGGCCCTTCGCGTGGGCGGTGGCGGCGGTCTCCTTGTAGGTGACGATGAAGGAGTCGTAGCCGTCGGCGTTCGGGTCCTCGACCTGCGCCGCCGCCAGGGGCGAGGCGGCGGTCGGGGTGGCTGCCGGTGCGGCGGGGGCGTCGCCGGAGGGGGCCGCGAGCGCGGGGGACGAGGTCAGGGTCCCGCCGGCGAGGACGGCGCCGGCCACGAGGGCGCCGATGCGGCGGCGGGTGCTGCGGAGTGGGGAGGACTGCACGGGATCTCCTCGGAGTTCTGGGCCACCGGACGCGGGTGCCCGAGGGGCTCGGGCCGGGGTGACTGGGATCACGGTAAGGTCACGATTCCGTCACGACGAGGCCCAGGGTCGAAGTCTGGCGGATGGTCGAGGCATCTCTGGCGGATCCGCCAGCCAAGCCCGGCGGATGGCCACGGGCGCGCACAGCGGCGCCCCAGCGTCGGCCCGCGCCGGACACGACGACGGCGCCGCGCCCTCCCGGCGGAGGTGCGCGGCGCCGTCGGGCCCGCGGTGGGGTGGAGCCCCCTGCCGGATTCGAACCGGCGACCTGCTGTTTACAAGGCAGCTGCTCTGGCCAGCTGAGCTAAGGAGGCCTGCGGCCGGCGCCCGGGGCGCCGCGGCCGGCCCTTCCAGCGTACAAGGCCCGGGCGGACGGCGCGGGGCGCCCCCTGCGTGGGGACGCCCCGCGGACCTCGGCGACGGGTCAGCCGGGTCAGCCGGCGATCTTGGCGCCCGCCCAATCGGCGAAGGTCTTGTCCTCGCCGTCGAGGGCCCAGTTCTTCCCGTCCACGAACACGGTGGGGGTGCCGGCCACGCCGGCGACGCGCGCCTGGCGGGTGGTGTGCTCGACCGCGGAGCGGAACGTGCCGTCCTCGACGCAGGAGGCGATGTCCGCGCCGTGCTCCTGCGCGAGCTGCGTGATCGCCGCGTTGTCCAGGCCCTTGCCCTGGTGCTCGTCGTAGGTGGCGAACAGGGCGGCCACGAAGCCGTTGTAGGCCTCGGGCTTCTGGTCCGCCACGCAGTACGCGGCGTTGGCGGCGCGGGCCGAGTAGTTCTGGTTGTTCGGGGCGCTCAGGTAGTCCACCATCCGGTACTCGACCGTGGCCTCGCCCTGTTCGAGCCACTGCTCGATCTGGTCCGCGTTGGAGGTCTCGAAGTCCGCGCAGTGCACGCAGTTGAAGTCCGCGTAGAGCACGATCCGCGTCGGCTCGCCGTCCGCCCGGGCCTCGGTGTCCGGCAGGGTCTCGGGCTGGGAGCTCGCGGACTGCTTCGGCACCTCGATCCTCGAGGGGTCGACCTCGCGTTCTCCCGCGCCCTCCGCCAGGCCCGTGGCCGAGGTCAACTCGATGCCGCCCTGCTCGTTCGTCACGGCGGGGATGGGGCCGGCGGCCGCGGCGTCGTCGCCGTTGCGGTTGAGCACGAACGCGACGACGAGGCCGATCACGAGCACCGCCGCGAGGACCGAGCCCCAGATGACGCCGGTGCGGCGGCGGCGGTCCTTCCTGCGCTGCTCCTCCTGGATCTGGCGGGCACGCGCACGGGCGTCCTTCGCCGAGGTGTGCGAGCCTGACGTGTTCCGGGCCAAGGGTCCTCCTCGTGGGGCAGTCGGTCCGGGTCGAGCACCGGAGCCGGCGGGCAGCGGGCGCGCCGCGCCAGGCGAGCATAGCGGCCCTGTCTGGAAGGATCGTGACCATGGACACCGTCGAGACCCCCTCCCCCGTCGATCGACTGACCATCACGGGGGCCCCCTCGGGGGACGCCTCCGAGGACCCGGCGACGTCGCTGCTCGCCCTGCCCTGGGCGCTCCCCCTCGAGACGTGGCCGCGTGAGGTGCTGGCGGCTCTGCCGCGGGGCATCTCCCGTCACGTGGTGCGCTTCGCCCGCATGGGCGGGGGCATCGTGGCGGTGAAGGAGACCACGGAGGAGCTCGCGTTCCACGAGTACCGGCTGCTGCGCCGGCTCGAGCGGGGCCCCGCGCCGTCGGTGGTGCCGGTGGCCGTGGTCACCGGGCGCACCCACGACGACGGCACGCCGCTGCCCGCCGCCCTCGTCACCCGGCACCTGCGCTTCTCCCTGCCGTACCGCGCCGTGTTCTCGGAGCGCCTCGAGCGCCGCACCCTCGTGCGGCTCATGGACGCGCTGGCGACGCTGCTCGTGGAACTGCACCTCGAGGGGTTCATCTGGGGTGACGTCTCCCTGTCCAACGTCCTGTTCCGGCGGGACGCGGGCGGGTTCGCCGCTCACCTGGTGGACGCCGAGACCGGCGAGCTGCGGGAGCGGCTGTCCAACGGCCAGCGCGAGCACGACCTGGACGTGGCCGCCGTGAACGTGGGCGGCGAGCTGCTGGACCTGCAGGCCAGCGGGCTGCTGGACCCGGAGGTGGACCCCGTCACCACGCCGGACCTGCTCGTGGCGTCCTACCGACGGCTGTGGGACGAGCTGACCGAGCCTCTGCTGTTCCCCCGCGCCGAGCCGTGGCGCCTGGACCGCCGCGTCCGCCGCCTGCAGGAGCTCGGGTTCGAGCTGGCCGAGTACTCACTGCGCGCCGCCGACGCCCCCGGGATGATGATCGCCCGGCCCGTCGAGATCCACGCGGGCTACCACCGCCGTCGGCTGACCCGCCTCACGGGACTCGAAGTCCAGGAGAACCAGGCCCGGCGGCTGCTCGTCGACATCGAGGCCGCCCGCCGGGAGTGGGACCCGTACATGGACATCGAGAGCGCGGCGCACCGCTGGGTGGTGGAGGTGTTCGACCCCGTGGTCCACTCGGTGCCCCTCGAGCTGCGGGCCAAGCTCGAGCCCGCCGAGGTGATGCACCAGCTCCTCGAGCACCGCTGGTACCTCTCCGAGGCCCGCGGCCAGGCCGTGCCCCTGCAGGAGGCGGTGGACTCCTACGTGGACACGGTGCTGCGGACCCGCCGCGACGAGGACGCGGTGGCGCTGCACCCCACGACCACCATGCTGCGCGCCGTCCCACCCGCGGACGCGGACTGACGCCGGCCGCGGCTCAGCGGCGCAGGAGCAGGAAGCCGGGGGCCGGGACCGCCGCCGGCACCGCGCCGGGGCCGAGGGGGCCGTCGTCGCCGTGGCCGGCGAGGAGCTCGGCCCGCGTCAGGCCCGCGGGCACGGGCAGCGGCTCCGCGCCGAGGGCGACGAGCAGGATGACGTCGGCGTCCTCGCCGGCGCGGGTGAGGCGCACGTGGCGCCGGGCCGCGTCCACCTCGGCCCGGACGCGGTCGCGGCGAGGGTCGGTGAGCTGGGGCAGCGTGCGGCGCAGGCCGATCAGGGTGCGGTAGGCGGCGAGCACGCGCGCCCCGCGGCCGTGGCCGTCCGCGCCGCCCGCGGCCTCCGCCCAGTCCAGCACCGCCGCGTCCCGCGTGGCGGAGTCCTGCGGGTCGGGGACGTCGGCCGGGTCCCAGCCGTGGGCAGCGAACTCGCGGCGACGTCCCTGCCGGACGGCGTCCCCGAGCTCGGGCTCGCGGAACGAGGTGAAGAACGGCCACGGCGTCGAGGCCGCGAACTCCTCCCCCATGAAGAGCATCGGCACGTGCGGGCCGGTCAGCAGCAGGGCGGCCTCGGCCGCGAGCGCGCCCTCGGACAGGGCGGCCGCGGTGCGGTCGCCGCCGGCGCGGTTGCCCACCTGGTCATGGTTCTGGATGCTGGCCACCCACGCATGGTTGGGGAGGGCGTCCGGCACGGGGCGCCCGTGGTCGCGGCCGCGGAAGGTGGATCGGGTGCCGTCGTGGAAGTAGGTGCGCTCCATGACCTTGGCCACCGCCTCCAGCGGGGCGAAGTCCGCGTAGTAGCCGTGGGTCTCCCCCGTCGCGGCCACGTGCAGGGCGTGGTGGACGTCGTCGTTCCAGGCCGCGGCGAGGCCGAGCCCGCCGGCCTCGCGGGGCAGCACCAGACGCGGGTCGTTGAGGTCGGACTCGGCCACGAGGGGCACGGGTCGGCCGGCACGGGCCGCGATCCCGTCCGCGAGCGCGGCCATCTCCTCGAGCAGGTGCACGGCGCGGGCGTCCCGCAGGGCGTGCACCGCGTCGAGGCGCAGCCCGTCCACGCGCATCTCCTCGAGCCAGAAGCGGACGTTGTCCAGGACGAGCCGGCGCACCTCGTCCGAGTCGGCGCCGTCCAGGTTCAGGCCGTCGCCCCAGCCGGTGCCGCCCTGACCCAGATACGGCCCGAACACCTGCAGGTAGTTGCCGGAGGGGCCCAGGTGGTTGTGCACGACGTCCTGGACCACGCCGAGGCCGGCGGCGTGGGCGGCGGCCACGAAGCGGCGGTAGGCGGCGGGGCCGCCGTAGGACTCGTCGACGGCGAACCACGCCACCCCGTCGTAGCCCCAGTTCCGAGGGCCGGAGAAGGAGTTCACGGGCAGCAGCTCGACGTGGGTGACCCCGAGGTCCCTCAGGTGCGGCAGGCGGGCGATGGCGGCGTCGAGGGTCCCCTCCGCCGTGAAGGTCCCCACGTGCAGCTCGTAGAGGACGGCGCCGCGCAGGCCGCCGCCCTGGGGCGCGGCCGGATCGGACTCCACCCCGGGCGGCCCGGCCCAGCCCTCGTCCGGCCACGCGAAGACGCGGCCGGCGACGTCGCGGCGGGAGGGCCCGTGGACCGTGTCGGGCTGGCGGCGGGAGCGGGGGTCCGGCACGGGGTCCGCCCCGTCCACGCGGTAGCCGTAGCCGGGGTCGGCCGGCGGCTGGGCGGCGTCGAGGCCAAGGGCGGCCAGCGGGTCCTCCGTGGGCGTCCACCAGCCTCCGGCGGCGGGGGCCATGGCCACGACGGCGGCGACGGGCCAGCGGTCCTCGGCGTCGTGCAGGGCGCCGGGCTCGGTGTCGACGAGGACGAGGTCGACGCTCTCGGCGTGCGGCGCCCAGACGGCGTAGGGGATGGCGCGCGCGGCGTCGACGGCGGCCCGCTCGGCCGCGGCGGGGTCCACGGGGTCGGAGCCGATCGGGTGCAGGCCCGGGGCGGGGGCGTCGGCCGGACGGGGCTCGGTCACGGGGCGGTCCTCTCTCGGCGGTCGGACGGGGCGTGCGCCGGGACGAGCAGCGCGACGGGCAGGGTGCTGAGCAGTTCGTCGAGGCGCACGGCGCCGCGCGCGTCCGGGTGGACGGGGTGGCCGGTGACGGCGTCCTCCCACCGCCCAGCCGGCACGGTCACGACGGTCTGGCCCCAGCCACCCGCGGCCGCGAGGCGGACGGGCCAGCGCGTGGCCACGGCGAGCGCCCCGCCCCGGTCGAACGCGATCGCGTGTTCGGCGGCGGGGCCGGAGACGTCGAGCGGGCGGTGGCCGGTGAACAGCTCGGGCCGGTCGCGGCGGGCGCGCAGCACGCCGGCCACGACGGCCAGCTTGGCGGCGGCGGGGTCGTCGAGGCCGGGCGTGTGGCCGGCGTCGAGGCGGTCCAGCAGGTCGGCCCGGGCCGCGAAGTCCACGGGGCGGCGGTTGTCCGGGTCCACGAGGGTGGGGAAGGGCACCTCCGTGCCCTGGTAGACGTCGGGGACGCCGGGGGCGGCGAGCTGGACGAGCTTGTGGCCGAGCTGGACCACCAGGCCGGGCTCGGCGATGCGGTCCGCGACGGCCTGGAGCACGCCCCGGGCAGGCCCCTCGGGGGAGGTGACGGCGGCGGCGAGTGCGGCGAGCCGGGCCTCGAACTCGGGGTCCTGGTCCGTCCAGGTGGTGGCCAGGGCCGCCTCGCGGGAGGCCTTCTGCAGGAAGCCGAGGATCCGCTCCTCCTCCGGCGTGGTGCCGTCCGTGGGCCAGACCCCCACGATGGACTCCCAGAGCAGCCGCTCCGCGTCGGGGTGGCCGAGCGGGTGGAGGCGCCTCAGCTCCGCGAGCTCGGCGGCCCAGCGGTCGGGCTCCTCGGCGAGCACGGCGATGCGGGCGCGCACGTCCTCGCCGCGCTTGGTGTCGTGGGTGCTCAGGGTGGTCATGGCCGTCGGCCAGGCGGCCTGGCGCGCCTGCTGGGCGGCGTGGAAGTCGGCCAGGGACAGGGCGACGTGGGAGGGGTCTCCGCCGACCTCGTTCAGATTGGCCCACCGGGTGTACCGGTAGAAGGACCGGTCCTCGACGCCCTTGGCCATCACCATGCCGGAGGTCTGCTGGAACCGGCGGGCCACGGGCGAGTCCGGGTCGGTCAGCTCGGGCCGCAGGTCGCCGAGCACGTCGGCGAGGGCCGGCTCCGCCGCGGCCGCGTCCGCCAGCGCGCCCTCGAGCACGGCCAGGCCCACGGGCAGGTAGGTGCGGTACACGGGCAGGCGGGCGAGCACGGCGGCGAACGCGGCGGCCACGTCCTCGTCCGGGTGGGCACCGAGGGCGTGCACGGCGCGGACCTCCCGGACCAGCCGGGCGGTCTCGGCCGCGAGGGAGCCGGTGGCCACGTCGTGCTTGGCCCGCACCACGGCCTCGTCCCACTCCCGACGACGGCGCGCGTCCTCGGCCTCATCGCCCGCGGCGTCGGGGTGCATGAAGACGCGTTCGACCTCGCCGAGCGCGTCGTAGCCGGTGGTCCCGTCCACGGGCCAGTCCGCGGGCAGCGCCTCACCGGGCTCGAGGATCTTCTCCACCACGAGGTAGCCCTCCGGGAGCACGTGGGAGCGCAGGCGTCGCGCGTAGCCGGCCGGGTCCGCCAGGCCGTCCGGGTGGTCCACGCGCAGCCCGTCCACGAGCCCTTCGCGGACCCAGCGGGCGGGTTCGGCATGGACGGCGTCGAAGACCTCGGGCTCCTCCACCCGGACGCCCGCGAGCGTGGTGACGGTGAAGAACCGGCGGTAGTTCAGCTCGGCGTCGCCGCGGCGCCAGCCGACCAGCCGGTAGTGCTGGCGCTCGTGCACGGCGCGGGCCAGGCGGACCTGCTCCGCGGTCGGCTCCTTCGCCGGGTCCGCCGCCGCGAAGACCTCCGCGGCGCGCAGCCCGGTCTCCGCCTCGGCCGCCTCGAGCGATCCGGGGGCGAGGGGGTAGACGTTGTCCCAGTAGCGCAGACGGCCGCCCTCGGCGTCGACGACGAGACGGTCCAGTTCCGCGTCCGCGTCCCCGTCAGGGCCGTCTCCCAGCACGGGGATGAGCAGGGACCCGCCGCCGGCCGCCCAGTCCACGTCGAACCACGCCGCATGCGCCGCCTCGGGACCGTGGGTGAGCACGTCCCACCACGCCGGATTGGCCTGGGGCGTGGCCACGCCCACGTGGTTCGGCACGATGTCCACGAGCACGCCCATGCCCGCCTCGTGCGCGGCGCGCGCGACCATGTCCAGCCCCTCGGCCCCGCCGCGGGCGGCGTCCAGCCGGGTGGGGTCCACGACGTCGTACCCGTGGTCGGAGCCGGGCTCGGCCTCGAGCAGCGGCGAGAGGTAGAGCCAGTCCACGCCCAGGCGCCGCAGATAGGGCACGAGCCCGGCCACGGACTCCAGCGGCAGATCCGGGCTGACCTGGAGCCGGTAGGTGGACGCGGGGGCGGAACGGACGGTCGAGGTGCTCACGCGGCGACGCTAACAGAGGCCCCCGACGCGGCATCAGGCCCGACGGGCCGGGGCGGGAAGGTCAACGCGTCTCGACCGGACGGGCGAAGATGTCCTCCCCGACGACGGGCTCGCCCGAGGACTCCAGCAGGACCATCTCGTCGCGCAGCACGGTGCCGTCGGCCTGGGTCAGATCGGCCACGAAGCCGGGGCCGGACTGGCGGATGCGGTCCACCGCGGTGTAGCCGTACTTCGCCTCGAGGTTGCCGCGGAACGCGTCCAGACCCTGGACGTGCAGGACGGCGCCCGTCGCGCCGAGGGCGACGGCGGCCGCGAGCGCGACAGCCCCGACCCCGCGCTGGGTGCGGGTGTCCTCGAGGAGTCCGATCTCCGGGTTGCGGCCGTGGGTCGCGGCGAAGCGCCGGTGCCGCCGGGCACGCCACAGGCCGACGACCACGAGCGTGCCGCCGACCACGAGGGTCAGTGAGGCCAGCCAGTAGAGGATCCAGGGGGTCACGAGGTCGACGTTCGCAAAGTCCATGTCCCAGTGTGACACAGGCCTCACTCCGGCGGGAGGGCACGCGGCCGGTCGCGCCTCGTCAAGGCAGCGGCCGGCCCCGCGCCGCGGTCCACAGGCGGTGCCACTGCGCGGAGTCCATCGCCTCGGCCACGGAGGCCGCCTCGGCGCACGCGGCGACGCGCTCCGGGTCCTGGGTGCCGATCACGGGCCGCACGCCCCACGGCAGGCGCAGCAGCCAGGCGAGCACCACGGCCTCCCGGCTGACGCCCAGCTCCGCCGCGACCTCGCCGACGACGCCGGCCGCGCCGTCGTCGCCGGAGCTGAACCGACCCTGCCCCAGCGGACCCCAGGCCTGCAGCTCGATCCCCTCCGCGGCGCACACCGGGCCGAGGCGCCCGGCGTCGGCGTCCGCGGGGGCGTCCGGGTGGTTGGCGAGCACGACCGCCTCCACGAGGGTGCGGTGGTGCAGGCCGAGCTCGACCTGGACGCACGCCAGCCCGGTCCCGTCCGCCGCCTGGCTCTCGAGCTCGCGCTGGAACTCGAGGACGCGGCCCACGCCGAGGTTGGAGACGCCCAGCTTGCCGACCAGGCCCGCCTCCCGCGCGTCGAGGAAGGCGCGCACGGTGTCGGCCACGGGCGTGAGGACGTCGGGCCGGTGGATGATCAGGGTGTCCACGCGCTGCTCGCCGAGGCGGGACAGCGAGCCCTCCAGCGAGGCGCGCACGTGCTCGGGCGAGGAGTCGTAGCGGGTCAGACGCCGCCCGGCCGGGTCCGTCTCGTGCAGGACGATCCCGCACTTGGTCTGCACCTTCAGGGCGGAGCGCTCCTCGTAGGGCAGCTCGTGCAGCAGCCGGCCGGCGGTCTCCTCGGAGCGGCCGGCCCCGTAGATGTCCGCGGTGTCCAGCAGGTCGACGCCGGCCTCGATCCCGGCGCGCAGGGCGCGGCGGGCACGCTCCACGGCCGCCTCGGCCTGCGCTGCGCCCGCGGGCCCCTCCGGCCTCGCCCCCGGGTCGGCGTCCGGGGGCGGCGGGGGAACGGACCCCCAGGCCATGGTCCCGAGGACGATCGGGGTGGCCGGAGTCGGGTCGAGGTCGAGCGGCGGATGCGTGGGGGCTGTGCTCATGGCCTCACCGTCTCACGTCCGCCCGCCCCGGGTCCGGACCCGCCGCCCTGTGATGGGATGGGTCCATGAAGCTCGCCACGTTCCGCCAGCCCGACTCCGACGCCGCCTACCCCGGCGCCACGTTCGCCGCGGTCATCACCTCCGTGCACCCCGAGGACCCCGAGGTCGCCGTGCGCGCCGTCGCCCTGCCGGACTGTCGCGACGTCGGCGAGTACCTCACCGCCACGCCGGAGGAGCAGCGGGAGATGGTGGAGGGTGCCCTCCGCGCGGCGCAGGCCGACCGGTCCCTCCTGCTGGACACCTCCGGCCTCGTCTACGACACGCTCGTGCCCTTCCCCACCAAGGTGTTCTGCGTGGGCCTGAACTACACGAACCACATCGACGAGACGGGCCTGGAGCGCCCCGAGCATCCGACGCTGTTCGCGAAGTTCCCGCAGTCCCTCACGGGTGCGCTGGACCCGATCGAGGTCCCCGAGGAGGACCACCGGGTCGACTACGAGGGCGAGCTGTGCATCGTGGTCGGGGAGCCGGGCCGGCGCATCGCCGTCGAGGACGCCCCGGAGCACATCGCGGGCTACGCGGTGGCCAACGACATCTCCATGCGCGGCTTCCAGGGCCGCACCTCCGAGTGGCTGCAGGGCAAGGTGTGGGAGGCCTCGACGCCCGTGGGTCCGTGGCTGGTCACCCCGGAAGAGTTCCCGGCGGACGCGCGCGTCCTCACGCACGTCAACGGTGAGCTGCGTCAGGAGGACAGGGTCGCCGACGTCGTCTTCTCCCCCGCCGAGCTGGTCTCCTACGCCTCGCAGCTGATCACCCTGAACCCGGGTGACCTGATCCTGACCGGCACGCCCGCAGGGGTCGCCCTGGCCCGCCGGGACGCCGAGGGCCGCCGCCCGTGGCTGCGTCCCGACGACGTCGTCGAGGTGGAGATCACCGGGCTGGGACGCCAGCGCAATGAGCTCGTCTGAGGCGGCGCCGGCGGACGCCCTGCCCCGCGTCGTCGGCATCCTCGGTGCGGGGCGGGCGGGCACCGCGCTGGCACGTGCGATCGCGCGCATCCCCCGCCTCTCCCCGGGCACGGCCGCCCCGCGGGTGATGGTCGCGGGCACGCGGCGCCCCGCGGCGGTCCAGCGCCACCTGACGATCTACGCGCCCAAGGCCGTCGCCGTGTCGGCCGAGGACCTGGCGGCGGAGGCGGAGCTCGTCGTCGTGGCCGTGCCGCGCGAGGCGCTCGACGACGTCGACCCGCTCGCCCTCGCCGGGCCGGCAACGCGCGCCGTGGTGGACCTGACCAACACGTGGGGGGACGAGCCGGTCCCGGCGTGGCTCGACGACGACGGCGCGCCCGGCTCCGTCCGGATCGCCGCGCGCTGGGCCGCCGCGGGGCTGTGCGTGCCCGTCGTGCGCGCGTTCTCGGAGATCTCGCACCACGACCTGGAGGATGCCGGGCGTGCCACGGCCCCGCGCCGCGCCCTCGCGGTGGGCACCGAGCGGACTGACGCGGCGCCCGAGCCGGCCGCGGTCGCCGCCGCGCGCGACACGGTGGTCGCCCTCGTCACCGCGATGGGCTTCGACGCGGTCCCCTACACGGGCCTCGACCGGGCCGGGGTCCTCGAGCCGGGGGCGGCGGGGTTCGGCACCGCGCACGATGCCGGCCGGCTCGCCGCGCTGCTCGCCGACGCGCCCACCGGCTGAGGCGCGCCACCCGCCCGGCGGTACCTAGGCTGGGCGGGACCGCCGACCCTCCCAGGAGGCCCCCGTGACCCGTCCGACGCACCGCACCGCCCGCCGCACGCTCACCGCGGTCGCCCTGTCCGCCGCCGCCCTCACCGGACCGGCGGCGTCCGCCACCGTCGTCGCCCTGCCGGTCACGGCGGGGGTCACGGGCGCCGCCGCGCCGCAGGCCCACGCCGTGGCCTGGGACCAGGTGGAGCTCGTGGATGACGCGGGCGTGATCGACCTCGCCCAGCTGCGCCGTGACCTGGCGGGGATCGAGTTCCGGGAGCCGACCCGCGTCGCCGTGGTCACCGAGCGCGGCCCGGACCTGTCCGCACTGGACGACGACCGCGCGTCTCAGGCGTTCAACGGGCGGGTGCTCGAGCGGGCTCGCGCGGAGCACCCGGACTGGCTCAGCGCGGACGGCCAGAAATGGGCCGACGGCCTCGTGATCGTGGCGCTCGACCCGGACAACCGGTTGATCGGGGTGTACGTGGGCGAGGACCGGATGCTCAGCACGGACCGGCTGCGGGAGGTGCGCGAGGCCGGACACGAGGCGGCCCGTGCGGCCCGGTGGACGGACACGGTCGTGGAGGTGACGGACGCCGCCGCCGAGCTGATCGGGCGCCCCTGGTGGCAGGCTCCCGAACTGTGGTTCGGCGCGGGGATCGTCGGTGTGGCGGGCGGCGGCGCCGCGGCCGCGGCGCTCGCGAGCCGACGGCGTCGCCGCCGCCGGACGGCCGACCTGCTGGCCGAGGCCCGCACCCACCTGACCTCCGTCACCCTGGAGATGGACGCCACCGAGGTGAACGCGTCCACGGTGCCCGAGGACTCGCCCCACGCGGCCGCGCTGATGGAGCGCTTCCGCGGCTTCCGGCGCCAGGCGCTCGACGCGTCGGCGGAGCTGGACCGCCTCGAGGCCCTGCCGGAGCGCAGCCTGCATCGCACGGAGCACGCCCGGGCCGCGGAGGACGTCCGGGACCGCGCCCGTGAGCTCGACCGCCTCGACGACGCCGTGGCCGCGGCGAACACCTTCCTCAACCGCCACCCGGGGTGGCCGGCGGCGTGGGACCAGCAGACCGCCCCGCTGCGGGCCGACCTGGACGCCGTCGGCGCGCTGGCCTCCTCCGTCGGCTCCGCCGGGCCCGTCCGATCCGCCGTCGCCGCGCTGGAGTCCTTCCGCACCGAGGCCCAGGACCGACTCGAGGCGCTGGGCGCGGACCTCCAGGACGAGCGCCTGACCCCGGCCGCGGCGCTGGGCGAGCTGGATGCGCTGCGGCGTCGCCTGACCGGGCTGGTCTCCGCCCTCGCCGACGCCGAGGTGGCGGCCTTCGGCAAGGACGAGGCCGAGCGTGAGCTGCTGCGCGACGAGCTGCGCACGCACCGTGGCCCGGCCCGGTCCGCGCGCGGCTCGATCCTGGACTCCGCGCTGCCGGCGGATGCCTACTGGACGGTGGTGGCCTTCACCACGGGCCACCAGGCCGGCGAGCGGTCCGTCCAGGACCACCGCCAGGCGCAGTCCAGCTCCTCCGGGACCGGCTACGGATCCTCGGGCGGCTCGTTCTCCGGGGCGGGCTCGTCCGGCCGATTCTGAGCCGGCCGGGGCCGGATCTGAGCCGGAAGCTCGTCCGGGGCCGGCACCCGGCCCCTGGCCCACCGCCCCGTTCTGCGAGCCAGTGAAGGACCATGACCGCCGCTGACACCCCCGCACCCCGCCAGGACCCCCTCGCGTTCTTCCTCGACAAGGCCGTGCCCGAGGCATGGCACGCGGTCGGGCCGCTGGCCTCGGCCGCGCGCGGCGCCGCCGAGCAGGCCGGACTGGACCGGCAGCTCGTGGAGCTCGTGAACCTCCGGGTCTCCCAGCTCAACGGCTGCGTGTTCTGCCTGGACCGGCACACCCGCCAGGGTGCCGACGCCGGTCTGAGCGTGCAGCGCCTGGGGCTGCTGCCGGCGTGGCGTGAGGCCGGGGCCGTGTACTCGGAGCAGGAGCGCGCTGCGCTCGAGCTCGCCGAGGCGGTCACGGACCTCCCCGAGCAGGAGCAGCTGAACTACGTGCAGGCCTCCACGGCCGCCGCGCTCACGGACGCCCAGTACGCGGCCGTGCAGTGGGTCGCGATCGTGATGAACCTGACGAACCGCATCTCGATCCTGTCCCATCACCCCGTGCGGCGCCGGGACGGCTGACCCCTTCCCCGCCGCCGGCCCGGCGGCGGGGTCCACCCAGGAACGAGAGGACCGACCATGACCGAGCAGACCCCCAGCCTGGAGCACCCGCAGGTCCGCAAGAACGGGGAGAGGTACGAGATCGTCATCGACGGCGCGGGCACGGTGGCCGGCTTCACGGTGGCGATCGACGACGACACCGCCGACGGCCCGGCCCAGCGGATCTTCCCGCACACCAAGGTCGACCACCAGTACGAGGGCCGGGGTCTGGCCTCGACCCTCGTGCGCGAGGCGCTGAAGGACACCGTGGCCGCGGGCCGCCGGATAGTCCCCGTGTGCCCGTACGTGAAGGACTGGGTGGACGAACACGACGACGTGGCCGGCGAAGTGGACCCGGCGGGCCCCGAGCATCTGCGGTTCCTGGAGTCCCGCCAGGACTGACGCACCGCACCCGGTGAGCACCCGGAGACGAGAAGAGCCCCCGCCGATCCGGCGGGGGCTCTTTCTGGTCGGGGTGACAGGATTTGAACCTGCGGCCTCGTCGTCCCGAACGACGCGCGCTACCAAGCTGCGCCACACCCCGTTGGAGGTCTCAGACCTGAATCCAACAGAGAGCGACTATACCAGCCACACCGGGTGCCCCCAAACCGAGATGCGGGGCAGAATCTCACGCGTGAGACCTCTGCGCACCCCGCGAATCCGAGAGAGGCCGGCATGAGCTGGTGGCCGTTCCCGCGTTCCTCCGCGAGCCCCTCCCCCGACGACGACGGCGCCCCGGCCGCCGCCGAGCTCGAGGAGGCCGTGGCCGCCCTGCGACAGCTGTTGCGCGCGGAGCGGCACCGACTGCGCCCGGACAGCTGGGCCCTCGCGTGGGAGATGGTCGAGCACGCCGCCGAGTACGCGCCGGCCTGGACTCGCCTGCAGCGCACACGGCCCGTGGAGACCCAGGAGCTCGTGCTCGCCCTCACCGGGCGCTTGGAGCCGCTGCTGCGCGACTTCCTCGCACTCCCCGACTCGGAGAAGCCGGCCCATGCCGACGCCGTGCACGCGCGCCTTCGGGAGCAGGGCACGGAGCACGGCCGGCTGCGCCGCCGACTCACCCGCGCGCTCACGGCACGACTGCGGGCCGGCGAGGAGCTCTGAGCGCCGCGGGTGAATGCACCCGGAACGCAGAAAGCCCCGTGCAGATCGCACGGGGCCGCCCGGTGAATCCTCCCGGGAATGCGGGAAGGGCCTCGCACCAACAGTGCGAGGCCCTCCCTCAAAGAATGTCCGGCGGCGACCTACTCTCCCACAACCTCCCGGCTGCAGTACCATCGGCGCTGTGGGCCTTAGCTTCCGGGTTCGGAATGGAACCGGGCGTTTCCCCCACGCTATGACCGCCGTAACCCTAACCCCACACCACCACCCTCAACACGGGCAACAGCAGGGAAACCTACGGGTCACACAACAGTGACACTATTCAATTCAAAACACCTCAACCACCCACCAACAAGCAGACAGCCGGTTGCAATCAGACAACCGCACAGTGGACGCGAACACCAACCCATCACCTTGAAGCAAGCAATGGGATAAGAGTGTGTGTAAGTCATCGGCCTATTAG
>NZ_JBSEYU010000013.1:0-28736 GCF_053627955.1 Micrococcus sp. 093350064-1
CGGAAGCTAAGGCCCACAGCGCCGATGGTACTGCAGCCGGGAGGTTGTGGGAGAGTAGGTCGCCGCCGGACATTCTTTGAGGGAGGGCCTCGCACCGTTGGGTGCGAGGCCCTTCCCGCATTTCTGGACTGTTTTCCCCGCAAGGACGGTCTGCCACAGGCTCCGGGCACTAGCCTGGTCCCCTGAGGACCCGGCCGCGAGGCCGGCACATGAGGAACAGAGACCGCGTTCCCGCGGACCGTCGCGGCGTGACGCCCAGGAAGGACACCATGGCTGAGGACACCCCCCGAGAGCGCCGCGAGGACCGCGGATCCGAGGGCCGCGGGCCCCGTGGTGGCGGTGATGGCCGGCGTCGTGGTGGTGACCGCGACGGACGTCCTCGCAGCGGTGCCGGTGACCGGCGCCGCTCCGGCGGGCCTCACGAGGACCGGCGGCGCGGCCCGGGCCAGGGGGGCGGACGCCCCGAGCGCCGCGGTGCGCCGACGGGCCCTCGTCGCGAGGACCGCGCCGAACGACCCGCGCACAATCCCGGTGACCTCCGAGCGGCGAATCGTGCGGACCAGGAGCGCTCTCCGGACATCGACCCGGACGTGACGGGCCAGGAGCTCGACCGCGGCACGCTCAAGGAGATCAACGGCCTTGACGAGCGTCCTGCCAGCTGGGTCGCCAAGCATCTCGTGATGGCCGGCCGCTACCTGGACGTCGACCCGGCGCTGGCGTTCCAGCACGCCCTCGCCGCGTCCCGCAAGGGCGGCCGCCTCTCACGCGTGCGCGAGGCAGTCGCGCTCACCGCCTACGCGGCGGGGGAGTACGCCGACGCGCTGCGCGAGTTCCGCACCTACCGGCGTATGACGGGCGATGACACCCACATCGCCGCGCAGGTGGACAGCGAGCGTGCCCTCGGCCGCACGGAGAAGGCCCTGCAGCTGGCCGCCGAGGTGGATGCCTCGCGTCTGGACCGGGCGGCGCGGGCCGAGCTGGCCATGGTCGTCTCCGGCATCCGCGAGGATGCCGGCGACCTTCAGGGTGCCCATGAGGCCCTGCAGATCCCGGAACTGGACCGGCGGCGCGGCTACCCCTTCTCTCCCCGGCTGTTCCAGCGTCAGGCCGACGTGCTGCTCGCCCTGGGGCGCCGCGACGAGGCTCGGCTCTGGGCGCGTGCCGTGCGCGTCGCGGAGAAGGCCCTCGGCGTGGGCGGGTTCGCGGACCCGGAGATCATCGACGTGGACACCGAGCCGGTCGAGGACCCCCGGGACCGCCGCCCGTCCCCCCGCGAACGGCGCCACGAGCGGTATGCGGCCGAGGCCGGTGCGGAGCCGACGGCGGACGGATCCCCGGCCGAGGAGCCGGAGGCCGCCACGGAGCCGACCGAGGCGCCCCGGCCGGAGGCCGCCGCAGAGCCGCCGGCCGCCGTCGACGCGCCGGACGAGGTCGACCCGAACCAGCTGTCGCTGTTCGACGCCCTCGAGGCCCCGGAGGCGGACGAGCGGTGAGCGCCACGTTCTTCGCCGGTCACGACGGGCTGCTGTGCGACCTGGACGGCGTCGTCTACGCCGGAGGCGGCGCGATCGCCGGGGCGGTCGAGACGCTGTCGACGCTGCAGGAACGGGGCGTGCCGGTCGGGTTCGTGACGAACAACGCCTCCCGCGCGCCGGAGTCTGTGGCCGAGCATCTCCGCACGCTCGGGGTGCCCGCGCAGGCGGGGCAGGTCTTCGGCTCCGCACCGGCGGGCGTCGACCTGCTCGAGGAGACGCTCGGCCGCCGCACCGGCCGGGTGCTCGTGGTCGGCTCGGCGTACCTGCGCGCCGTGGTCGAGGAGCGGGGCTACGAGGTGGTCGCGTCCGCGGCGCAGCGTCCCGACGCGGTGATCCAGGGCTTCGACCCCGGTCTCGGCTGGGCCGATCTGGCGGAGGCGGCGTACGCCGTGCGCGCCGGGGCCACCTGGGTCGCCACCAACCTGGACACCTCGATCCCGCGCGCGGAGGGGATCGCCCCCGGCAACGGGGCCCTCGTCGAGGCGGTGGGCCGGGCCACCGGCACCGCGCCCGTCGCGGCGGGCAAGCCCGAGCCACGACTGTTCCGGACGGCGGCCGAGGCCCTCGGCCTGGCCCGTCCCCTCGTGGTCGGCGACCGCCTGGACACGGACATCCGCGGCGGCAACGCGGCGGGGTTCGACACGGTGCTCGTCCTGACCGGCATCGACACGCGCGAGACCGCGGCCGCCGCCCCCGGGCCGGACCGGCCCACGTGGGTCCGTGCGCACCTGCCCGCTCTGCTCGCCGGCGGGGCCGAGGCCTTCGCGGACCCACGGCGTGGCTGAGACCGCACGCGCCGACGTCGCCCTGGCCGCCCGGGGCCTGGCCCGCTCCCGCACGGAGGGCGCGGCGCTCATCCGCGCGGGGCAGGTCCTCCTCGACGGCCGCCCGGTGCGCCGGCCCTCCGACCGCGTGGCCGCCGACGCCACGCTGCGCCTGCGCGACCCGGGCCCGCGGTACGTCTCCCGTGCGGCCCACAAGCTCGTCAGCGCGCTCGAGGCATTCCCGGACGTCGCCGTGGCCGGCCGCCGGGCGCTCGACGCCGGGGCCTCCACCGGCGGATTCACCCAGGTCCTCCTCGAGCGGGGCGCCGAACGGGTGGCCGCCGTCGACGTGGGCCACGACCAGCTGGCCCCGCCCGTCCAGGCCGACCCCCGCGTCCTCGTGCGCGAGGGGCTCAACGTCCGCGACCTCAGGGCCGAGGACATCGACGGTCCGGTGGACCTGGTGGTCTCCGACCTGTCCTTCATCTCGCTGCGCCTCGTCCTCGCCCCGCTCGCGGGCGTGTGCCGACCCGGCGCGGAGCTGCTGCTCATGGTCAAGCCCCAGTTCGAGGTCGGGCGGCGCGCCCTGCCGCGCTCCGGCGTCGTCACCGATCCGGACGCCCGCCGCGACGCCGTCGCCGGGGTGGCCGCGGCCGCGCTGGGCGCCGGCCTCGCCCCCCGCGGCCTCACCCGATCCGGCCTGGCCGGCCAGGACGGGAACGCCGAGTTCTTCCTGCGGCTCCACCGCCCCGACGCCACCGCGGCCGACGACCCGGCCGGCAGGACGAGCCCGGCCACGCCCGCCGACGAGCGCGCCGCCGGGTGGGTCCGGGGCGCCCACATCGACTGGTCCTGACCCGCGTCCGGGGGGGCGCCGCCCGTCCACGGGCGCGGGGCCACCGGTTCGCGTGTCCGATCTCGTGGCTATCCTGGAGCGCAGTGCCCGGCACCCCGGCTCGCGGAAGGAACCATGCCCTACACCCCCGGACGTCGTGTCCTCGTCCTGACCCACACGGGCCGCGAGGACGCCATCAGCGCGGCGCTGCAGGCCACCCGCATGTTCGCGGAGGAGGGCCTGGTCAGCGTCATGCTCGAACAGGACGTGGCCGCCATCCGCGCGGCCGCGGGGGACCCCCCGGAGTTCGCGCCGGAGGCCCTCGGGGTCGACTGCGAGCTCGAGGACATCACCCTCGGCCTCGTCCTCGGCGGCGACGGCTCGGTGCTGCGGGCGGCCGACTTCGTCCGCGGCCACAACGTGCCACTGCTGGCGGTGAACCTGGGCCACGTCGGCTTCCTCGCCGAGTCCGAGCGCACCGACCTGCACCGCACCGTCCAGGCGATCGCCTCGGAGTCCTACGTGGTGATCGAGCGCATGGCCCTGGACGTCGTCGTGCTCGTGGAGGGCCGCGAGGTGGCCCGCACGTGGGCCCTCAACGAGGCCTCCGTGGAGAAGTCCCACCGGGAGCGGATGCTCGAGGTGGTCGTCTCCGTGGACAACTCGCCGCTGACGGCCTTCGGCTGCGACGGCGTCGTCCTGGCCACCCCCACCGGCTCCACCGCCTACGCCTTCTCCGGCGGGGGCCCCGTCGTGTGGCCCTCCGTGGAGGCCCTGCTGTGCGTGCCCATCAGCGCCCACGCCCTGTTCACCCGCCCCCTCGTGGTGGGTCCGCGCTCCACGATCGGCGTGGACGTGCTCACCCGCACCCGCGAGACCGGTGTGCTGTGGTGTGACGGCCGGCGCACCGTCGAACTGCCGCCGCAGGCCCGGATCGAGGTGTCCCGGTCGGCGGAGCCGGTGCGCCTGGCCCGTCTCAACCCGACGCCCTTCGCGGAACGGCTCGTGCGCAAGTTCCGGCTGCCCACGGACGGCTGGCGCGGCCCCGTCACCGCCCAGGAGCGGGCGGGCGTGCTCCACGCGGTGGAGACCGTCGAGCCGCGGCACGCGGGGCCGCGTCCCGACGTCGTCGAACCGGCCACCATGCCGCTGTCGGTGCTCTCGCCCGCGGACATCCAGCGCCACCGCGACCGCGGGGCGCGTCACCCCGGGGAGGACGCATGATCGACCATCTGAGGATCTCGGGGCTCGGCGTGATCGGCGAGGCCACCGTGGACCTGGACCCCGGCTTCACCGTCGTCACCGGCGAGACCGGCGCCGGCAAGACCATGGTGGTCACCGCCCTGGGCCTGCTGCTCGGCGCTCGCGCCGACGCGGGCGCGGTCCGCCGGGGCTCGTCCCGTGCCGTCGTGGACGCCGGCGTCCGCCTGCCCGAGGCGCACGCCGCGCTCGCCCTCGCCGAGGACGCCGGGGCCGTGCTGGACGAGGCCGACGAGGGCGTCCGGGAGCTCGTCCTGAGCCGCAGCGTCACGGCGTCCGGGGAGGGGACCCGCTCGCGCGCCGCCGCCGGCGGGCGGACCGTGCCCGTCGGCCTGCTCGCCGAGATCGGGGCGACCCTCGTGGCCGTGCACGGCCAGAACGACCAGGTCCGCCTCCAGGGCGCCGACGCCCAGCGGCACGCCCTCGATGCGTTCGGCGGCGCCGAGCTCGCCGCGGCCCTGCGCGCCTACCGCGCGGACCACGCCGCCTGGACCGCCGCGCGTCGGGAGCGCGAGGAGCTCACCGCCCACCGCCAAGAGCGGGCCCGCGAAGCCGAGGCGCTCCAGCGCTCGCTCGAGGAGATCGACCTCGCCGAGCCGCAGGAGGGCGAGGACGAGGAGCTGCGGGCTCTCATCCGCCGGCTCGAGGACGTCGAGGAGCTGCGCGCCGCCTCCGGGGAGGCACACGCCCGACTGGCCGGCCCCGACGTGGACACGATGGACGAGACCCCCGGCGCCGTCAGCCTCGTGGAGGCGGCGCAGCAGGCCGTGCTCGCCGCCCCCGGCGACGACCCCGAGCTCGCCGCCGCGGCCGCGCGCCTGGCCGAGGCCGCCGTCGTGCTCACGGACATCGCCGGCGACCTGGCCCGCTACACCGCTGACCTGGACGCCGACGCGGCCTCCGACCTCGACGCGGCCCAGTCGCGGCTGGCCGAGCTCACACGACTGCAGCGGCTCTACGGGCCGGAGCTCGCCGACGTGATCGACTGGGCCCGGACCCAGCGTCCGCGCCTGGACGAGCTGCAGGGCGACTCCGGCCGCCTCGAGGAGCTCGAGGCGGAGGTCGACCGGCTCGACGCCGCGCTGCGCGAACGGGCCGCGACCCTCACCGCCCTGCGCACCGCGGCCGCCGAGCGGCTCGAGACCGCGGTGACCGAGGAGCTGCACGCCCTGTTCATGCCGGACGCCTCCTTCCACGTGGGACTGACGCCGGTCGCCGGGGACGGTCTCGGCCCGTACGGCGCTGAGGACGTCACGCTCGCCCTGCGCCCCCACGCGGGCGTCGAGCCCCGGCCCCTGGGCCGCGGCGCCTCCGGCGGCGAGCTCTCCCGCGTGATGCTCGCCCTCGAGGTGGTCCTGGCCGCCACGGACCCGGTGCCCACCTTCGTGTTCGACGAGGTCGACGCCGGCGTGGGCGGTGAGGCCGCCGTGCGGATCGGGGCCCGCCTGGCCCGGCTCGCCCGCCACGTGCAGGTCATCGCCGTGACGCACCTGCCCCAGGTCGCCGCCTACGCGGACCGGCACGTGCGGGTGGAGAAGAACTCGGACCCGGCCGCGGGTGTGACCACCTCCGACGTCGTGACGCTGACGGCCGACGAACGGGTCGAGGAGCTCGCCCGCATGCTCGCCGGGCACGGGGACTCCGCGGCGGCCCGCGAGCACGCCCGGGAGCTGCTCGAGTCCTCCGCCCGCGAACGCGGCTGACCCGGTCCGCGGACGCCGCCCCGACATGAAAGGATCGCCCCATGCCTGAGATCCCCGCGTCCGCGGGACGCTCGCCCCTGCGCGACCTGCACGTCCCCCGCCCGGTGAAGAAGTCGAAGACCGTCTACGAAGGCCGAGTGTGGGACATCGCCCGGGAGTCGTTCCGCCTGGACCCGGCGGACAAGTCCCAGGATCCCCTGACCCGGGAGCTGATGGTGCACCCGGGCGCCGTGGCGATCCTCGCGGTCCGCACCAAGCTCACCACCACCGGCCCCCGCGAGCAGGTGGCCCTCGTCCGCCAGTACCGCCACCCCGTGGGCATGGAGCTGTGGGAGATCCCGGCGGGCCTGCGGGACGTGGACGGGGAGGACCTCCACCAGGTCGCCGTCCGTGAGCTGGCCGAGGAGGCCGACCTGCGCGCCCTCGAGTGGCACACCCTCGTCGACTACTACACGACCCCGGGCGGCTCCAGCGAGGCGATCCGCGTGTTCCTGGCCCGTCAGATCGAAGAGATCCCCGACGGCGAGCGGCACACCCGGCAGGACGAGGAGGCCGCCATGCCGCTCGTGTGGGTCGGCGTCGACGAGGTGACCGACGCCGTCCTGGATGGGCGCGTGCACAACCCCTCCACGGTCGTGGCGATCCTCGCCCTGTGCGCCCACCGCGCCCAGGGGTGGCGGCGCCTGCGCCCCGTGGACGCCCCCTTCGTCCCGGACCGCCACGGCCCCGGGGCGGACTGGCCCGCGTGAGCACCGACCCGGCCGCCCGGGGGAGCGGCGAGGCCGAGGCCCGTGGGGGCCGGGGCGCGGAGTCCGCGCTCGCGGCCCCGTTCCGCCGCCACCTGGAGCACCTGGCCGTCGAGCGGGGCCTCGCCGCGAACACGCTGGCCGCCTACCGCCGCGACCTCGAGCGCTACCGCCGCTGGCTCGAAGCCCACGGGGTGCGCGCCCCCGCCGACGTCGACCCCGGCCACGTCTCCGGCTTCCTGCGGGCGCTGGGCACCGGCGAGGACGGCGGGCGGCCCCTCGCGGTCCGCTCGGCGGCCCGCGTGCTCGCGGCCGTGCGCGGCCTGCACCGGTTCTGGGCCCTCGAGGGACTCACGCCCGCCGACCCCGCCCGCGACGTCCACCCGCCGAAGCCGGGCGACCGCCTGCCGAAGGCGCTCCCCGTGGAGCAGGTGACGGCGCTGCTGGAGGCCGTGCCCGTCGACACCCCCGCCGGACTGCGGGACCGCGCGCTGCTCGAGTTCCTCTACGGCACCGGCGCCCGCATCTCCGAGGTGGTCGGCCTCGACGTCGACGACGTGGTGGGGCTCGCGCAGACCGGGGACGACGGCGGCCAGCCCGTGGTCCGCCTGTTCGGCAAGGGGTCCAAGGAGCGCGTGGTGCCGATCGGCTCCTACGCGGCCGCCGCGCTCGACGCATGGCTGGTGCGGGGACGGCCCACGATCATGACGGGAGTCACACGCTCCACGCCCGCCCTGTTCGTCAACGCCCGCGGGGGCCGGCTCTCCCGGCAGTCCGCGTGGGCCGTGCTGAAGCGGGCGGCCGAGCGCGCCGGCCTCGAGGCGGACGTCTCGCCCCACACCCTGCGCCACTGCTTCGCCACGCACCTGCTGGCCGGCGGCGCGGACGTCCGCGTGGTCCAGGAGCTGCTCGGGCACGCGTCCGTGACCACCACGCAGGTGTACACCCTCGTCACCGTGGACTCCCTGCGCGAGGTCTACTCCGCCGCGCATCCGCGCGCGCGCTGAGCCCCGCACCTGATACGCTCAAAATCCGTGGTGAAACGAACTTCTCGTACTCAGACGTCCACGCGCGTCACCCGTCACGTGTTCGTGACCGGCGGTGTCGCCTCCTCCCTCGGCAAGGGGCTCACGGCCTCCTCGCTCGGCCACCTGCTCAAGGCGCGCGGGCTCAGGGTGGTGATGCAGAAGCTCGACCCCTACCTCAACGTGGACCCGGGCACCATGAACCCGTTCCAGCACGGCGAGGTGTTCGTCACCGAGGACGGCGCCGAGACGGACCTGGACATCGGCCACTACGAGCGCTTCCTCGACGAGGACCTCGACGGCCTGGACAACGTGACCACCGGCCAGGTGTACTCCACCGTGATCGCCCGCGAGCGCCGCGGCGAGTACCTCGGGGACACCGTCCAGGTCATCCCGCACATCACCGACGAGATCTGCCGCCGGATGCGCCTGCCCGCGGAGCCCCGCGGCGACCGCCCCGCCCCGGACGTGATCATCACGGAGATCGGCGGCACCGTCGGCGACATCGAGTCGCAGCCCTTCCTCGAGGCCGCCCGCCAGGTCCGCCAGGACGTCGGCCGCGACGACGTCTTCTTCCTGCACGTCTCCCTCGTGCCGTACATCGGCCCCTCGCAGGAGCTCAAGACCAAGCCCACCCAGCACTCCGTGGCCGCCCTGCGCTCGATCGGCATCCAGCCGGACGCGATCGTGCTGCGCTCGGACCGGGCCGTCCCCGACGATGTCCGCGGCAAGATCGCCCGCATGTGCGACGTCCCGCAGGACGCCGTCGTCAACTGCGCCGACGCCCCCTCCATCTACGACATCCCCCGCGTCATCCACGACCAGGGCCTCGACGCCCACGTGGTGCAGTCCCTGGACCTGAAGTTCAAGGACGTGGACTGGACCGCGTGGGATGCCCTCATGGACGCCGTGCACCACCCGGAGCACGAGCTCACGGTGGCGCTCGTGGGCAAGTACGTGGACCTGCCGGACGCCTACCTGTCCGTCACCGAGGCGCTGCGCGCCGGTGGCTTCGCCCACCGGGCCAAGGTGGGCATCCGCTGGGTGGCCGCGGACGAGTGCGCCACCCCCGAGGGCGCGGCGGTGGCGCTCGCGGACGTCGACGCCGTGTGTGTGCCCGGCGGCTTCGGCGTGCGCGGGCTCGAGGGCAAGCTCGGCGCGCTGCGGCACGCCCGCGAGCAGCGGATCCCGACGCTGGGTCTGTGCCTGGGCCTGCAGTCCATGGTCATCGAGTACGCCCGCAACGTCCTCGGCCTGGAGGACGCGGACTCCACCGAGTTCGACCCGGAGACCGCCTCGCCCGTGATCGCCACCATGGCCGAGCAGGAGCAGATCGTGGCCGGCGAGGGGGACCTCGGCGGCACCATGCGCCTGGGCGCCTTCCCCGCGACCCTGCGCCCGGGCTCCGTGGTGGCCGAGGCCTACGGCACCACCGAGGTGACCGAGCGCCACCGCCACCGCTACGAGGTGAACAACGCCTACCGCGACCGCCTCGAGGAGGCCGGTCTCGCGATCTGCGGCACCTCCCCGGACGGCGCCCTCGTGGAGTTCGTGGAGCTGCCCCGGGACGTGCACCCGTACTACGTGTCCACGCAGGCCCACCCGGAGTTCTCCTCCCGGCCGACCCGCCCGCACCCGCTGTTCGCCGGCCTCGTCGCCGCCGGCCTGGCCCGCCGCGCCGACGCGGCGGCCCGGCGCTGAGGGGCCGACGACCGGCCCGACACAGTGGTCACGACACGCCGTCGCCGCGCCCGGCACGCGGCGTGTCGTGACCACTCTGCGAGGGCGTCGCACCGATGACGACACGACGACGGCGGGCCGCCCCACCCGGGGCGACCCGCCGTCGTCGTGCACGCGGCACCGCGCCGCGAGCGAATGGGGCGACGTGTCGGAGGTGATCTGCGTCTACACCTCCGACAAGTCGCCCCGACCGCCCCTCACGAGGCTCAGCCCGCCGGCAGCTCCCGCTGCTCGGGGCCGTCGTAGGCCGAGAGCGGGCGGATCAGCGCGTTCGCGGCGCGCTGCTCCATGATGTGGGCGGTCCAGCCGGTGATGCGTGAGGCGATGAAGATCGGCGTGAACAGCTCGGTGTCGAAGCCCATGAGGTGATACGTCGGGCCGGCGGGGTAGTCGAGGTTCGGCTTGATCTGCTTGGCCTCGTCCATGGCCTGCTCCAGACCGTCGTACAGGCCGAGCATCTCCTCGCGGCCGTAGTGCTCGATCATCCGGTCCAGTGCGGCCTTCATGGTGGGCACGCGGGAGTCGCCGTTCTTGTAGACGCGGTGGCCGAAGCCCATGACCTTCTTCTTCTGGGCCAGGGCGTCCTCCATCCATGCCTTCGCTCGGGCGGCGGCGTCCTCACGGGACTCCTCCTTCCGGATGCCGATCTCGTCGAAGGTGTGCATCACGGCCTCGTTGGCGCCGCCGTGCAGCGGGCCCTTGAGCGCGCCGATCGCACCGGTCACGGCCGAGTGCAGGTCGGAGAGCGTCGAGGTGATCACGCGCGCGGTGAAGGTCGAGGCGTTGAACGAGTGCTCGGCGTACAGCACCATCGAGACGCGGAACGCGTCCACGACCTCCGGGGCGGCCTCCTCGCCGAACGTCATCCACAGGAAGTTCTGCGAGTAGTCCAGGTCCTCACGCGGCTCCACCACCTCCTGGCCGCGGCGACGGCGCTGGTCGTAGGCGACGACGGCTGGGAACGCCGCGAACAGCGCCTGGGCCTTCTCCAGCTCGGCCTCGGGGGAGGAGTCCTCCGCCTTCGGGTGGTTCGCGCCGAGCACGGACACGGCGGTGCGGCCGACGTCCATGGGGTGGCAGTCGGTGGGCAGCAGGTCGATGGCCTGCTTCACCTTCGGGTCGAGGGCACGGTGGGTGCGCTCGAAGCGCTCGAACGCGGTCAGCTCCTCGTCCGTGGGCAGCTCACCCGTCCAGAGCAGCAGCGCGACGGCCTCGAACGGCAGCTGCGCGGCCAGGTCCTGCACGGGATAGCCGCGATACAGCAGGGAGTTCGTCTCCGGGTTGACCTTGGAGATCGCCGTGGTGTCCACGACGACGCCGGCCAGGCCCTTCTTGATCTCGGTCTCGGTCATGGTGTCCCTCCTCGGGGAGTGGGGCCCGCCCGCGCACGGGCGGGCCCGGTGACGGGTCAGAGGTCGGCGTGGTTGGCGCCGATGTCGAGCGTGGGCACGTCGAAGTTGAAGATGCCCGTGTCGAAGGCGTTGTAGCCCTCGTAGTCCACCAGCTCGTACAGGCGGGCGCGGGTGAGCATCTGCTCCACCTGCGACTGCTGGGTGCCCTCCTCCTTGATGGCGTGGAGCACGCGCTCGGCGGCGCCCATCGCGGAGCGCAGCAGGGTGACCGGGTAGATCACCATCGCGACGCCGGCGTCGGCCAGCTGCCGGCGGGTGAACAGCTCGGACTTGCCGAACTCGGTCATGTTCGCCAGGACCGGGACCCCGAGGGGCTCCAGCTCGCGACACACGGTCTCGAACTCGCCGATGTCCTTCAGGGCCTCCGGGAAGATCGCGTCCGCACCGGCCTCCACGAGCGCCTTCATGCGGGCGATCGCGGCGTCCAGGCCCTCCACGGCACGCAGGTCGGTGCGCGCCATGATGAGGAAGTTCGGGTCCCGGCGGGCATGGACGGCGGCGGCGATGCGCTTGACCGCGGTGTCGAGCTCCACCATGTTCTTGCCGTCGAGGTGGCCGCACCGCTTGGGGTTGAACTGGTCCTCGATGTGGCAGCCGGCCAGGCCGGCGTTCTCGAACTCCTGCACCGTGCGGGCCACGTTCATCGGCTCGCCGAAGCCCGTGTCCGCGTCGATGAGGCACGGCAGGTCCGTGAGGCGGGCGATCTGCCCGCCGCGCACGGCCACCTCGGTGAGCGTGGTCAGCCCGACGTCGGGCAGGCCCAGCTCGTTCGCGAGCACGCCGCCGGAGATGTACACCCCGGGGAAGCCCTTCTCCTGGATCAGCTTGGCGGTCAGCGGGGTGAACGCGCCCGGGAACTGCTGGGCGCCGCCCTGCTTCAGGGTCTGCCGCAGGTCGATCCGCTTCTGTTCGGCCGTCTTCGTCGAGTACAGCATCAGAACAGGCCCTTCGGGGCGGCGGCGAGGTCGGCCTCGGACAGGAACGCCGGGTCCGCCAGGATGTTCAGCTGGTCCAGCTCGCCGGGCTGCAGCTCGGCCACGCGCTCGGCGGCGGCCAGGAAGCGGTCCTGCTCCTCCTTCGAGACGATGCCCTCGGCCAGGGTGCGGAACTTCTGGATGTACTGCTCGCGGGCGAACGGCCGGGCGCCGAGCGGGTGGGCGTCGGCCACGGCGATCTCGTCGGTGATGACGGTGCCGTCCTTGAGGGTGATCTCCACCGCTCCGCCGAACGCCTTCTCCGCGAGGTCCAGCGAGTGGTAGCGGCGGGTCCACTCCGGGTCCTCCACGGTGGTCACCCGGTGCCACAGGGCCACGGTGTCCTCGCGCTGGGCGCGCTCGGGGGCGTAGGAGTCCACGTGGTGCCAGGAGCCGTCCTGCAGGGCCACGGTGAAGATGTAGGGGATCGAGTGGTCGAGGGTCTCGCGCGAGGCCGTCGGATCGTACTTCTGCGGGTCGTTGGCGCCCGAGCCGATCACGTAGTGGGTGTGGTGCGAGGTCTTGATCAGCACCGACTCGACGTTCGCCGGGTCGGTGGCCTCCGGGTGCTCCCTGTGGAGCTTGCGGGCCAGGTCGATCCAGGCCTGGGCCTGGTACTCGGCCGAGTGCTCCTTGGTGTAGGTGTCCAGGATGCCGCGCTTGGGCTCGCCCTGCTCGGGCAGCGGCACCTCG
This sequence comes from Micrococcus sp. 093350064-1, assembly GCF_053627955.1. NCBI lineage: Bacteria > Bacillati > Actinomycetota > Actinomycetes > Micrococcales > Micrococcaceae > Micrococcus > Micrococcus sp. 093350064-1. The sequence continues at coordinate 12,688 of NZ_JBSEYU010000013.1, forward strand.
TAGGAGGCGTCCGGGCCGTCCAGCAGCCAGGCGATCACGCCGTCCTCGCCCTCGTAGATCGGGACGGGGGAGGTCTGGCCGCGCATGGCGCGGTCCACGGCCTCGACGGCCATCTTGCCGGCGAACGCCGGGGCGTGGGCCTTCCACGTGGAGATCTCGCCCTTGCGGGACTGGCGGGTGGCGGTGGTGGTGTGCAAGCCCTGGCCGATGGCCTGGAAGATGGTCTCGGTGTCCAGGCCGAGCAGGGTGCCGATGCCGGCGGAGGCGGAGGGGCCGATGTGGGCCACGTGGTCGATCTTGTGGCCGTACAGGTTGATGGACTTCACGAGGTCCACCTGGATCTCGTAGCCGGTGGCGATGCCGCGGATCAGGTCCTTGCCGGAGCGGCCGGTGTGCTGGGCGACGGCGAGGATCGGCGGGATGTTGTCGCCCGGGTGGGAGTACTCGGCGGCCAGGAACGTGTCGTGGTAGTCCAGCTCGCGGACGGCCACGCCGTTGGCCCATGCGGCCCACTCGGGGGAGACCTTCTGCTCCACACCGAACACGGAGGCGCCCGCACCGCCGGTGGAGACCGGGTGGGACAGGGCCTGGGCGCGGGCGGCGACGATCGGGCCGCGCTTCAGCGAGGCGACCGCGACGGAGGCGTTGTCGATGATCCGGTTGATGATCATCTCCTCGACCTCGGGCAGCACCTCGACGTCGTCGACGGCCACCTCGGCCAGCTTCCAGGCCAGCTGGTCCTTGCGCTCGAGGTTCTCCTCGGAGCGGTGCACGCGCACGTGACGGTTCTTCATGGTCGGTCTCCTTCGGTGGGGGTCAGCAGGGTCGGGGTCTCCTCGGCGCGGCCGCGCCGGGTCAGATGGTGGAAGGCGTGGTGCAGGTGGACCCGCGTGGTCGCCTCCGCGAGGTCTGCGGCGCCCGAGCCGACGGCGTCGGCGATGTCCGCGTGCTCCGCGGCGGAGGCCGCGAGGCGGGCCGGGTCGTCCGCGGCCAGTCGGCGCAGGCGCGCCAGGTGCAGGCGCAGGGTGCGCAGGGTGGAGACGAGGTAGGGGTTCGCGGCGGCCTCGTCCAGCCGGCTGTCCAGCTCGGCCGTCATCGCGTAGTAGTCCGCCGGGTCGGTCCCGCCGCGCAGGGCCGCCTCGGCCTCCTGGAAACGGCCCGCGAGGACCGTGAACCGCTCGGCCGCCTCCGGGGTGGCCCGCTGCGCGGCCCGGCGCGCCAGGAGGGACTCGAGGGCGATGCGCAGGTCGAACAGCTGGTCCGCCTGTTCGAGGGACAGGTCGGCGACGACGATGCCCCGGCCCGGGGCCTGCTCGGCCAGGCCGTCGGCCACCAGGCGGGAGAGCGCCTCGCGCAGAGGGGTGCGCGAGATGCCCAGGCGCTCGGCCTGCTCCACCTCGCCCAGGCCCGCGCCCGGAGGGAGGGACCAGTCGAGGATCTCCGCCCTCAGGGCCTGGTACGCCCGCTCACTCGCTCGCATGCCGCCAGTGTATACACAACAGTCCCGCCGAGGGCAGGGGGTGTGTCCGATGCGCGTGCCGGGCGACGCCGTCCACGGGGAGCGTCGTCCGGCGTGCGGGGGCTGGGTGGTGCGTCCCCGGCGCGGGTCTCGCGCGTGCCGCCACGCCTCACTGACGGGGCACGAAATGTATACAGATCCCTTGCCCCCTGTGATCCACGGCACTACCCTGGGCGCATGGCGACCCACGATGCCCCCGCCGAAGACCGCCCCTCCGGCGCGTACGCCGACGCCCACGCCCGCTCCCTCCGCGACCCCGAGGGGTTCTGGCTCGACGCGGCGCGCGCCATCGACTGGACCGTCGCGCCCACGCGCGCCCTCGACGACTCCGCCGCGCCTCTGTACCGCTGGTTCCCGGACGGCGAGCTGAACACCGCCTTCAACTGCCTGGACCGGCACGTCGAGGCGGGCCGCGGGGACGCCGTCGCGCTGATCCACGACTCCGCGATGACCGGTGAGGTCACCCGCTACACGTACGCCGAGCTCACGGACGCGGTGGCCCGCCTGGCCGGCGCCCTGGCCGCGCGCGGCGTCGGCAAGGGCGACCGCGTCCTCGTGTACCTGCCGATGATCCCGCAGGCCCACATCGCGATGCTGGCGTGCGCGCGGCTCGGCGCGGTGCACTCCGTGGTCTTCGGCGGCTTCGCCCCGCGCGAGCTCGCCTCCCGCATCGACGACGCCGCCCCCGACGTCGTGCTCACCTGCTCCGGCGGCATCGAGCCCAAGCGCCGGGTCGAATACCTGCCCGCCGTGGCCGAGGCGCTCGAGACCGCCGCGCACCCCGTGCGCACGGTGCTGGTCCACCACCGCGAGGGCTTCGAGACCGCGCTCGCGGACGCCGACGGGCGCGGGGGCGCGAGCTGGGAGGACTGGGGCGAGGCCGTCGCGGCCGCCGAGCCGGCCGACTGCGTCCCGGTGCAGGCCACCGACCCGCTGTACGTGCTCTACACCTCGGGCACCACGGGCAAGCCGAAGGGCGTCGTCCGGGACAACGGGGGCCACGCCGTCGCCCTGCGCTGGACCATGGAGCACATCTACGACGTCGGTCCGGGGCAGGCGATGTGCACGGCCTCGGACGTGGGCTGGGTCGTGGGGCACTCCTACATCGTCTACGGCCCGCTGCTGGCCGGGGCCACCACGGTCATGTACGAGGGCAAGCCCGTGGGCACGCCCGACGCCGGCGCGTTCTGGCGGCTGATCGAGGACCACGGCGTGCGCTCCTTCTTCACGGCCCCCACGGCGCTGCGCGCGATCCGCCGCGCCGACCCCGAGGGCGAGCTGCTCAAGGACCACGACCTGTCCTCCCTGCGGCACTTCTTCGCCGCGGGCGAGCGCCTGGACCCGGAGACGCAGCGGTGGATCGAGGGCCTGCTGGGCATGCCGGTGATCGACCACTGGTGGCAGACCGAGACCGGGTGGGCTATCGCGGCGAACCCGGTGGGCCTGGAGCAGCTGCCGGTGAAGATCGGCTCGTCCTCGGTGCCCTCGCCGGGCGTCGATCTCGTGGTCCTGGACGGCCTGGGCGAGCCCGTGCCCGCCGGGACCGAGGGCAACATCGCCCTGCGGCTGCCGCTGCCCCCGGGCACCCTGCCCACCCTGTGGGGCGACGACCAGCGCTACATCGACTCCTACCTCAGCGCGTTCCCCGGCCATTACGCGACCGGTGACTCCGGCGTCGTGGACGAGGACGGCTACGTGTTCGTGCTCGGCCGCACCGACGACGTCATCAACGTCTCCGGGCACCGGCTGTCCACGGGCGTCCTCGAGGCCGCCCTGGCCGCCCACCCGGCGGTGGCCGAATGTGCCGTGATCGGCATCGCGGACCCGCTCAAGGGCCAGCGGCCCTCGGGCTACGTGGTCCTCAAGTCCGGCGTCGAGACGCCCGAGGCCGGCTCCGAGGCCGAGGCCGCGCTCCTGGACGAGCTGCGTCAGGCGGTGCGCCGCGAGGTGGGCCCGGTGGCGGACTTCCGCGACGTCGTCGTGGTGGACGCGCTGCCCAAGACCCGCTCGGGCAAGATCCTGCGCAAGACCATGCGGCAGATGGCCGACGGCGAGGAGTACGCGGTTCCCTCGACCATCGAGGACCCCGCCGTGCTCGAGGCCCTGGCCGGGGTGCTGCGCCCGGCCCGCTGAGCCCCGCTCACGTGCGGCCGGCCCAGCGGTACTCCTGCTCGGGCCGGCCGCGGCCGCCGTGCCGGGCCGAGCGCCGCACCCGGCGGATCCGCTCGAGGTGCTCGAGGTAGCGCCGGGCCGTCACACGGGAGATGCCCAGGCGCTCGCCCACCTCGGCCGCACTCAGGGCGGTCTCCGGATCCGCCCCCAGCAGGTCCATCACCTCGCGCAGGGTGCCCTCGGTCAGCCCCTTGGGCAGGGCCTCGGCGCGCCGCTCGCGGGAGACGCGGAAGACGGCGTCCACCTGCTCCTGGCCGTCGAGGGCGCCGTCGCCGGCCAGCATCGCCGCGGCGGCGCGGAACCCGCCCAGCCGGTCCGCGAACTCGTCGAAGCCGAACGGCTTCACGAGGTACTGCGTCACGCCGTACGCGACGGCCCGGCGCACCACCGGCAGGTCGGTGGCCGCGGTGAGCGCCAGCACCCCGCCGTGGAAGCCGGCCGCGCGCAGTTGGCGCAGGAAGTCCAGGCCGTGCCCGTCGGGCAGGTTCATGTCCAGCAGGACGACGTCGAACGGGAAGCGCCCGTCGGCGTGCAGGCCCGCCGCGGCGACCTGCCGTGCGGCCAGCAGGGAACCGGCCACCGCGGCCACCTCGAAGCCCGGCAGCCGGTCCAGGTGCGCCACGTAGGTCTCGGCCGTCAGCTGCTCGTCCTCGACGACGAGCACCCGGTACGGGCGGGCGGTCATGTCTCCTCCTGGGGTGTGGGCTCGCGGGGCACCTCGACGGTGAACACGGTGCCCGAGTCGGTCGCGACGTCCACGACCCCGCCGGCCTCCTCCGCGATCCGCCGCGTCAGCCACAGCCCCATGCCGCGTCCGGCGGCGCCGACGGGCTTCGTCGACCAGCCCCGGTCGAAGAGCCGGCGGCGGTCCGCGTCGGAGGGTCCGGGGCCGCCGTCGGCCACCTGCACCACCAGGCCCGCGGCGTCCGAGACCACTTCGACGTCGACCCACCGGTCTGCCGCGGACAGGTCCGGTGCGGCGGCGGCGTCGAGGGCGTTGTCCACCAGGTTGCCAGCACGGTCAGCAGGTCGAGCGGGCGCAGCGGGGCGGGCGCGGTCAGCTCGGCGGACCAGGTCAGCGCCACCCCCCGCTCACGCGCCTGGGCGGCCTTCGCGTCGAGCAGGGCGGCGAGGACGTCGTCGGAGGCCTCCTCGTCCGCGGCGCGGCGGGACAGCACGGCCCGGGCCGTCTCCAGCCGGCCCGACTCGACGAGGGCGAGGGCGGTGTGCAGCTGGTTGGCGTGCTCGTGCGTCTGGGCGCGCAGCGCCGTGGTCAGGGTGTGGGCCACGGTGAGCTCGTCGCCGAGCCGCTGCAGGTCGGTGCGGTCGTGCAGGACGAGCACGCGCGATCCCGCCGGGGCGGTGGTCACGCCCTCGCGGGCGGCCGCGGCGAGGGCCGTCGGCGGGACCGACCCGCCGGGGTCGGAGCGGCCGGGCGCCCGCACGACACGCTCCTGCACCACGAGGACCCGACCGCCGACGGCGAGGCTCGCCTCACCGCCGACCGCGCCCGGCAGGGCCGCCGAGAGCTCGGTGGGCAGTCGAGGCTCGCCCGCGCCCTCCCAGCCGAGCAGGCGCGCGGCGGCGTCGTTGTGCAGGCGGACCCGCCCGTCCGGGGCGAGGACCACGACGCCGGCCTCGAGCGAGTCCATGGCCGTCTCCGCCAGCAGGAACTGCTCGGCGATCTGCTCGGGGCCGCGTCCGAGCGTCACCCGGTTCAGATACCGGCCCACGAGCCAGGCGACGAGCAGGCCGACGGCGGCCACGGCGGCCGAGCCGAGCAGGATGCCGGGGATCTGGGCCTGGGCCATGATGGCGACATCGGAGATCTGCACGCCCGTCGTGACCACGCCCAGGACGGTGCCGTCCTCCGGGTCCACGACCGGCGCGAGCGCGCGCACCGAACGGCCCGCCGCACCGGTGCTCGAGAGCTCCACGACGGTGTCCCCGGCGACGACGGCGTCCACCGGCCTCGGGTAGCGGACGCCGACCTGCTCGGGGCGCCAGCTCGCCAACCGCATCCCGTCCGGGTCCATCACGGTCAACCACGAGACCTGCGCCTCGGCGATCCAGCCGTCGATCCCGGCCTGCAGGGCGGGGGCGTCGCCGGCCCGCAGGGCCGAGACGAGCGCGGGGTCGCGCGCCACGAGGGTGGTGACGCCCTGCACATGGCGCTCCTCGACGCGCTGGGCCACCTCGCGGGCCTGGAGGTAGGCGCTCCACACGCTGAACAGGGCGATGGCCGCCACGAGCGCCACGTGGACCACGGCGATCCGCCGGGCGATCGACCACGGGTGGCGCATGCCTCTCCTCCCTCGGGCCGGCGACGCGCCGGTCCACCCCCACGATCCTGCAGTCCGTCGGCCGCCGTGACCACTATGACCGCAATCGTGACCGACACCACCCGGGGCCGCGAGAGTGGTCACATCCCTCCCGCGCCGCTGCGGACCGCTCGGCGGCGCCCCACCACCGCACAGAACGGAACGCCCGATGGCGCACACCCCACCGGCCGAGACCTCGGCCCCGCCGGCCCCGGCGACGAAGAAGGACCGCACCCACTGGCTGTACATCGCCGTGATCGCCTCGGTGGTGCTGGGCGCCGCCGTCGGCCTGCTCTTCCCCGAGTTCGGCAAGTCCCTCAAGCCGCTGGGCGACGGCTTCGTCTCCCTCATCAAGATGATGATCGGCCCGGTCATCTTCTGCACGATCGTCCTCGGCGTCGGCTCGATCGCCAAGGCCGCGACCGTCGGCCGCGTGGGCGGCATCGCCCTGGCCTACTTCATGACGATGTCCACGTTCGCGCTGGCCGTCGGCCTCGTCGTCGGCAACCTCATCCACCCCGGCGAGGGCCTCAAGCTGACGCCCTACGACCCGAACAAGCCCCAGGCCGCGGCGGACGGCACCGTCCAGTTCCTGCTGGACATCATCCCCGGCTCCCTGCCGGTGCTGCCCACCCTGTTCATCGCCCTGCTCGTGGGCTTCGCCCTGCAGCAGATGGGCCCGGCCGGCGCCCCGCTGCTGCGGGGTCTCACCCTGATCCAGGGCGTCGTGTTCCGCATCCTCATGATGGTGATGTGGGTCGCCCCGATCGGCGCGTTCGGTGCGATCGCCGCCGTCGTCGGCTCCACGGGCTGGTCCGCGATCGGCGCCATGGCGCTGCTCATGGGCGCCTTCTACCTGACCTGCATCGCCTTCATCGTGGTGGTGCTCGGCACCGTCCTGAAGGTCGTGACCGGCCTGAGCATCCTGTCCCTCATGAAGTACCTGGGCCGGGAGTACCTGCTCATCTTCGCCACCAGCTCCTCCGAGACCGCCCTGCCCCGCCTGATCGCCAAGATGGAGCACGCCGGCGTGGACAAGTCCGTCGTGGGCGTGACCGTGCCCACCGGCTACTCCTTCAACCTGGACGGCACCGCCATCTACCTGACCATGGCCGCGCTCTTCGTCTCCAACGCGATGGGCGCGGAGATGAACCTCGGCGAGCAGATCGGCCTGCTGGTATTCATGATCATCGCCTCGAAGGGCGCGGCCGGCGTCACCGGCGCGGGCATGGCCACGCTCGCCGCCGGCCTGCAGGCGCACCGACCCGAGCTGCTCGGCGGCATGGGCGTGATCGTGGGCATCGACAAGTTCATGTCCGAGGCCCGCGCCCTGACCAACTTCACCGGCAACGCCGTGGCCACGCTCCTCATCGGCCGCTGGGTGGGCGAGCTCGACGGCGAGCGTGCCCGGCGCGTCCTCAGTGGCGAGCTGCAGTTCGACGAGGCCACCGTGGCCGGCCACGACGGCGCCGCGCACGACCCGCAGCAGTCCCCGACGATCGCCGAGCAGGCCTACGAGGGCCACCCCGACTCCAGCCTGAACTTCACCATGGCCGCCGACGGCGACCGGAACCCCACCCGCTGACGGAGGCGGCGGGCCCGCGCGGCACGCCGCACCGTCGACCACCGGCGACGCCGGGGATGAGCCTGGACACCGGCCCGTCCCCGGCGTCGCCGTCGTCCCGGGAACGCCAGGCACTAGGGTGGGGGAAGATCCGGACACGCCGACGACGGCGGCCGCGGCGCGCCGCGGCCCGCGGCCGGGCGTGCAGACCACCGTGGAAGGAGCCGGCGCCGCCGTGACCTCGAGAGAACCGATCCCCGTGATGACCATCCACGGCGAGCCCGTGCTCGGGCCCACCGGCCGGCCCAAGCACGACTTCCCCGAGCCCGCGCCCCTGACCTCGCACGGCCCGGCGCGGATCATCTCGATGGTGAACCAGAAGGGCGGCGTCGGGAAGACGACCTCCACCATCAACCTGGGCGCCGCGCTCGCGGGCTACGGCCGCAGGGTGCTCATGGTGGACTTCGACCCGCAGGGCGCCCTCTCGGCCGGCCTGGGCGCGAACCCGCACGAGCTCGACACCACGGTGTACAACGTGCTCATGGAGCGGTCCGTGACCGCGAAGGACGCGATCCTGTCCACGGACTTCGAGAACATGGACCTGCTGCCGGCCAACATCGACCTGTCCGCGGCCGAGGTGCAGCTCGTCAACGAGGTGGCCCGCGAGCAGGTCCTCGAGCGCGCGCTGCGCCAGGTCCGCGACGACTACGACGTGGTCCTCATCGACTGCCAGCCCTCGCTGGGCCTGCTGACCGTCAACGCGCTGACCGCCTCGCACGGCGTGATCATCCCGCTGACCGCCGAGTTCTTCGCGCTGCGCGCGGTCGCCCTGCTCGTCGAGACGATCGAGAAGGTGCAGGACCGGCTCAACCCGGACCTGGAGATCGACGGCGTGCTGGCCACGATGTTCGACCAGCGAACCCTGCACTCCAAGGAGGTCGTGGGCTCGCTGGTGGCCGGCTTCGGGGACCGCGTGTTCGAGACCGTCATCAAGCGGTCCATCAAGTTCGCCGACGCCACGGTGGCGGCCACGCCCATCACCCTGTTCGCCGAGAACCACGACGGCGCCAAGGCCTACCGACAGCTCGCCCGCGAGCTGATCAGCCGCGGCGGCGCGCCGTGACCGCCCGCTGAGCGCCGACGACGCCGGCCCGGTCCCGTCGCGGGACCGGGCCGGTTCTCTGCGCGCTCGCGGCCGGGGGAGCGGTGGCCGGGAGACGCGACGCCGCCGATCTGCGAGAATGGAGCCGGGCGTGTCCGTCTCCGGGCCGTCCCTCACCCCCTGACCCGTCCGCCGCCGGCCCGACCGGCGCCGTTGACGCGCACCCGAAAGGACGCCCTCCCCATGAACTCCCGCAAGCCGCGAGGCTCCGGACGCACCCCCGCCGTCGGTCGACGGGGCGGCCCGTTCCAGGAGCGCGACTACCAGCGACAGATCGGTGCCCGCCGCGGCGCCGCCGGCCCCCGCGAGGAGGCCCCCTTCGACGAGGACGCCGTGCCGCGCACCCGCGGTCGCCGCGGCCGCGGCGCCGGCGCCGCCCGGGCCAAGGCCGCCCACCTCGACCGCATCCACGACGAGTCGGGCCAGCGCCTGCAGAAGGTGCTGGCCGCGGCGGGTGTGGCGTCCCGGCGCGTGAGCGAGGACCTCATCGCCGAGGGCCGCGTGGAGGTGGACGGCGTCGTCGTCACCGAGCCCGGCGTGCGCGTGGACCCGGCCACGGCCGTGATCCGGGTGGACGGCATCTCCGTGCAGACGGACGTGACCAAGCAGTACTTCGTCTTCAACAAGCCCCGCGGCGTGATCTCCACGATGGTGGACCCGGAGGGCCGGCCCTCGATCGCCACCTACCTCAAGCCCGGGCAGGAGCACCTGTTCCACGTGGGCCGTCTGGACAACGAGACCGAGGGCCTGCTCATCCTCACCAACGACGGCGAGCTGGCCAACCGCCTCACCCACCCCAGCTACGAGGTCCCCAAGACCTACGTGGTGCAGACCCGCGGCCCGCTGGCCAAGGGCGTCTCGAACCGGCTGCGCGAGGGCGTGGAGCTGGAGGACGGCGTGGCGCAGGTGGACTCGTTCAAGCTCGTCGACTCGACTCCGGGCCACGTGCTCGTCGAGGTCGTGCTGCACTCGGGCAAGAACCGCATCGTGCGCCGCATGTTCCAGGAGATCGGCCACCCGGTCGAGCGGCTCGTCCGCGTCAAGGTGGGCCCCATCCTGCTGGGCGACCAGAAGCAGGGCACCGTCCGCGCGCTCAACGCGCAGGAGCTGGGCCACCTCAAGGCCCTGGTCGGCCTGTGAGCGCGCCCGCCGAGTCCGCCGCCGCGCTCGGTGACGGCCCGGCCGGGATCCCGCAGCCCGTCCTCGTCCGGGGGACCGGTCTGCTGGGCACCTCGATTGGCATCGGGCTGAGCGCGGCCGGTGTGGACGTGCGCCTGCACGACCCCTCGCCCGCCGCCCTGGCCGTGGCCGCGGACATCCGCGCCGGACGCCCCGCCCGCCTGGACGCCGAGGGCGACGACCTCGACGCCGCCCCGGGCCTCGTCGTCGTGGCCGCGCCGCCGGACGTGACCGCCGACGTCGTGGTGGACTCGCTGCGCCGCTGGCCCGCGGCCGTGGTGGTGGACATCGCCTCGGTGAAGGAGGCGGTCGCCGCGGGCGTGCGCGCCGCCGTCGACGACGGCCGCCTGGCCCCGCAGGACGCCGACCGGTACCTCGGGACGCACCCGATGGCCGGCTCCGAGCGGTCCGGTCCCGTGGCGGCCCGCGGCACCCTGTTCACGCAGGCGCCGTGGGTGCTGTGCCCGACGGACACGACGCACCCGGGCGCCCTCGCGGCCGGTCGGGCGCTCGCGCTGACGCTGCAGGCCACCCCGTACCGGATGGCGGCCCGCGCCCACGACGAATCGGTCGCGCTGATCTCGCACCTGCCGCAGATCGCCGCCTCGCTCGTGGCCTCCCGCCTGCAGGACACCCCGGACCAGGCGCTCGCCCTGGCCGGCAACGGGCTGCGGGACACCACCCGGATCGCAGCGTCGGACCCGCAGCTGTGGGTGCAGATCCTCTCCGGCAACGCCGGGCGGATCGTGCCGGCGCTGCACGGGCTGCGGGCGGACCTGGACCGGCTGATCCGCACCCTGGAGGACCCCTCCGCCCCCGGGGCGCGGCTGGACATGGCGCAGCTGATCGCCGAGGGCAACGCCGGTCGGGCACGGGTGCCCGGCAAGCACGGGGCGCCGCCGCAGGCGTTCGCGGTGGTCACGGTGATTGTGGACGACGCCCCCGGGCAGATCGCGGCCCTCCTCGACGAGGTCGGCCGCACGGACGTGAACGTGGAGGACCTGCGGCTCGAGCACGCCTCGGGCCACCGGGTCGGCATGGTGGAGATCTCCGTGCTGCCCGGCCGCAGGGACGAACTCGTGGCGGCGCTGACCGCCGCCGGATGGAAGGTGGTCTGAGATGACCGAGCACACCCGCGACGACGTCGCACCCGCGCCGCTCGTGGTGGCGGTGGACGGCCCCTCGGGCTCGGGCAAGTCGTCCGTGTCCAAGGCCGTGGCGCGGCGTCTCGGCGCCGCGTACCTGGACACCGGCGCCATGTACCGCGCCGTGGCGTGGCACTGCCTGCACGAGGGCGTCGACCTGGCCGATGCGGAGGCCGTGGCGGCGGCCGCCGTCGCCATGGACCTGGACCAGTCCACCGACCCGGACGTCGAGGCCGTGCGGGTCGGCGGCACGGACGTCACCGAGGCGATCCGCGGCCCCGAGGTCACGGACACGGTCTCCACCGTCGCCGTGGTCATCCCGGTGCGCGAGGAGCTGCATCGTCGCCAGCGGGCGGCGATCGCCGCCGCGGGCCGGATGGTCGCCGAGGGCCGTGACATCACCACGGTGGTGGCCCCGGACGCCCACGCGCGCGTGCTGCTCACGGCCTCCGAGGCCGTGCGCACCGCCCGCCGCTCGGGCCAGCTGGCCGCGGCGGGGGAGACCGGCGTCGATGCCGGCACGCTGCACCGTCAGGTGGCCGGGCGCGACGCCCGCGACGCCACCGTGTCCACGTTCGACCGCCCCGCCGACGGGGTGGCGCTCGTGGACTCCACCGAGCTCGACTTCGAGCAGACCGTGGCGGCCGTCCTGGCCGCCGTCGAGGACCAGGCCGGCATTCCGGCCGTGAAGGGAGGCCGACGATGACCGAGAACCCCCAGCACCGCTCCGGTGAGGACGAGTTCGTCCCCGCCGGCGACGATCAGGTGGCCGAGCGGCTCGCCGCCATGACCGAGGAGGAGGCCGAGGCGCGCGCCGCGTCGCTGCGCGCCGGCCTCGAGGACTACGAGCTCGAGGAGGACGACGCCGCCCTCCTCGACGCGTGGCAGCTCGGGCCCGACGAGGACGTCGACGCGCCCGTGCCGCCCGTGCTGGCCATCGTGGGCCGGCCGAACGTCGGCAAGTCCACGCTCGTCAACCGCATCATCGGCCGCCGTGAGGCCGTGGTGGAGGACGTGCCCGGCGTGACGCGCGACCGCGTCTCCTACGACGCCGAGTGGAACGGCCGCGAGTTCACCGTGGTGGACACCGGCGGCTGGGAGCACGACGCCAAGGGCATCCACCGTCGCGTGGCCGAGCAGGCCGAGCTGGCCGTGGACGTGGCGGACGCCGTCGTGTTCGTGGTGGACGCCACCGTCGGCATGACGGCCACGGACGAGGCCGTGGTCTCGATGCTGCGTCGCAAGGACCGCCCGGTGATCGTGGCCGCCAACAAGGTGGACGACATGGTCCAGGAGGCCGACGCCGCCACCCTGTGGTCGCTCGGCTTCGGCTACCCGTACCCGGTGTCCGCGGTGCACGGCCGCGGCGTCGCGGACCTGTTGGACGCCGCGCTCGAGGCACTGCCGGAGGAGTCCGCCCACGGCGGTCTCGTGCCGCGCGGCGGCCCGCGCCGGATCGCCCTCGTGGGCCGGCCGAACGTGGGCAAGTCCTCGCTGCTGAACAAGCTGGCCGGCTCGGACCGCGTGGTGGTGGACGACCTGGCCGGCACCACGCGCGACCCCGTGGACGAGCTCGTGGAGCTCGGCGGACGGCTGTGGCGCTTCGTGGACACCGCCGGCATCCGTCGACGGCAGCACATGGCCCACGGCGCCGACTACTACGCGTCGCTGCGTACGGCCTCCGCCCTGGACCGCGCGGAGGTGGCCGTGGTGCTGCTCGAGGCGCCGCAGGTGATCTCGGAGCAGGACGTGCGCATCCTCCAGATGGTGCTGGACTCCGGTCGCGCCCTCGTGATCGCGTTCAACAAGTGGGACCAGGTGGATGAGGATCGGCGGCTCCAGCTGGCCAAGGAGATCGAGCGGGACCTGGCGCACGTCGCGTGGGCGCCGCGCGTGAACATCTCCGCGAAGACCGGCTGGCACAAGGACCGTCTCGTCCCCGCGCTGGACCTCGCCCTGGACTCATGGGACACCCGCATCCCCACGGGCAAGCTCAACGCGTTCCTCGGCGAGCTCGTGGCGGCCCACCCGCACCCGCTGCGCGGCGGCAAGCAGCCCCGCATCCTGTTCGCGACCCAGGTCTCGAGCCGGCCGCCCAAGTTCGTGCTGTTCACCACCGGGTTCCTGGACCCCGGGTACCGCCGGTTCATCGTGCGCCGCCTGCGCGAGACCTTCGGGTTCGAGGGCACGCCCCTCGAGATCGGGATGCGCGTGCGCGAGAAGCGCGGTCGCCGCCGCTGATCCGGCCCCGCCCCGACGACGTCCCTCGGCCACCCGCGCCGGGGGACGTCGTCGTCCCGGCAAGCTCCCACCGTTCGTCCACCTTCGCCTCGTAGCCTGAGGGCATGAGCCTCATCCGACGTCGCCCCGCCGCCCTGTCCCTGGCCACCCTGGCCGCGCTCGCGCTGGCCGCATCCGGCTGTGCGGTCGACGACGGCGAGACCCGGGCCGCGCTGCAGAGCGCGGAGGACCGGCTCGCCCAGGCCGAGGACCGGATCAGCGAGCTGGAGGCGGACGCCTCGGACCGCGTGGACCTGGGGCAGCTGCGCCAGGAGGCCGAGGGCGCCCTCGCAGAGGCGGACCAGCGCGCCGCCGAGGTCGTCGAGGACCTGACGCGATCCCTGCCCTCCGGTTCGGACATCGTCGACGTCGAGGCGCTCCGGGAGGACGGAAAGGTGGTCATCGAGTACGGCCAGTCTTTGCTCGATGCCGATCCCCAGGTCCTCGAGGAGACGATGCGGGAGGCGGCGGAGCAGGCACGTGACGCCATCCCGGACCTCAAGGACGTCGAATTCCGCGTGGGGGACCGGACCTTCACGTACTGATCCTGCGGCGGGGCTCCGTGAGCCCCCCGACACGCCTCTTCGACCCGCCCGGAACGGCGGATCGGAGACGCTCGGCGTGTTAGGCTTCTCACGTGCACGACTGCACCCTCAGTCATGAGAGGGTTCGTGCAGACCGCCAGGCCCACCGGTACGCCGGGGCCGCGGTCGCTGGGGGACTCTCGGTCGGGTGGCCCTCGGTCAAGGGATGAGGGGTTCACGTCTGTGAAGAGGACGTGGGCCCCTTGTTCACGTTCCGGGGTGTCGCAGCGTTCGCCCCTGACGACGACGGCCCGGCCGGCCCGCTCCGGATTCGCGTCCGGCGGCGCGGGTGGGGTATGCTCGTCGGGTGCCGAAGCGCGGATGACCGCGATTCGTCACGGGCTATGGCGCAGCTTGGTAGCGCGCTTGACTGGGGGTCAAGAGGTCGTGGGTTCAAATCCCGCTAGCCCGACCACGTTCCCACGGGTCAGAGTCCGCATCTGACGAGGGAAAATGGAATGAGGCCCAGGTACTCCCTCGAGGGGAGCGCCTGGGCCTCTTTCCGTGCCTGACATATTCCTTAGCACAAACTGATCGAGACAGACCCTACGGTTCGGCGTTCGGCTCGACTTATATCCCCGGGAATTCAGAACTTCCTCAGTGGCCGAGCGGCTCGATCCAAAATCGATCTCGTCGGTGACCAGAGCGTAGGCCCTGAAGCGCCCTGGGTCTGATGGAGACTCGCGCTATTTGATTCCGACAACTGTTCGCGGCCGGCCTCGACAGCATAGAACGTGTCCTCGAACTCGGCGGGTGGGACGTCGCCGAGGTAGCCGTGGAGGCGTTGCGTGTTGTGCCAGGACACCCACCCGAGGGTCGCGAGCTCGAGGTCCTCGACCGTCCGCCAGGGACCTGGCCGTGCGGGTCCGCGGACGTGCTCGGCCTTGTAATAGCCGTTCACGGTCTCGGCCAGGGCGTTGTCATAGCTGTCCCCGACGGTCCCGATCGACGGTGTCGCTCCGATCTCGGCGAGGCGTTCGCCGTAGCGAATGGAGGTGAATTGAGACCCCGCGTCGCTGTGTGTAAGCGGCCATGAAAAGCTGCCCATAGGTGGCCAGGGAATGACCCGCTGACGGCCATGAGGACTGCCCAGTGATGGCCACGGGAACTGCCCGGTGCTGGCCATCTGGTTTGCCCGCGTTGCTCGTTGCCCGCCGCGTCGTGAGCCGGCGGGGGCCTCCTCCCCGGGTTGGATATCGGTGTCGAATCGAATCCAGCGAGGAAGAGGCCCTGAATGAAGGATGCCGCAGAAACCATGAAAATACTCAGTGCCTATGACCTGACCAAGTCATTGCGGGGCGCCGCCGAGCTGGCCGGTTGCTCCCATCACACCGTGGCCCGGCTGGTGCGGGCCCGCGACGCCGGCCAGACCCCTGGATCCGGAGCCAGCCGCCCGAAGGTCACCGATGTCTGGCTGCCCAAGATCGAGGAATGGGTCGAGGCCTCCACGGGCAGGATCCGCGCCGATGTCGTGCACGCCAAGCTCACCGCAATGGGCTACACCGGCTCTGAGCGCTCCACCCGGCGGGCGGTGGCCGAGGTGAAGGCCGCCTGGCGGGCCGGGAAGCGCCGGGTGCACCGGCCCTGGATCACCGAGCCGGGCGCATGGCTGCAGTACGACTTCGGCGATGGGCCGGCGATCGACGGGGCCAAGACGGTGCTGTTCGTGGCCTGGCTGGCCTGGTCCCGCTACCGGATCGTCATCGCCCTGCGTGATAGGACGGCTCCGAGTGTGTTCGCCGCCCTGGACCGGTGCTTCCGGCTGATCGGGGGCGCGCCGACCTATGTGCTGACGGATAACGAGAAGACAGTGACGGTCTCTCATGTGGCCGGGGTGCCGGTGCGTAACCAGGCCACCGTGGCGTTCGCTCGGCATTACGGCGTGGAGGTGCTGACCTGCCAGCCAGCGGATCCGGCCGCCAAGGGCGGGGTGGAGAACGCGGTGAAGCTGGCCAAGGCCGACCTGGTCCCGAAGGACACCAACCTGCGGGACCAGTACGCCTCGTTCGCTGAGCTCGAGGCCGCCTGGGTCAAGTCCCTGGAAGTGGTGTAACCGTCTTCGAGGTTGTAGGGGGCTTGTACCTGTCAGGTCTGCAGGGTCGGCATCACCTCCGTGCTCATCA
>NZ_JBSEYU010000014.1:0-21082 GCF_053627955.1 Micrococcus sp. 093350064-1
AGAGGTTGACTCGAAGGATCACACGGTGGCCGCGTCCACGTCTGGAACGACGTGCCCGACCACCGGGCGCTACACCACTATGCGGGACTCAACTCGGTGGTGTCTCCGTCGCCACTGGTATCCGCGTGGGTTCGTACATGGCCTGCGCGGTTCGCGTCCGCAGTGCTTTGGGGAGGAGACGCCATCCGGCCAGGAGAAGCCTGTCATGTCGTTCGGGAACGACGATTGCTTTCCGCGTGCGGATCAACCGTCGCATCCCGTGCGTGACCGTGCGCTCGGGAGTCGACCACATCCACGCCGGGAGATCGGGGTCATGGTCACCGGCGGCTCGGTAGATGTTCGTGCGCACGAACCCCGGGCACAGGGCGGTCACTTGCACCCCGGTGTTGCTGAGTTGGTAGTGCAGTGATTCGGCCAGGCCGATCAAGCCCGCCTTGGCCGCGACGTATCCGGAGTCGTCATCGGCAGGGATCAGCCCGGCCAAGGAGGCGACGAGCACGATCCAGCCACGCCCGCGCTGTGTCATCTGGGCGAGAACGGCGTGGGTGATCATGACCTGGGCATGGAAGTTGAGTAGGATCTCCTGCTCGATGACCTCACGTGGCAAGGCGGCGAACGGTCGAGTATGGGCCGCGCCTGCATTGTTGATCACCGCATCGACTCGATGGGTTGTGCAGTATCCCGTGAGCATCGCGATCCCGTCGCTCGTGGTGAGGTCTGCGGCCACGACCTCGACTCGTGCACCGTGGTCAGCCCTGAGCTTCTGCGCGAGGCGGTCCAGCGCCTCACAGTTGCGGGCAGACAGGACGATCGCCCATCCCCGGCTCGCGAAGTACTCGGCGAAGGCGGCACCGAGACCCCCAGTGGCACCCGTGACCAGGACGACAGGGATAGTGTCCGGCTGCTGGGTGCTCATGGCGCGTCCTTCCGGGCGCGCCGGGTGCGCAGCACGAGGACAGCGGTGATCGCGGTGACGGCCAGGATCGCGCTGCCGACGATGAAGGTGTCGGTCATGGCCGTGGTGAAGGCATCGTTGACCCTCGCGATGAACCCTCCCGCGGCCTCGCCGGGCAGTTCCCCGGCAACCATGTGGGCACCCCCGAGTGTCTCCTTCGCGGCATCGACCGCTTCCTCGGGAAGGCCGGCTGCGTAGGATTCGACCCTGTCGCGGTAGATGGACGTGCCGAAGCTGCCGAGGATCGCGATGCCCATAGCGCCACCGAGCTCGTATGCGGTCTCGCTGATCCCTGCGGCGGCAGCGGCACGATTGGGTGGAGCGGTCGCGATGATGACATCGTTGGTGAGCGTGTCGGCCAGGCCGACTCCGCCACCGATCAGGGCTCCACCGGTAAACGCCAGGGCCATCATCTCGTCGACCCCGAGGCCTGCCAGCACCGCGTAACCGGCTGCGGCGATGATTAGGCCGATGCCGATGAGCCAGCCGATCGGGATCTTCCGAGCGAGGATCGGGGCGAGGATCGCGCCGAGGATCGCGCCGAACGCGATAGGCAGAGCCCACAGACCCGCTTGCAGAGGAGTCTTTTCGAGGACGAGCTGGATGTACTGGGGGAAGAAGTACAGCACGGTGACCAACGCGAACACGCCGGCAATGTTGGCCAGTACCGCCACGGAGAAGGGCAGTGAGCGAAAGAGCGTGACGTCGACCAGGGGGTTGGCCAGACGTCGCTGCCGGAACGTGAACCAGGTGCCGCCTACGATGCCGATAGCCAGGAACGCGATGGCGGACCAGCCCCATTCGTACTCGGCGGCGTGCTTGAGTCCGTAGACGAACGCGAGCACGGAGACGATCAGTAGTGCCGCCGAGGCGAGATCGAACCGGCCAGGGCGGGAGTCCTTGGACTCGGGAAGCAGGAATGGACCGGCAATGAGGAGCACGATCATCAGCGGCACGTTGATGAGGAACACTGCCCCCCATTCGAAGTGCTCCAGGATGGCTCCACCCACGACCGGTCCGAGCCCGGCACCTCCGGCGAACGCTGCCGCCCACACCGAGATCGCCCGCCTGCGCTGATCAGGATCAGCGAAGATGTTGCGGATCAACGACAGGGTTGAGGGCATGAGCGTCGCGCCGCCGATGCCGAGCAAGGCCCGAGCGGCGATGAGCATCTCAGGGCTGGTGGAGAACGCGGCGATCGCCGAAGCGGCACCGAACAGCAGTGAGCCAATCAGGAGAAGCCGTCGCCGCCCGATGCGGTCCCCGAGCGAGCCCATCAGGATGAGCAGCCCGGCGAGGAAGATGCCGTAGATGTCGACGATCCACAGCAGCTGACTTGCTGACGGGGCCAAATCCTCGCTGAGTTCCGGGACGGCCACAGCGAGGACCGTGAGGTCGATGCTCATCAGGAGCACCGGGATCGTCAGCAGCCCCAGCGCCACCCAGGACCGGGGCGTCGCACGGGGTGGAGCAGTGTTCGGACCGGTGGACACAGGGTCTCCTCTCATCGGGAACGGTGCCTCCGATCATAGGTTGGTCAACTGCCCAAGGCAAGCGCCCAAGGCATGTGTGATAGTTTTACCCCATGCCCGAGGAGAAACAGCCGAGGCCGCAGATCAGCGCCGATGTGCGCAGGCGCCTGCTCATGGACGCGGCGATGACGGTCATGAAACGCGAGGGGATCGCCGCCGCATCGACGCGCGCGATCTGCCAGGAAGCGGGGATGGCCCATGGCGTGTTCCACTACTGCTTCCGCTCCAAGTACGAGCTTTTCGCAGCCCTCATCGAAGCCGACTTCAACGCCCCCCTGGAGGCGGCATGGGGCAAGCTCGGCCCAACGACCGACCCCGAAGACGGATTCCGCGACCTGTTCGCCGAATACTGGACTAGCCTGGAGAAGGACGCCGGGCATCAGCTCGTGCTCTCAGAGCTGACGAACTACGCCTTGCGCGACGAGGAACTACGAGGTCTGCCGCAGTGGGAGCACGGTGCCTACCGCGACAAGATCGCTCACCATCTCCAGCAGTTCCAGACGCAGCTCGGCGTCGAGTTCACCATCCCCGCCGACGACCTTGCCGAGTTGATCCTTGCCGCGCTTTCGGGGGTGACGACCGCGTGGCTTACTCACGGAGACGGGACGATCGCCCGGCGAAGCCTGGACCAGTTCGCCGCCGTGTTCGCCTCCTACGCCTCGTCCTCGCAGTAGGCGCATATGGAAGCGGCCCCGGAAGGGTGCATCGCCAGGGCCACGTTCTGGGCGCATCAGAACCCAACCGCATCGCGTATGCCCCGCAACGTCGCCGCGAAGCCAGCGATGTGCTCCTCGGTGTGGTCGATATTGGGCATCAACCGGAGACCGGCGCGCCCGCGCTTGACGGCCGGGTATCGGAAGACGGGCACGAGGTATCCCGCGTCGTGAGCACGCTCGCGCACCTGCTCCGCATCGCTCTCAGCACCGATCCGGGTAGTGGTGATGTAGGCCGGCGTCGGGTTGAGCTCGAAGCCTGCCTCTGACAATGCCGCACGGAAGTGATCGACGATGGAGTGGAAGCGATCGAGGATCGAGGAATCGTCGCGGATGAGCGCCATCGCCCGCACGGCGGCTGCCGCCTGCGGTGGAAGCATCGTCGCGGTGAACGACGAGGTTCCGGCCAGCCACTCGAAAACCGCGATGTATTCGGCAGGGCCGGCGATCGCACCGCCTTCCAGTCCGACCGCCTTGGACAGCGACACCATGTGGAAGGTGACATCCTTCAACGCGGCGAACTCCTCGGCGAACCGGAACCGCTCGGGCCCATAGACGAGGAAGCCGTTGGCATCATCTACGAAGGTCAGCGCGTCATACTTGCGCGCCAGGTCGACGATGCCGCGTACAGGCGCGATGCTGCCGTCGTCGGAGTAGATCGACTCAAACATGATCACCGCCCGACGGCCGTTCAAGCCCTGGAGCCTGCGCTCCAAGGAGTCCAGATCATTGTGCTTGAACGCCAGCACTCGCTCACCGAACTTCAGACCCTCCACGGCCTTCCACATGCTCCAGTGACTGTCGTGATCGAGCAGGAACACGATGTCATCGACGTTCCACGACAGATCCCCGCCGATGGTCATCGACCGGCTCATGGCGTGAACGAACCCGACGTTGGCCAGCAGGCCGGAGGCGAACGTGATGACGGCCTCCTTCCCGGTGGCTTCAGCCAGAGCCTCCTCGAGTTCGACGTGCGGCCGCAGCTTCCCCTGGATCATTCGGGACCCGCCGGTCGCGAGCCCGAAGCGCGGAGCCTGCGTCACGAAGGTCTCCAGCACATCGGGGTGATTGTGCATGTTCAAGAAGCTGCAACTGGCGAAGTTCACCAGGTCGCGGGCTTCGCCCGTGATCACCGCCGATGTGGCACTGTCGAGCACGGCGCATCGACCAGCACCACGTCACGGCGGCCGTGGCTGCCCGCAATGACACCGCACGTCGGGCAACCCATCGGGGTCCTGGGCGACTCGACCCGCACCGTGAGCAGCCCGATGTCGTGGTCGAACTCGACGGCGATCACGTGCAGCTCGCCGAGCCCGACGAGCAGGTCGCAACGCGAGCAGTAGTCGGTGTGGTCATGGCAGCGCGCAGCGATGTGCGCCGTAGGCTCAGACAACGTCGAGGCCTTCCGGACAGGGTGCTTGGTCGCTCCCGATCTTGGAGGCCTCGACCCCTCTCACCCGGGCATCACGACACCGGCGCGCCGCTCACCCCCACCGGAACTCGGAAGAGCCCCCATTGGAGCCTCGGATGACCGCCGGTGTGGATCGGCCGGCGGATGGCAAGGTCGCCGTGGAGAGGGTGGATCGCCCCGGTCGTCGGGGAATGCGGCTGCTGGGGCCGGCCTTCGTGGCGGCGGTGGCCTATGTGGACCCCGGCAATGTGGCTGCGAACCTGACGGCGGGGGCCCAGTACGGGTACCTGCTGGTCTGGGTGCTGGTCGCAGCGAACCTGATGGCCATGCTCGTGCAGTACCTCTCGGCGAAGCTCGGGCTCGTCACCGGCCGCTCGCTTCCGGAGCTGCTGGGGCACCGGTTGCCGCGCGGGCGGCGTTTGGCGTACTGGGTGCAGGCGGAGATCGTGGCCGCCGCCACGGATCTGGCCGAGGTGATCGGAGGGGCCATTGCCCTGCACATCCTCTTCGGTATCCCCCTGCTGGCCGGCGGGGTGATCGTCGGGGTGGTCTCGATGATCCTGTTGGGTGTGCAGTCCCGGCGCGGGCAGCAGCCCTTCGAGTTCGTCGTCGTGGGCCTGCTGGCCGTGATCACCCTCGGGTTCGTCTCGGGACTGTTCTACGGGCCCATCTCCTGGGGTGAGGCCGTGGCGGGCATGGTCCCCCGGTTCGAGGGAACCCAGACGGTGCTCCTGGCGGCCGGCATGTTGGGGGCCACGGTGATGCCCCACGCGATCTATGTGCACTCAGCTCTGGCGCGTGACCGCCATCAGGGGGCCCACGCTCATCCGGGCACCCTTGGCAGGCTGCTGCGGGCCACCCGGTGGGATGTGGGGCTGTCGCTTCTGGTGGCAGGGTCGGTGAACATCGCGATGCTGCTGCTGGCGGCGGCCAATCTCTCCGGGGTCTCCGGGACGGACAGCATCGAAGGCGCCCACGCGGCGATCACGACCGCACTGGGGCCGGCGGTGGGCGTGCTCTTCGGCGTCGGCCTGTTGGCCTCCGGGCTGGCCTCCACCGCGGTGGGCTCCTATGCGGGGTCGGAGATCATGGGCGGGCTGCTGCGTTGGCGCATCCCTCAGATGCTGCGGCGGGTGCTCACGCTGATCCCCGCGCTGCTGGTCATCGCCTCCGGGGTGGACCCCACCTGGGCGCTCGTCCTCTCCCAGGTGCTGCTCAGTATCGGCATCCCCTTTGCCATGATCCCCCTGGTCCGACTGACCGGTGCCCGGGCCGTGATGGGCCGACACGCGAACTCCACGCCCCTGCAGACGGTGGCATGGGTGGTCGTGGCTCTGATCGTGGCCCTGAACGCCGTGCTGCTGTGGCTGACGTTGACCGGGCAGGGGTGAAGGAGGTCCCGCTATCGTGCAGGCCATGAGCCTCGACGAGATCACTCCGGTGGCCCAGGACTACCTCAAGGCGATCTGGTCCGCCACGGAGTGGGGAGACGCGCCGCTGAGCACGAAGAGCCTGGCCGCACGCATGGGCACCACCGCGCCCAACGTCACCGAGACGGTCAAGCGCCTGGCAGCCCAGGGCCTGGTCGAGTACCAGCCCTACAAGCCCGTGACCCTCACCGGGAAGGGATGCGAGCACGCGATCGCGATGGTCCGCCGGCACCGGCTGCTGGAAAGCTTCCTCGCCGCGAGCCTAGGCTACTCCTGGGACGAGGTCCACGCGGAAGCCGAACGACTCGAGCACGCCGCCTCCGACGAGCTGATCGAGCGGATCGATCAGATGCTGGGCCACCCCACGCACGATCCCCACGGCGACCCCATCCCCACTCCCGCAGGGCAGCGGGAGCGGCCGGCCCACGCGGTCCGCCTGGATGCAGCCGAGCCGGGGTTCTACCGGGTCCTACGCATCTCCGACGCCGACCCGCAGCGTCTGATCCGCTTCCAGCAGGCCGGAATCGTTCCCGACAGTGTCGTCGAGGTGGCCGAGGCCGGCCACTTCCGACTGCGCGTGGTCGCAGTCGGGCCCGTGGAACTCATCGAGACGGATGCGGCTGCCATCTGGCTGGTGCCGAGCTCGACTCGAGGATGAATCGTCCCCACCTTCATTGCGCAGCGGTGCCGCCCCGTCGAGAAGCAGGCTGTCCAAGGGGGTATACCCCTTTACACACCCCCCGCCCCCACGAGACCATCACGTCAGAGACGGTCCTAAACCGGGTCGTTGGACACAAGTGCCGGAGGGTCTTAGGCGTGGTTGGACAGACAGTGGCCTATGTGCGGGTCAGCTCGGCTGAGCAGAACCTGGACCGCCAGCTCGAGGCGGTGGGGGAGTGCGACCGGATCTTCGAAGACAAGATCTCCGGCAGCTCCCGCGCCAAGCGCGCCGGGTTGGCGGAGCTGATGCGGTACGTGCGGGAGGGGGACCTGGTGAAGGTCCCCTCCATGGACCGGTTGGGCCGCGACACTCGGGACCTGTACGCGATCGTGGATGAGCTCACCGCCAAGGGGTGTGCTGTGCAGTTCGTGTCAGAGCGGATCACCGTGGACAAGTCCGGCACCTCCCCGGTGGACGGGTTGATGTTGGGGATCCTGGCTGCGTTCGCTGAGTTCGAGCGCCGGCGGATCAAGGAGCGCCAGGCCGAGGGCATCGCCCTGGCCAAGGCTCGGGGCAAGTACGTGCAGGCCCCGAAGCTCTCGGACACCGACGTGGAGCAGGCGTGCGTGATGATCGAGATGGGGATCCCGAAGGCTGAGGTGGCGCGCACGTTCGGGGTGAGCCGGCAGACTCTGTACTCCTCATTGCGTAGGTTCGCTTCCGGACGTGGGTAACCGTCCCGCGTGGGCCACTCATTTTGAATCCGCTCTGGCAATATGGCCTATTTATGAGGATTTGAGCAGAGCCTCCTCGTATAAGGAGAGGTCAACGGCAGGCGCTGTGCCGATGGCCTGGAGTCGTCTGAAGAGTCTCAGGCAGAACCAGAGTAGTTGCGTACTCTCAGGTGAGAAGTGGAGACCTGCTTCAAGCATCTCTTTGTTGTAGGGTGGCGTGGTGTTATCGAAGGCAGAATCCAACAGGGCAAGACCCATGTCTAGGCGCGCATCCCCAGTATGATCTTGAATGTGCTTTTTCCCCGTCTCACCCCTCATACCTGTCGTCCACTCCGACTTGAGTGCAAGGATTCCCGAAAGGATGGGTCGCTGCTCAGGACGGGGGCCTTCGTGGGTCCCGTGGATATCAACGATCTTTTCACTAGTCCGCGTCAGTTGGCGCACCGAAGCTGCTTTCCGGGCGGCATAGCGTAGGTTCGAAGCATTTATTTTTTGCTTCACCTCGAACACGGCGTAAATGCTCTCCACTGGCACGATCCGCTCCCCCGCGGGTGACTCGAACCAGATGGGGGCGTATTGGCGGTCGTAAATAGCGATATCGATCTGGTGGCTTTGGCCGCCGGTGATATCCAGGGCGTGTACAGGGCCGACTTCATAACGTCCTGGCAGGTAGGTGCGAAGCATTCTCGTCCAGTTCGCCTCGGAGGCATTACCGATGGAGGTTGGATGGTCGGTGAACTCCAGAGGGATACCGAGTTCTGCGGAGAGGGTACGTTGCCGAGCCTGAAAGGCTAAATTCAGATCAATTGGTGAACTCATGGGGGTTATCCTTTCTGCTGGAGGCAACTTCTAGCACTAGTCGCTGGAGGTTGCCATCTGGATTCGCTTCCCGCGGGTCAAGTCCCTGGAAGTGGTGTAGCCGTCTTCGAGGTTGTAGGGGGCTTGTACCTGTCAGGTCTGCAGGGTCGGCATCACCTCCGTGCTCATCACGGTCTCTTGCTCCGTGGTCAGGGGCTCACGGCACCGGGCGAGCAGTTCCAGGCCGAGATACCGGCGGCCTTCGGCCCACTCATCGGTCTGCTCGGCCAACACAGCCCCGACCAGACGCACCACGGCATCCCGGTTCGGGAAGATCCCCACCGAGTCCGTGCGGCGCCGGATCTCCCGGTTCAGCCGCTCGGCAGGGTTGTTCGACCAGATCTGGGACCACACGTCCCTCGGGAACGAGGTGAACGCGAGGATGTCCTCTCGTGCTGCATCGAGGTGCCCAGCCACCGCGGGCAACCTGTCCTGCACGTAGTCCAACAGGCGCTCGAACTGGGCCTGCACGGCCGGCCCGTCGGGCTGGTCGTACACGCTGTGCAGCATGGCCTTCACCGCCGGCCACATGCTCTTCGGGGTCACGGCCATCAGATTCGCCGCGTAATGGGTGCGGCAGCGTTGCCACACGGCCCCGGGCAGGTTCGCCGCCACGGCTTCCACGAGGCCGCGATGGGAGTCCGAGGTCACCAGTGCCACCCCGGCCAGCCCCCGGGCCACCAGGTCCGCGAAGAACTCGTTCCACGCCGCACCCGTCTCCGTGGTGGCCACCCTCAGCCCGAGGACTTCGCGGCGCCCGTCGGCGTTGACCCCGGTGGCGACCATGGCCACCGCGTTGATCACCCGCCCGCCCTCTCTGACTTTCATGGTCAGGGCGTCGGCGGCGAGGAACACGAACGGGCCGGCCTCGCCCAGCGGCCGGTGACGGAAAGCCTCGATGTGCTCGTCCAACTCCTGTGCCATCCGGCTGACCTGGGACTTCGAGAGCGAGTCGATGCCCAGCTGCC
Organism: Micrococcus sp. 093350064-1; assembly: GCF_053627955.1. Classification (NCBI taxonomy): domain Bacteria; kingdom Bacillati; phylum Actinomycetota; class Actinomycetes; order Micrococcales; family Micrococcaceae; genus Micrococcus; species Micrococcus sp. 093350064-1. The sequence goes on from NZ_JBSEYU010000014.1 coordinate 9,263, forward strand.
GTACGAGCTTGTCCATGCGCCGGGTCGAGACCCCGGCCAGGTAGCAGTCCGCGACCACGGTGATCAGTGCGGACTCGGCCCGTTTGCGGCGCTCGAGCAGCCATTCGGGGAAGTACGTGCCGGCCCGGAGTTTGGGGATGGCCACATCGATCGTGCCGGCGCGGGTGTCCAGGGGTCGGTGGCGGTAGCCGTTGCGCTGCGCTGTCCGGTGTTCGGAGGGCTTGCCGTACTCGGCCCCGCAGACCGCGTCAGCGTCGGCGGAGAGCAGTGCGTTGATCACGGTCTGCAGCAGGTGGCGCAACAGGTCTGGGGAGGCCTCCCCGAGAGCTTCGCGCAGCAGGCGTTCAGGGTCGACAATGTGTGGAGCGGTCATCGTGGTGATGTCCTTTCGAGAGTGCTGTGGAAGGTTCGCTCGAAGGCTCCCACGGTGACCGCGTCCGTCTCGAAGATGGTCGTGGCCACCGGGGAGGGTTACACCACTATCCGGGACTCAACTTTCCCGCGCGTGGCTGATCCAGTCTGTTGCGGTGCGGGCGACGACAACTAGGAGCACATCATGCGCCCCCGCCTTGGCCAGCTGGCGCAGGGCGAGCGAGTCAGTCTCACTCGGACCGTTCGGTCCGGGATGACTGTGCCACTCACCGATGTACCCCGTAGTGTTTTCGGGGCCTAATGCCCTCGTCTGCCTCAACGTTGCTGCAGCTATGGTCGCGTCCCGGCGATAGCGCACAGAGGTCGCTGTGGGATCAGGGACCTCGACGCATTGCACTATGTGCGGTTCGGTCTCGATGTAGTAGCCGAGAAGCAGGCCGCCCGTCTCACGTGGCAGGGCGCGGCTCGCTGCCTGGGTGAGCTCTGTCCAGGCATCAGCATTGATGGTCGCAACTCTCACGTTGGCAGCTCGAACAATGCGCGTGACTCGCCCGCGGGGGGCACCTCTTCGCCACAGAGCAGCCTGATCGCAAGCCGGGCTCCCATTCCAGCGGTTTCTATTACTGCAGCCGGTGGTGTCGGTGAGATCGGGTCCCCGCAGCCGGTCTCATACTCGCCTTCGATGGCACCTTCCAGAGGGTCCATCGACAGAGGCTCAGCTGCATTGAGAGGCGGACAGATGTCCGCTCGCCCGAACTGGCCCTGGCCCACGATTGCGACATGAAGGAACCGCGCGCCTGAAAGACGGGCCGCGTGTTGGAGCATGTGCCACACGAGCCGGCTGCCCGTGCAGTCGATCACGAGGTCGCGCGAGTCCATCAAGCTCACAGCATCGGCAAGAGTCTTGACGGGTCCCGCGCCGGTCATGCTCGACCCCGGGTCGCGGAGAAGGGCCGAGGCGCACACTGCTGTGGTCTTCGTCTGCCCGACGAACGCGGGTGAAGCTGCGTGGCGAACTAGGTTGCCCGGTAGCAACTTGTCGAAGTCGTGGACGCGCAGGTCTCCTACTCCGCTTCGATCGAGCACCTCCGCCACGTAGGATCCGATGCTGCCGGCGCCGATGACTGAGACTGACTTCTTGCGAAGGGCGGGGGCATGCCAACCGGCGCGGCGTCGTTGCGCTTGTGCTCTCTCTGCGACGGAGATGTAAGTGAGAGGGGCCTTGTCCTCGAGCCAGAACCCTATATAGCCGTCGCCCGCTCCTCGTCGGTAGCGCATGGCGACCAAAAGGGGCCGGCCAGTCTCCAGGAACTTGCCTATAGCTGGTCTGTCGCTTCCACAGGCAGCAACGAGGTCGGATGGTGAGATCACCGGCTTTGCGAGTTCACCGAGGTCGATCGCAACACCGTTCAGGAAGCGGTCGGGTTTGCGGTTCTTCCGCCGAGCCCCCTGTTGGCCAGGTGTCGCAGCTGGAGGAGGAGGCGTCTTCGCCCGCTTGACGCGCATCACTCCGTGAGCGTCTGGCAGCGATGATATGAACCATCCGGGTGAGAGACCGTCCCAGCGGTCAATCAGTAGTGAAGGGTGCACGGTGGAGCCGTTGACTTTGAGGAAGCGAGGCTGGTGGTAGGCCTCCAGATCGAGTTGGGGGGAGTCCTTGATCCACCCGGCGGCGTCGTTGGCGATCCAACTCTCGATGCGTTCGATGAGAATCGTTGGGTCGAGCCAAGGAATGCCTGCCTGGCCCTCCTCGGTCCAGAGGCAGAGGATCCCTTCCGGTCCGCTATGCCATCCGAGGTCTGTGGCCCTGTCGGGCAGGGACACGTTCGGCGGAGAGAAGGGATAGCTCGGCTGCAGCGTCACCCGCACCAGCTCACGTCGGGGCCCCAGCCGACCGGTCCATTCCCACTCAGTAGGGAGGTCGCCTGAGTGCTGGGTGCGGAAACCTCGCCGGTTCAGTCCCTCGTCGAGGCGGCGGACGGCCGTATCCAGGAAATCACGTGTGGCATCGTTCATCCGAACGTGGGAGAGTCACCGCTGGGCAGGCTAGCGTAGCCGGGGCGCACACTCGCGGCTTGCTCCGTCCCAGCCGACCGCGGAAGCAATGGGAAGACTGCTTCGCCCTCGGTGGTCAGTCCTAACAGTTCATGGAAGGCCTGCGCTGCGGCGTGGTCGTCTATCTCGTCCAGGGCGACGCGAGCACTCGTAGCAGCATGCTCCCACGCAGCTACAACAGCTTCCAGCTCTTCTGTCGTGGCCCGTACATGCAATTTCTGCCCAGGGACAGCAGGGTTTAGAAGTGGCGCGCTGCCGTCGGCATGGGCACGTAACAGCGGCACCATCGCCTCCAGTGCCACGGTGTAGTACTCCGCAATGGAGGACGGTAAGTCGGGGGCTCCTTCCGTTGGGATGTTCTGGAAGGCGTGGAAAGCGGCAACCTCAACAAAGAATCCACCCGGTTTCGCAGTCCCCATCAAAGCGCGACGCGTCTGGCGGAGCAGCTTCACCGTAGGAACGTACTTCTTATCGTGTGTAGCGTTGCATCCGCTGGTGAGTTCATTGAAGCGAAGGGGATGGGTCGTCTCCCAACCCTCCCCCTTATTAGGGATTTCCCATAGGTCCCCGACAGGTCGTGCTGGCACGACGTCGACGTGAAGGTCATAGACCGGGAAGTCCACCTTCACCGACCGGTCGTTGCGCGATACTCGATCGCCGTATTCTTCGGAGAGGGCGGAGAGGAACCGATCAAGCAAGTCTTGAGGGTCAACATCTACAGGCAAGTCCGGCAACTGACAGAAGACGTCCGCATCCTTGACGCGTCGGATCGAAACCTGCCTCCGGTAGGAGCCGATGAGGAGCGTCTCCAGTCCCCAATCCTTGAAATCTTCCCTGGAATTGAGCACGCGTCGTACCTCTTCGTGTGCTTCAGCAGCATGTTCGGCATCCTCCGCTGGCTCGATTGCTGCCAAGGCATCTCGAAATTGTTTGCTCAAGACTGCCATGAGGCCCCCTCCCGCTGACCTTCAATCAGCACTAGTAAGTGGGCTTCAGGATAGCGCGCACATGGACCCGGTGGATGGCCGCAGGTGCTCGGGACTACTCGGTAGCTGGTCCCCAAAGGGCCGGTGCGACTTCGAGGGCATCTTGGCCGTGGGCGGGCCATATTGCCCTGGAAGCGAGCGTAGTGGTCATGGATGCCGCTTCGACTGTGCGGCCGAAGTCGCGGTTTGTCGACTGAGAAGGTCCGACCTTTGCCACCGGGGCTGGTCCTTCCACCCCATTCGTCGTACCGGACGGGGTTACGAAGCCCTCTCTGCGTAACGGGCGAAGAGCAACTCCTGACGCTCGAGCTCTGTGCGGCATCGCCGCGGGGCGCCCATGATCCGGTCCATCACGGTGTCCAACCCGTCGTGGGCTCTCACCAGGACCGGGTCCATGCCCAGGGGCGCGTAGTGCTGGGCCAGGGAGCGTCCGGGATGGAGGGCCCGGGCTTCGAGGACTTTCTGGCCGGCCTTGGCTAGAGAGGCTCGGTCCTTGTCGATCAAAGCAGGAAGGGGGAAGCCGTTCCAGGTGATCGTGCTGGAGAACGAAATGCGGGACTCCAGCCGTCCTCCGACGGTCTTCATCCAGGTGATGAACATCGAGGAGGAGGCCACGGCGAAGACGATGCCGTCGGGGTCCACGGCACCGTAGACCTTGTTGGAGATGATGACGTCGGGCTCGAAGTGGGCCACGGGCAGGTAGGCGCGCCCCTCACTGCTGACTTCTGGGATCCCGACGAAGGGCACATCGGAAACGAGGCCGCGCTGGCGGAACAGGTGGGGGAAGCGTGCCCAGTCCCGGGTGGAAGCGGCCTTGGACTTGGCACGTTCGACGGCGACACCCTCGAGGCGACGTTTGAGCTCGGGGGAGCGGGAGGGCGCATCCGGGTCCATGTCGGCCAGCCAGAGGCACCAGCGCTGCTGGCCGCGGATCAACTCGACCGCACCGACGTAAGGGCGCACGTAGGGGGCCATCACGGGGTCGGCCATCACGGCCTGGTACTGCTCTGCGGTGACGATGAGGTTGCCGTCATCCGTGGGCTTGGAGCCATAGACGACCTCCGGCATGTCGGGGGCGAGCGGGATGCTGCGCTTCTCCACCAACACGTTGGGCCCATCCACCAGGTAGGCGTTGATCGTCTTCACCCCGGGCACCTCGCGGGCCTCACCGCGCGCATGCTCGTATTTGAACAGGCGCGCCCTGGCGTCGGGGTCGCGGGTGAAGCCGACGATCACGCAGTGCACCGCGGCCTTGCCGGGGGCCTGGGAGTCCCACGCGAAGGTGCGGTGGGCGAACTTGATCCGCCAGCCAGCCTGGAAGATTGGGGCGAACAAGCGGGCCGGCTGGTCCCCCTGAACGATGGAGTTCGTGGTCACGAACGCCCACTCCCCATCCCGCTCATCCAGCAGGCGCAGGGTGAGTGCGTGCCAGGAGGTCACGAAGTCCAGGCGGGAAAGCTGCTTGTCACCACCCCAGGCGGCCTGCATCAGGGCCAGCTGGGCAGCCGTGCGGGTGTGGTCGCCCAGGAACGGGGGGTTGCCGAACACGAACGTGCGCCCGGCCGGGGTCGGCAGGGCCTCGGCCCAGTCGAGGGTGAGCGCGTCGTGCTGGTAGATGGTCGCGGTGATCTTGATCGGCAGGCGGTCCGGGGCCTGGCCGAGGGCCGCGGCGAGCTGCCGGTTGGCTTGGTGGTCCACGAGGAACATGGCGGTCTCGGCGATCTTGGCCGGCCACCAGTTGATCTCGATCCCGTAGAACCGGTCGATGTGGATCCGCTGGTCCAAGCTCACGTCCAGGGACAGGTCCTGGGACCCAGTACGACGGCGCTGGTCAGCCAGCAGGTCCGTCTCGATCTCGCGCAGCTTGGCGTAGGCCAGGTTCAAGAAGTTGCCGGCCCCGCAGGCCGGGTCGACATAGATGTTGGCGGCCATCTCCTCGATCAGGCCGATCACCTCACGCCGGGAGGTGGTCTTGTTCTGGATGAGCCGGTCCGCTCGGGCGCGGTACTCGTCCAGGAAGAGCGGGCCGATGGTCTTGAGGATGTTCTCCTCGGAGGTGTAGTGCTCCCCGTCCCCGCGGCGGGCCTGCTTGGACTTGACCAGTTGGAACATGGAGCCGAATACGGCCGGGGAGATCTGGGTCCACCGGAACCGGCAGGCGGCCACGAGCGCGTCCCGGAAGTTGTTGGTGAGGAACCCGGCGGTGGAGGTGCCGTCGAAGATGCCGCCGTTGACGTAGGGGAAGCGGGCCAGGGAGTCCGGCACACCGCGGCGCCGGTTCTCGGGGGTGTTGAGCACGCGGAAGAGGGCGTCGAGCTGGGGGCCGAGGTTGTCGGCGGTGGTGTCCCACTCCACCCAACGCTGGAACAGGTCGGCCTCCCACAGGCCGGCGTCGTCGCCGTAGAGCAGGAACAGCAGCCGGGTGAGCAGGATCGAGGCCTGCTGGGTGGCGAACTCCTCCTCCTCGGCGTCCTCGGGGGCCTCCTCGCCCACGGGCACGTCCACCTCGTCTCCGACGAGGGCGGTGAACATAGAGGCCATCAGCTGCGCGGCCGCGATGGAGGCCTCTTGCTCCTCGGCCTTGGTCACGGTGTCCCGGCCGGCCAGGAACATCAGCTGGTCCACGTGATCGGCGGCCTCTTGCACGGTGAACTCGGCCACCCAGCCGGCCTCGCCCAGACGTTCGACGCGGATGCGGGCGAAGTCGGTGACGAGCACGTACTTGGGCCACTCGTGCTGACCGATGGATCCGCCGGCCAGGTAGTCCAGGGCCTGGGCGTGGGCGACGTCGAGGTCGGCACCCAGGGACTTGGCCTCGCCCAGGGCGACGCCGGACCAGAAGAAGTCGATGTAGCCGGCCCCGCCGGTGGAGGCGCGCGCGGCCCCGCGCTCGAACAGGTCGATGCGCTCGGGGATCACCCCGAAGGTTCGCAGCAGGTCGGACCAGAACTGCTGGGCGAAGGACTTCTCCGTGTGGGTCTGTCCATCGGCGCGCCAGCGGTCGATGCGCTGACCCCAGGCATGTCCGAAGTCGTCCAGGGCTGTGCGGATGACGCCGCGATCTGCAAGTTGCTCCACAGGCACAACGTACAGCGACCTGAGCAAGCCCCCTCATCTGAGATAACCGGTTCGGGAGCCACGCCGCCGGCGTAGAGGGGGCAGGGGGGTGGTGTAGCTCTGCCTAGGATCGGTGGCGATGCACCCTCGCATCGCGTCATCCACTCGAGCAAGGAACTCGCCCATGTCACGACGCTCTCTGGCTTCTCTGGCCACTGCTGCTGCTTTAGTCGCCACCGCTGTCCTCGGGGGTGCGGGATCGGCGGCAGCCGGCACCACGTACTCGGCCCCGTTGCGCACGGCTGTGGCGTCGTTGCCGGTCGCGGCGGAGAACAATGCCGGCTATGACCGGGCCGCCCAGTTCGGGGACTGGAAGGATGCGAACAGGGACTGCCAGAACACTCGGGCAGAGGTGTTGATCGCAGAGTCCAAGACCACCCCGAAGTTCACGACGGCCCGTAAGTGCACGGTGGCCACGGGCAAGTGGGTGAGCAGCTGGGATCTGCGCACGCACACGTCTGCATCGACGGTGCAGATCGATCACATGGTGCCCGTGCATGAGGCGTGGGGCTCGGGAGCCCGGTACTGGACCAAGGCCAAGCGGGTGGCGTTCTACAACGACTTGGGGGATGCCCGGTCGCTGAACGCGCAGACCTCGGCGTTGAACTCGGCCAAGCAGGCCCGCGGTCCGGAGCAGTGGCTGCCGCCGAAGAACCAGTGCAAGTACATCGCTGACTGGACCGCGGTGAAGATCCGCTGGGGGTTGAAGGCTGACGCCACGGAGAAGGCGTTCTTGGTGAAGAAGGCCGCCTCCTGCGCAAACACCACCCTGAAGGTGACCCGGTACTGAGGCTGCACGGCCGCAATGGTGCCCATTCCCTAGACGTTGACGGCTGCGCGTGTGGGCATTGGTCTGTACGGGGGCTGGCTCGAGGACTTGTGTTCGTACGCATGTCTGTCAGCGCCGCCCCTCTCCTGGAGCTTGCCGAGAGTCGAGGCGTCTGCTTCCTGCTGCGAGCCCGTCGGCTACCCCCGCCACCCTGTCCAGAGGTCTCGAGGCACCCGCCGTATGGGGCTTCTGCCGTCTTGAGCAGGCGTGGTCCTGGAGCTCCGGTCGTCCGGAGAGCGCGAACCTGCTACGGGGGTCTTACCTCGCGGCAGGGGACCGCTTCACCGTGCGGGTCGGGGTGTCGTTGTCGGCATTGGGAAGGTGGCGGTGCAGGACGCGTGGAGTCGGGGCGGCCCGCGGCAGGAGGCCCGGAACGCCGGCCACAAACGACCGTTTGCGGCGCTCGAGGGGGAGTGGTGGCTGACTGTCAAGACGCGGCGAAGATCGCACGCGACTCGTGAAGGGCAGTTCCTTGGAGGGCTCTGGGGCGGAGAGTGTCAGACGACTCAGCTCCGGTTGGACTCGATCCATCCGTGGCGGCGTACGCCGGCGTCCTGCCGTGTGCCACAGTCGAGCACGGTGAATCCCGCCGTGATCAACAGGCGGGAGAGCCCATCGACCGGCCAGTGCCACGCCGTGGTGACGGCGTGGTCGAAGGCCTCCACCTGGTTTGACGCGAAGAAGCCCAGCAGCAGTGACCCGCCAGGGCGCAGCGCCTGGTGCGCGCGCTCCAGGAGGGCAGGCATCTCCACCGGCGGCGTGTGGATGATTGAGTACCAGCCCAGGATCCCGTTGAAGGCGGCTACGGGCAGGGTCTGGAACGAGCCCGGCTCCACGCGTACCTCCGGGTGGGTGCGGTGTGCGTGGGTCACGAACTCTTCGACCGGCTCGATGCCCGTCACCTCATGGCCCCGCGAGGCCAGGTGCGCGGTCCAGTGGGCCGGCCCGCAGCCGACGTCGGCCAGAACCCCATCCACCCGGTCGGCCCAGGCTTCGACCAGGAGCCTGTCGTCCTCGGCCACGGCGTCCATGGTCCCCAGCAGCTCCGTGTACTCGGCCGCGCGGGCGCCATAGGCGGCCGAGCTGGTGGAAAGTCCTTCCCGGGCGGCGTCGTCAGGGGTCACCGCTGCCCCCCCCCGCCGGCGCGAGGACCTGCCAGAGCTCGTGGTCCTGCCAGCGACCGGCGATCTTCAGGTACTGCGGGGCCAGGCCGTAACGCTCGAACCCGTGGCGCTGCAGCACCCGACGCGACGCATGGTTGTGGTGCAGGATCTCAGCCTGCACCCGGTGCAGTCCGAGCTCGCCGAAGGCGACCTCCAGGGCCTGCCCGACGGCGGCGGTCGCCACGCCGCGGCCCGTCGCCTCGCGGGCGACCCAGTAGCCGATCGAGCAGAACTGGCCGGCCCCGCGGACCACGCTGGCCAGGGTGAGACGACCGAAGATCGAGCCCACCTCGTCGGTGATGAGGTACGCGTAGGAGCGGTCCGCGGCGCGGTCACGGTCTGCCTGCTCGAGGGTCTCGCGTTGGCCGGCCTCGGTGAACCATCGGGCGGGGCGCTCCGGCTCCCACGGGGCCAGATGCTCGCGCTGCGACACGGCCAGCGCCGCGAGAGTCGGGGCGTCTGCGGGAACGGCGGGACGCAGATGGATGGTCATGGTCGGAGTGTAAGGACCCGCCGCGGTTGGGCAGAGACGCCCGTGGGCCGCGTCAGGAGGATTCCGACGCCGCCGTCGAACTCGATGCCGGCGAAGCGCGGACCGGTCTCCAGGGTCGTGAAGCCGAGCGAGTGGTGCAACGCGAGCGATGGTGCATTGCGGGCATTCACAACGCTGTGGAGGGTGTCTCCGTGGAGCGCTCCGACGGCCTCGATCACAGCCTGCAGCAGACGGTGACCGATGCCTCGGTGGCGAAAGGCGGGATCCACGGTGAGCCCGGCAGTGAGCCACTGCGCTGGGCCTCCAGGATGCAGAGGGGTCCGGGTGGCACCAGACCAGCCCACGACCTCGGTCCCCTCGGGCAGGGCGGCCTCGGCCACGACCAGGACGGGGGCCCGGTCGAGCAACCAGTGAGCGGCCGGAGCGTGGTCCGACGGTGTGCCGCCACGGGCCGCCATGACGACCGCCAGGGCCGGGCCGTCGTCAGGACGTGCCGGACGGATCGCCACGTTCGGTTGCGGGGCGATGTGATTCTGCGGCTGCGTGGTCATGCCGAGGGAATCTACGCGTGGAGCAGGATGCGCTCCACGACCTCCTCCGGGGTCTCTGCAGCCGTGATGCGGTGCTCGGCCACGAAGTCGAGGGGCTGCCAGCCGTGGTGCCAGCTGGCCATCTCCTCGGCGCTGAAGTCGCCGGCCTTGGGGCGTGTTGCGTGGCGGCGGACGGTCTCCGCGAAGGTGAGGTCGAAGGCGTAGAAGCGGGCGTCGTCGCTGGCGGCGGCGATCCGTTGGAGCATTGGCCCGTAGCGGCCGGCGTGGAAGATTCCGTCCAGGATCACGTGATGGCCCCGGGCCAGGCAGTGGCGCGCGGCCGCCTCGAGCAGGTCCGCATGGGCGAGGCTCTCCTGCTCCCGCTCGGCGTACACATCCCGTCGGAAGTGGTCCTGGCTGAGCACGGCGACCGGACCGTCCAACTGGGATTGGAGCAGACGGGCGACGGTGGTCTTGCCGGAGGCCGCGTTGCCGCGGAGCACGACGAGCATTCAGTGAATCTCCAGTTCTATGTGCGGTTCCGGGAGTTCGTCAATGACACCCGGGTCTACAGAGCGTCAAGCGTTCAGGCGCTTCCTGGCGTATGAAACATATTTGCGCGTTTCTGAAATCTTCACTGCATCTCGACAGGCGCTTCCTGGCGTATGAAACATATTTGCGCGTTTCTGAAATCTTCACTGCATCTCGACATGGGCGATGGCGCAGGGCACAAGGGAAGGCGAGTGTCGAAATGCAGCGAAGATTTCACACGACACGCGGTGGGCATCTCTCGGAGACAACGGATCAGGCACGACCTGAAACGTAGGTCCTGGCTCCGTCTGGGGCTGCCACCGCTCGGCACGACGGTGATGACGGCCACGCTCAATGGTGGCGGCGATCGTGAACTCGCCGCCACCGCTGAGGGGCTGCTGCCCCAAGGTCAGTCGATGGGCTGACGCGGATGAGGTTGCCATCGGGGTCGGCGACGACAAAGGTCCGGCCGAAGACGTCTGTACGAGGCCAGGACATTGTTGACACGTGCCGGCGTCGCGGAAGCTGGCGGTTGTCCGTCGTGTGCGCCGTGGGGTCGGTGGTAGTTGTAGTGCTGGTTCCAGACATCGAGTGCTGCGGCGCGTTCGTGTTCTGAGTGCCAGGTGCGTACGTAGAGGAACTCCTCGGCGAGGATGCGGTTGTAGCGTTCGATCTTTCCGTTGTGTCGCGGCGTGTAGGGCGTGATGCGCTGGTGTCGGCTCTCGCCCATGGCAGCAGCGAATGCGCTGGCCCGGTAGCAGGCGCCGTTGTCGGTCACGATGCGCTCAATGTGGGTGATGCCGTGCGCGGCGAACCATGCTCTCGCGCGATCGAGGAACGCAACTGCGGTCACTGCTTTCTCATCGGACAGTGCTTCCGTGTAGGCGAGTCGGGAGTATCCGTCGATCGCAGAGTGGAGAAACACGTATCCAGTCTTGGCGCCTCTCTTTTTCGTCCGCGCGACCTTCTTTGCTTCGATGCTGCCCTTGCCGTGCACGCGCCAGCCGCCGCCGTCCGGGATGCGTCCTGTCTTCTTCACGTCGATGTGCATCATGTGTCCGGGGCGCTCAGCGACGATCTTCTGCGGTTCTCGGTTCGTTGCACCGGTCGGGTCGATGATCTTCCGGCGATTCAGCCCGAGGTGTGCGAGTAGGCGCGTGACCGTGCGGCGGCTGACCGAAATGCCACGCTGATCCAGCTCGAACGCGATACGTGAGGCTGACCACTTGTGATGGCGTCGCATGGCTTCGATCATCACCACGACTTCGTTCCGCGTTGCCGTTGGCTGACGGATTGGGGTAGACGCACGATCATGCAAGCCGACCTCACCGAATCGGCGGTATCGTCCGACCCATTTGGATGCGGTGGCTCGGGAGATGCCCATCTCGGCGGCGACATGCGCGAGGGGTCGAGTCCGACAGCGTTCGATAAGTCGGCGACGACCCTCGACCGTCAATGGCGAGTTCGCATGCGTCATTTGACCACTTCGCTCTCGGCGGGTGCGACCAGTCGAAGAACGGGAATGGCGAGCAGCAATGCGGCTGCGGTTACGATGACGGCCACCCACACCGGCCCGAGCGCGCCGGGCATTACACCGAGTGCGGCAGCGGCGAGGACTGGACCTGCTGCTGCACCGACGTTGAGTGCCGGGGCGTGTCAACTTGTCTGTGTAAGCGGGGTGGTCACAGGTAGGGGTTGATCCGGTCGGGGTAGGCCGCGGCGAGCTGGGCGAGGGCCTGCTTCC
>NZ_JBSEYU010000015.1:0-16964 GCF_053627955.1 Micrococcus sp. 093350064-1
GCGGATTCTGTGTTCTTCACCCCGCCTCCCGGTCACCCGGTCGGCGTCTTGAGCACGAGATGGAACTCTACACACGAATCCCACCGAACACAAAATCAGGGGCGGCACCCGGCGTGCGGTCAAGGGTGGGCGGCCGGTTTCCGCCTGTTCTCGCGGATTCCTTCGGCCTGGCCCGCCCCGTTCGACGCTCCAGCGCCGTCACCCCCGGCCGTGACGTGCACCACTCCTCAGGGCGTGGCCGTCGTGTCCAGGGTCGGCTGGAGCCACACGGTGGTCAGCGCCGGCACGTTCACCGTGACGTGGGCCGGCTGGCCCTGCCACTGGCCCTCGTGTGCCGCAATCACCTCGGACTGGCCGGTCTGCTCCCGCCAGCCGTCACCGTGGAAGTCGGTCGCATCGGTGTCCAGCACCACCGTCCACTCCCCCGCGGACGGCACCCCCACGCGCAGCCCCTGACGCGGCGACCCCGAGAGGTTGGTGATGCACAGCAGCGGGGCGCCGCCCGGTTCAGCGGCCGGGACCGCGGCGCCGTCGTCGTCGATCCGTGTCTCCGGCACCACCTGCGCCGCGGGCATGCGGAGGAACACGAGCGTGTTGCCGTCGGCGTCGCCGCCGTCCACCCACGCAAATCCCTCCGGGCTGTGGTCCAGCGACCACAGCGCCGGCTTGCTGCGGTAGAGCGCGTTGAGCTCCCGGATCGTCAGCTGGACCCCGCGGTGCGCCTCATCCCACGAGACGGGCCAGTCCAGGCCCTCGCCCTCGGACCACTCGCTCGGCTGCGCGTACTCCCCGCCCATGAACAGCAGCTGCTTGCCGGGGTGCGCCCACATGTACCCGTAGTAGGCGCGCAGGGTCGCCAGCTGCTGCCGTCGGTCGCCCGGGATGCGGCCCAGCAGGGAGCCCTTGCCGTGGACGACCTCATCGTGGGACAGCGGCAGCACGTAGTTCTCCGAGTAGGCGTACACCAGGGAGAACGTCCACTGCTCGTGGTGCCACCGGCGGTTGACCGGGTCCTGGGACAGGTAGGCCAGGGTGTCGTGCATCCAGCCCATGTTCCACTTCTTGCCGAAGCCGAGACCGCCCGCGTCCACGGGAGCGCTCACCCCGGAGAAGGCCGTGGACTCCTCCGCGATCATGTGGACGCCGGGGTGCAGGCGGTACACGGTCGCGTTGACCTCGCGCAGGAAGTCGATGGCCTCGAGGTTGTGGTTGCCGCCGTGCACGTTGGGCTCCCACTGCCCGTCCTCGCGCGAGTAGTCCAGGTAGAGCATCGAGGCGACGGCGTCCACGCGCAGCCCGTCGATGTGGAACTCGCCGAGCCAGTAGAGCGCGTTGGCCACGAGGAAGTTGCGGACCTCGGTGCGGCCGAAGTCGAACACGAGGGTGCCCCAGTCGGGATGTTCGCCCCGCCGCGGGTCCGGGTGCTCGTACAGGGCGGTCCCGTCGAAGCGCGCGAGCGCCCACTCGTCCTTCGGGAAGTGCGCCGGCACCCAGTCCACGATGACGCCGATCCCCGCCCGGTGGAGCGCGTCCACCAGGTGCTTGAACTCGTCCGGGGAGCCGAACCGGGAGGTGGGGGCGTAGTAGCCGGTCACCTGGTAGCCCCAGGACCCGCCGAACGGATGCTCCGCGACCGGCAGGAACTCCACGTGCGTGAACCCGAGCCACTGCACGTACTCCACGAGCTGCTCGGCCAGCTCGCGGTAGTCCAGCCCGGGCCGCCACGAGCCCAGGTGCACCTCGTAGATGCTCAGCGGGCGCTCGTGCGGGTCCGTGAGACGGCGGCGCTCCATCCAGGTGCGGTCCCCGAAGGCGTAGTCGGACTCGAGCACACGCGAGGCCGTGGCCGGCGGGACCTCCGTCCAGCGGGCCATCGGGTCCGCCTTCTGCCGCCAGAGCCCGTCCCGGCCGAGGATCTCGAACTTGTAGCGGTCGCCGTGACCGACGCCAGGCACCAGCAGCTCCCACACGCCGGAGGAGCCGAGGGACCGCATGGCATGGGTCCGGCCGTCCCAGCCGTTGTGGTCGCCCACCACGCGCACGGCCCGCGCGTTCGGCGCCCAGACCGCGAAGGCCGTGCCGACGGCCTCGCCCGCGGAGGTGCGGACCACGCGGGCGCCCAGCACCTCCCACAGCCGTTCGTGCCGGCCCTCCGCGATCAGGTGCAGGTCCAGCTCGCCGAGCGTGGGCAGGTGCCGGTACGCGTCGTCCTGCTCCTGGACGGGGCCGGTCGTGCCGTCCTCGGTCTCGTACGCCACCTCGACGCGGTAGTCGCCCGCGGCAGCCCCGGCCACGCGGGGCGTCGGGGCCACGCCCGCGAACACGCCGTCGTGCTCGTGCGTCAGCTCCACCCGCTGCCCGTCGCCGGCGCGGACCACCGTGACCGTGCGCGCCAGCGGGCGCAGCACGCGGTAGGTGACCGCCGCGCCGTCGGGATGCGGGTGGGCGCCCAGCACGGTGTGCGGATCGTGGTGCCGGCCCTGCGCGACGGCGGCCAGCACCTCCGGGTCCACGGCGAGCGGGGCGACGGCGGGACGGGGGGCGGCGGACGGGGTCATGGCGATTCCTGTTCTGGGGACGGCGGGCGTCGGGAGCGGCTCAGCCGTTCCGGACGACCCGCAGGACATGGGCGGGCTCGACGTGGGGGTCCAGGCGGACGTACGGGGTGCGGCCCCACCGCCAGCGCTGGCCGGTGAGCAGGTCCTCCACCTCGACGGCCCCGGACGCGTCGCGGTCCTCGGGGCGCAGACGCAGCGCCTCGAGGTCCAGGTCCAGGGTCGCCTCGACGACGTCGTGCGGGTTCGTGGTGACGACGACGATCAGGGTGTCCTCCGCGGGACCGGCGTCGGTGACCGCCTCGGCGTCCCGGTGCGCACCCTCGGGCCGGGCCGAGCGCGTCTTCGAGAACACGAGCAGGTCAGGGTGCGTCGAGGCGTGCAGGGTCAGGTTCTGCAGGTCGCCCAGCGCCGGGTGCGCCGCGCGGATCTCATTGAGCCGGGTGAGGTACGGGGCGAGCGAGGCACCCGCGGCCTCCGCGCCCTCCCAGTCCCGGGGGCGGTACTCGTACTTCTCGTTGTCGATGTACTCCTCCGCGCCCGGCCGGGCCACGTGCTCGAACAGCTCGAACCCGGCGTAGACGCCCCACAGCGGGCTGGCCGTGGCGGCGACGACGGCGCGGATCCGGAACGCGCCCGGGCCGCCGTGCTGCAGGTACTCCGTGAGGATGTCCGGCGTGTTGACGAAGAGGTTGGGGCGATAGAACGCCGGCGTCTCGTGCGAGATCTCCTGGAGGTACTCCGCAAGCTCCTCGGCCGTGTTCCGCCAGGTGAAGTACCCGTAGGACTGCTGGAACCCGACCTTGCCCAGGGCGTGCATCATCGCGGGACGGGTGAAGGCCTCGGCGAGGAACACGACGCGCGGCTCCTCGGCGCGGACCTTCGCGATCAGCCACTCCCAGAACCACAGGGGCTTGGTGTGCGGGTTGTCCACGCGGAAGATGTGCACGCCGCGGGCCACCCAGCCCCGCACCACGTCCAGCACCGCCTGGGCGAGGCCGCCCGGGTCGTTGTCGAAGTTCAGCGGGTAGATGTCCTGGTACTTCTTCGGCGGGTTCTCCGCATACGCGATGGTGCCGTCCACGCGGGTGGTGAACCACTCCGGGTGCGCGGCGACCCACGGGTGGTCCGGGGAGCACTGCAGGGCCAGGTCCAGGGCCACTTCGAGGCCCTCGTCCGCGGCCGCGGCCACGAACGCCTCGAAGTCCTCGACGGTGCCCAGGTCCGGGTGCACGGCGTCGTGCCCGCCCTCGGGCCCACCGATCGCCCACGGCGAGCCCGGGTCCTGCGGCCCGGCCGTCAGCGTGTTGTTCGGACCCTTGCGGTGCGTGGTGCCGATCGGGTGGATCGGCGGCAGGTAGACCACCTGGAAGCCCATCCGGGCGACCGCCGGGAGCCGGTCGGCCGCCGTCGCGAAGGTGCCAGAGGACCACGTGCCGGAGGCCTCGTCGAAGCGGGCGCCCTCGGAGCGGGGGAAGAACTCGTACCAGGCGCCGCGGCCGGCGAGCTCGCGCTGCACGTCCAGCGGGTAGAGCTCGGAGCTCGTGAGGTGCTCCCGCACGGGGCGGGCGTGGAGGACGGCGGACACCTCCGCCGACTCGGCGGAGGCCAGGCGCTGGGCCGGGATGAGCGACTCGTCCTCGAGGCCGCGAACGACCTCCTCGAACACGGCGCGGTCCTCGGCCGAGCGCTCCGCGTCCTCGGCGGCCCGGCGGAACAGGGCGGCGCCCTCGGCGAGCATCAGCTCCACGTCGACGCCGGCGGCGATCTTGACGGTGGCCGCGTGCTTCCACGTGCCCACCGGATCGTCCCAGCCCTCGACCACGAACTGGTGCAGGCCCGGCTCGGCGGGCCGCAGCGTGGCCACGACCTCGTCCAGGCCGGGCCGGCCCGGACGCATCTGCACGCGCTGCACCTCGGCGCCGGCCGGGTCGAACAGGCGGACGGTGGCGCGCACGGAGTCGTGGCCCTCGCGGAACACGGTCGCGCGGACGGGGATGTCCTCGCCGACCACGGCCTTCGCCGGGAACCGGCCGTCCAGCACCACGGGCTGCACGTCCGTCACCGGGATACGCCCCGTGACGGTCTGGAGGCGGACATCGGCTGCGGTGGCGCTCTGGGTGTCGGGCTTCACGGTGCTCACGCCACGACGCTACCCCGCGGCCGCGCCGGTGAGAACGGCCGGCCCGCCCGCCCGCCGTGGGGGGCGGAGGGGCGGGCCGGGGACGGGGCGCCGGACGGGACGCTCAGGACAGCATGGTCTTGTCGTCCACGACGGCGCCCTTGATCTTGCCGAACTCGGCCAGCAGGTCCGCCGGGGTGCGCCCGGCCTTCTCCTGCTCGTCCAGCTCGAGGATGATCCGGCCGTCGTGCATCATGATCAGCCGGTTGCCGACCTCGAGGGCCTGGGACATGTTGTGCGTGACCATCAGCGTGGTGAGCCGGTGCTCGGCCACCACCTGCCGGGTCAGGCGGGTCACCAGCTCCGCCCGGGACGGGTCCAGGGCGGCGGTGTGCTCGTCCAGCAGCAGGATCTTCGGTCCGGAGAACGTGGCCATGAGCAGGCTGAGCGCCTGACGCTGGCCACCGGAGAGCAGCCCGACCTTGGCGGTGAGGCGGTTCTCCAGGCCGAGTTCGAGCTTCGTGAGCTCGTCGCGGAACATCGCGCGCCGGGCGCGGGAGACGCCCCGCGAGAGCCCGCGGGCGTGCCCGCGTCGCCAGGCCAGGGCCATGTTCTCCTCGATCGTGAGATTCGGGGCCGTGCCCGCCGTCGGGTCCTGGAACACCCGGCCGATCGAGGCCGCGCGGCGGTGGTCCGGCATGCGGGTGACGTCCTTGCCGCCCACGGCCACGGTGCCGGTGTCCGGGAGCAGCTTGCCGGCGATCGTGTTCAGGATCGTGGACTTGCCGGCGCCGTTGGAGCCGATCACGGTGACGAAGTCGCCCTCGGCCAGGTGCAGGTCGATGCCCCGCAGGGCGCGCCGCTCGTTGACGGTGTTCGGGAAGAAGGTCTTGGAGACCTGTGAGATCTCAAGCACGGGGGGCCTCCTCGGAGACGGATGCGGCGGGGGTGGCGCCGCCCGGCTCGCCGGTCAGGGGCATGCCGGCGGTGGCCGGAGCGGCGGCGGCCGGCGCCGGGGTCGCGGCCGTGCCCCGCGTGCGCAGGCTCAGGCGCCTGGCGAAGCCGAAGCGCGGCAGCAGCAGGGCCACGACGACGAGGGCCGCGGAGATCAGCTTCATGTCGTTCGGGCTCAGGCCCGCGTTGAGGGCGAACTGGATGATCAGGCGGTAGAGCACGGCGCCGACGATCACGGCGAGCGTCGCCCAGAAGACCGTGCGCTGGCCGAACACGGCCTGGCCCACGATCACGGACGCCAGGCCCACGAGGATGAGGCCGATGCCCATGGAGATGTCCGCGAAGCCCTGGTACATGGCCAGCAGGGAGCCGCCGAGGGCCACGAGGCCGTTGGAGATCATCAGGCCGAGGATCTTCATCCGGTCCGTGGAGACGCCGTACGAGCGGATCATCTCCTCGTTGTCACCGGTCGCCTGCAGGGCGAGGCCCAGGTCCGTGTGCAGGAACCAGTCGAGGATCAGCTTCACCACGAACACACCGAGGAAGAGCACGAGGATCGAGCCCCAGTTCCGGGCCAGTCCCAGGTCGCCGAGCCACGTGAACAGGGTGTCCTGGCCGAGCAGGGGGATGTTGGCCTTGCCCATGATCCGCAGGTTGATCGAGTAGAGCGCGATCATCGTGAGGATGCCGGCGAGCAGGCCGTCGATCCGGCCCTTCGTGTGCAGCAGGCCGGTGACGAGGCCCGCGAGCGCGCCCGCCACGAAGGCGGCGAGCATGGCCAGGGGCACCGGCGTGCCGCCCGTGATGAGCACGGCGGCCGTGGCGGCGCCGGTGGTGAACGAGCCGTCCACCGTGAGGTCGGGGAAGTCGAGGATGCGGAAGGTCAGGTACACGCCGAGCGCGACGACGGCGTAGATCAGACCCAGTTCCACTGCGGTCAGCATGGGGCGGGTGCCTTTCGGGCGGTGCGAGGGGGGACGGACGACGGCGGGACGGGGTGGGCCGGCCGTCGACGTGCTCCGCGGCGGCCCGGACCACGAGGTCCGGGCCGCCGCGGAGGCGGGCAGGCGCGGGATCAGCCCTCGACGAGCTGATCGGCCCTGTCCGTGAGCTCGGCGGGGATCTCGACGCCGTAGGCCTCGGCGGCCTTCGGGTTCAGCACGAGCTGCAGGTTGGCCGGGTCGGCGTAGCCCACGGGCAGCTCGGCCGGCTTCGCGCCGTCCTTGAGGATCTTCACGGCCATCTCGCCGGCCTGCTTGCCGTGCGCCTCGTAGTCGATGCCGTACGTGCCCAGGGCGCCGCGCTCGACGGAGTCGATGTCCGCCGAGATGACGGGGACGCGCTGCTCCTTGCCGTAGCCCACCACGGTCTCCAGCGCCGAGACGACGGCGTTGTCCGTGGGCACGTAGATGCCGTCCACGCCGGACAGGGACTGCACGCCCTGCTGGACCTCGGACGAGTTGGTGATGGTGGCCTCCTTGACCTCGAGGCCCAGCTCCTTGCCGGCCTCCTTGGCCTGGTCCACCTGGACCTTGGAGTTGGCCTCGCCGGAGTTGTAGACGATGCCGACGGTCGTGGCGTCCGGCTTCACGTCCTTGAGCAGCTGCAGCTGCTCCTTGACCGGGTTGCGGTCCGAGACGCCGGTGACGTTGCCGCCCGGGGCCTCGTCCGAGGCCACGAGCTCAGCGCCCTGGGGATCGGTGACCGCCATGAACACGACCGGCTTGTCCTTCACGGCCGAGGCGGTGCCCTGCGCGGCAGGGGTCGCGATCGCGGCCACGAGGTCCACGTCCGCGTCGTTGGCGAAGGTGGAGGCGATGGAGGTGACCGTGGCCTGCTCGCCCTGGGCGTTCTGCTCCTCGAACGTCACGTCCAGGCCGGCGTCCTTGAACGCCTCCTTGAAGCCCTCGGCCGCGCCGTCGAGCGCCGGGTGGGAGACGAGCTGGTTGATGCCCACGGTGTAGGAGCCGTCGCCGGCGGCGGAGGACGAGCCGGAGCCGCCGGAGCCGGAGTCGCCGCACGCCGTGAGCCCGAGGGCGGCGACGGCGAGGGCGGCGGTGAGGGGGAGGGAGGGGTGCTTCATGAGACGGACCTCGTTCTGATGGTGCGGTGCGGGATGCGCTCGCCGACGGGGGCCCGTCGGACACAGTGCAGACACTGTGCGCGGTGACACGCGTCACGGGCAAGACGTGCGCGCATCCACACGACATCCTGCCATGTGACCGGCGTCACTGTGGACACTCTGCCCGCGTCGGCGCCGTGTGCGAGACCCGCGTCCCCGCCCGGCCGTCATCCCGGGCGGCGGCGCCGTCGAGGTCAACGCCCGCCGGCGCGCTGCACCGAGATCTCGTACAGCGAGATGCCCACCGCCATCGAGGCGTTGAGGGACTCCATCGTCGAGTCGATCGGGATGGACACGATCTGCTGGCAGTGCTCCCGCACCATGCGGGACAGACCCTTGCCCTCGGCCCCCACCACGAGCACGAGCGGCTCCGTGGCCAGGGCGAGCCCGGGCAGGGAGACGTCCCCGCCGCCGTCGAGGCCCAGCACGAAGTAGCCGGCCCTGTGCAGGTCGACGAGGGTGGTGTTCAGGTTGCCGGCCTGGGCCACGGGCACCCGCGCGGCCGCGCCGGCCGAGGTGCGCCAGGCGGTGGCGGTCACGCCGACGGAGCGACGCTCGGGCACGATCACGCCGTCCGCGTCGAACGCGGAGCCGGCCCGGATGATGGCGCCGAGGTTGCGGGGGTCGGTGATGCCGTCGAGCGCGATCAGCAGCGGCGGGGTCCGCAGGTGCCCCTTCTCGTGCTTCGCGAGCGCGTCGAGGGCCAGGGCCGTGGCGTCCGCGTACTCATAGGGCGGGATCTGCAGCACGATGCCCTGGTGCACGGCCTCGCCGGAGAGGCGGTCCAGCTCCGGCTTGGTGTTCTCCAGGACCGGCACGCCCTGCTCGAGGCAGAGGCGCAGGGCCTCCTTGACGCGGTCGTCCATCTCGATGCGCACGGCCACGTGCAGCGCCTTGGCCGGGATGCCCGCGCGCAGCGCCTCGAGCACGGGGTTGCGACCGGAGACCGTCTCGTCCGTGAGCTTCACGCGGCCGCGGACCTGGTCCTTCACGGGGCCGCGCTTGGCGGCCGAGCGCTCGGCCAGCTGCTTGGCGCGGTGTGCCTTGTGGTAGACCCGGTCCTCGGCCTTGGGCGTGGGTCCGCGGCCCTCGAGCGCCTTGCGACCGTGGCCGCCGGTGCCCTTCATGGGGCCCTTCTTGCCCTTGGGCTTGCGGGATCCGCCGGAGCGGGGGGCGGTGGACATGGCGGGACTCCTGCGTGCCGGGGACGGGGGCGGCGGCACGCGGGGCGCCGCCGGATCGCCCTCCAGTCTAGGTGTCAGTCCGCCAGGCGCCATGTGGCGCCGTCGGCGCCGTCCTCCACCACGACGCCGGCCGCGGCCAGCGCGTCGCGGATGCGGTCCGCGGTGGCCCAGTCCTTGTCCGCGCGGGCCTGTGCCCGCGCCTCGATCTGCGACCGGACGAGCGAGTCGAGGGCGTCCGACACCGGGCCGGCCGCGGCGTCGTCGCCCTCGGGCACGTCGTCCAGGCCCAGCACCGCGGTCATGGCCTCCACCTCGGCCAGACGGGCGGCCGCGGCGTCGAGGTCCTGCCCGGCCAGCGCCGAGTTGCCGGCGCGCACGGCCTCGTGCAGGGCCGCGAGCGCCTGGGGCACGTTGAGGTCGTCCTCCATGGCGGCGCGGAAGGCGGCGGGCACACGGTCCGCGAGCGCCCCGTCGGGGGCGGGCGGGACGGCGCCGGCGGCGCGGGCGCGGGCCGTGAAGCCCTCGATGCGCTCGACGGCGGCCTCGGCCTCGTCGAGGGCGCCGGGCCGGTAGTCGAGCTGGGAGCGGTAGTGGGCCTGCCCCAGGAAGTAGCGCACCGCCGTCGGGCGGGCCATGCCGAGCATCTCCTCGGGGGAGATCGTGTTGCCCACGGACTTGGACATCTTCTCGCCGCCGTAGGTGACGAGCCCGTTGTGCAGCCAGAAGCGGGCGAAGCCGTCCCCGGCGGCCGCCGACTGGGCCAGCTCGTTCTCGTGGTGCGGGAACCGCAGGTCCAGGCCGCCGCCGTGGATGTCGAACTCGGCGCCGAGGTACTTCGTGGACATGGCCGAGCACTCCAGGTGCCATCCGGGGCGGCCGGCTCCCCAGGGCGACTCCCACACGGCGGTGGCGGGCTCACCGGGCTTGGCGCCCTTCCACAGGGCGAAGTCGCGGGGGTCGCGCTTGCCGCGCGGGTCGGCGTCGGGCGCGTCCTGCATGTCCTCCACGCGCTGGCGGGTGAGCTCGCCGTAGCGCTCCCACGACCGGACGTCGAAGTAGACGTCGCCCGAGCCGTCCTGCGCGGGGTAGGCGTGGCCGCGCTCCATCAGGCGCTCGATGAGCGCGAACATCTCGGGCACGTGGCCGGTGGCGCGCGGCTCGTAGGTGGGACGGCGGACGCCGAGGGCGAGGTAGGCGGCGTCGAACGCCTTCTCGAACCGGTAGGCCAGGGCCCACCACGGCTCGCGGGCCGGGTAGAGGTCCGAGGCCTCGAAGCCGGCCTCGTGGGAGGCGGCCGAGCGGTCGAGGATCTTGTCGTCGATGTCCGTCACGTTCCGCACCGAGGTGACGCGCAGCCCCGTGGCCTCGAGCCAGCGGATGAGGATGTCGAACACGATCGCGCTGCGCACGTGGCCCACGTGCGGCATGCCCTGCACCGTGGCCCCGCAGTAGTACACCGACGCCTCGCCGGGCACGAGGGGCTCGAAGTCCCGGATCTGCGCGGTGCGGGTGTCGTAGAAGCGCTGGGCCATGGGGGCGCGGTCCTTCCGGAGGGGCGGGGTCCTGACGGGGCTCTGCCAGCCTAGTCGGTGCGCCGGCGCGGGCTCAGGCCGCAGGGATGACGAGCGCGGTCGCGATCCCGACCAGCCCCTCCTTGCGCCCGATGAACCCCAGCCGGTCCGTGGTGGCGGCGGAGACGGACACGGGGGCCCCGCCGAGGGCGGTGGACAGGGCGGCCTCCATCTCCGCGCGGCGCGTGCCCACCTTGGGCCGGGGGGCGACCACCTGGACCGCCACGTTCCCGACGGCGACGCCCGCCTCCGTCAGCAGGCGCAGCACCTCGCGGAGCATGTCCGCGCCGGAGGCGTCCGCCATCTCGGGCCGGTCGACGCCGAACACGGCCCCGAGGTCGCCGAGGCCGGCGGCGGAGAGCAGGGCGTTGCACGCCGCGTGGGCGGCCACGTCCCCGTCCGAGGTCGCGGCCACGCCCCGCTCGCCGGGCCAGTGGATGCCGCCGAGCCACAGGGGC
This sequence comes from Micrococcus sp. 093350064-1, assembly GCF_053627955.1. Taxonomy (NCBI): domain Bacteria; kingdom Bacillati; phylum Actinomycetota; class Actinomycetes; order Micrococcales; family Micrococcaceae; genus Micrococcus; species Micrococcus sp. 093350064-1. The sequence goes on from NZ_JBSEYU010000015.1 coordinate 10,967, forward strand.
CGGGGGGCATCCTCGGGTGCCCACGCGTGCACGTCGGTGCCGATCCCCACGCGCGGCAGGGGGGCGGCCGCGACGGCGGGGCGGGTGGGCTGGCTCATGGAGGCCTCCTGGGGGGCGCGGCGGGCGAGCTCGAGGCGGGCGAGGTCGAGGTCGGCGGGGGCGGTGACCTTGAACGCGGCCGGGTCGCCGGGCACCACCACGACCTCGTGCCCCGCGGCCTCCATGACCATCGCGTCGTCGGTGAGCGCCGCGGCGTCGAGCGTGGGGTCCGTGCGCACGGCCTCGTGGGCCGCCAGCAGGGTGTCCAGGTCGAAGCCCTGCGGCGTCTGGATCGCGCGCAGTCCGGCGCGGGCCGGCGTGGCCGCGACGACGTCGACGCCGCCCCGTCCGGGGGTGACCTGCTTGACGGTGTCCGTCAGCGGCAGGCCCGGGACCGCGGCGACCGCGCCGGTCTCGAGCGCCGCCGTGACGGCCCCGAACACGCTCGGCGGGGTCAGCGCGCGGGCCGCGTCGTGGACGAGGACGCGGCGGGGCGCCCCCGCCGGGGCGAGGTCGGCCAGAGCGCGGGAGGCCGCGGCGAGTCCGGCGCGGACCGAGTCCGCGCGCTCGGCGCCGCCGGGCACGCAGTGCACGGGCACGTCCAGGCGCGGGCCGGCGTCGACCTCGGCGGCCACGCGGCCGGCATCGGCCTCCGCCGGCGGGGTGAGCACCACGACGGCGTCGAGGGCGAGCCCGGCGGCGCGCGCGGCGGCGACGGACTCCAGGCAGTGGTGCAGGAGGGTGCGGCCGTCCGCGAGGGGGGCGAGGGCCTTGGGCAGCCCGGCGCCGAGGCGGGTGCCGGCGCCGGCGGCGGCGATCACGAGGGCGGTGGGCATGGCCTCATCCTAGGGAGCGCGCCGGTGTCCGTGGCCCGGGACCTCCCACGGCGGCAACGGCCATGGCCGGGGACGAGACAGGGGAGGGGCCCGCGTCGTGGACGCGGGCCCCTCCCCTGCCGTGTGCTGCTCGTCAGCCCTCGAGCACCTTGTCCAGGCGGCCCTCGGCCTCCTCCTCGGTGACCTTCTTGGCCAGCGCCAGCTCGGACACGAGCACCTGGCGGGCCTTCGAGAGCATGCGCTTCTCGCCGGCGGACAGGCCGCGGTCCTGGTCGCGGCGCCACAGGTCACGGACGACCTCGGCCACCTTGTTGACGTCGCCGCTGGCGAGCTTCTCCAGGTTGGCCTTGTAGCGGCGGGACCAGTTGGTCGGCTCCTCCACGTGCTCGGCGCGCAGGACCTCCATGACGTGCTCGAGCCCCTCCGCATCCACGACGTCACGCACGCCGACGAGGTCGACGTTCTCCGCGGGGACCTCGATGGTCAGGTCTCCCTGCGCCACCTTGAGCTTGAGGTACATCTTCTCCTCCCCCTTGATGGTGCGCATCTTGATCTCCTCGATCCGCGCAGCACCGTGGTGGGGGTAGACGACGGTCTCTCCGACCTCAAAAACCATGTTGTTGTGCCCCTTTCAGTCGTCCCATTCTATCATGCAGCCTCGTCATGCCGCGCGCGCCGTCACATCGTCGGCCCCCGGATGTGATAGTGGACGACCCGGCGCCACAGGCCGGCCGGCGTCCCGGGATGCGGTAGCCTGACCTGGCAGGACCCCTGCCTCGGGGCTCCTGAGCACGTCATCGCACCTGAGGAGACCTCTGTGAAGAACGCATCCCGGCCCGCCCGGCGCCACCTCGCCGCAGGTGCGCTGGCCGCGGTCGCCCTGCTGGGCGCCACCGGCTGCTCCGCCGTGAGCCCGATCGCCACCGCCATCCAGTACTCCCCCTCGGACGGCATCAACGGCCAGGAGCAGGACTTCCTGAGCTACCGCAACCTCGCCCTCGTCGGCGACGGCGAGTCGGGCCCCGCCCGCCTGATCGGCACCGTGGAGAACACCTCCGGCCAGGATCAGACCTACACCTTCCAGGCCGAGGGCGGCGGCTCCGCGACCCTGAAGGTCCCCGCCGGCGAGAGCCGCAAGCTCGAGGACGAGGCGAACACAACCGTCCTGGAGCGCGAGGGCGTGTGGGTCGGCGAGAACCTGCCCGTGACCGTCTCCGGCAACGGCGGCACCGCCGACCTGGCCGTCCCGCTGCTGAGCGCCACCCAGGAGCAGTACCGTGACCTGCTCCCCGAGGGAGTCGAGCCCTCGGAGGAGGATCTCGTCGGGCACCTCCACGAGGAGACCCACCACTACGGCGAGGAGCACTGACCTCCGCCGGGCCTGCGCCCGGCACGCCACGGCCCCGGCCCCACCGTGAGGTGGAGCCGGGGCCGTCGTCGTCCCGGGCGGAGCGCGCCGGTCAGGCCTCGAACTTGTAGCCCAGGCCGCGCACCGTGACGAGGTAGCGGGGGCTCGAGGGATCGGGCTCGATCTTGGAGCGCAGGCGCTTCACGTGCACGTCGAGGGTCTTGGTGTCCCCCACGTAGTCGGAGCCCCACACGCGGTCGATCAGCTGGCCGCGGGTGAGCACGCGCCCGGCGTTGCGCAGCAGCATCTCCAGCAGCTCGAACTCCTTGAGCGGCAGGGACACCTGCTCGCCGTCCACGGAGACGACGTGCCGCTCGACGTCCATGCGCACGGGGCCGGCGCTGATGGTCGCCGACATCGGCTCCTCCTGCTCCCCCTGACGGCGCAGCACGGCGCGGACGCGGGCCACCAGCTCACGCGAGGAGTACGGCTTGGTCACGTAGTCGTCCGCCCCGAGCTCGAGGCCGACGACCTTGTCGATCTCCGAGTCCTTCGCGGTCAGCATGATCACGGGGACGTTGGAGCGCTGGCGCACCTGACGACACACCTCGGTGCCGGACATCCCCGGGAGCATCAGGTCCAGGAGGATCAGGTCCGCGCTGTCGCGCTCGAAGATGCTCAGCGCCTCGTTGCCGTCGGCGGCGACGGTGACCTCGAACCCCTCCTTCTCCAGGAGGTAGGACAGGGGGTCGCTGAACGACTCCTCGTCCTCCACGATCAGAATGCGGCTCATGCGCTCGTCTCCTTCCGGGTCGGGGGTGCGGCCGAGGCGGTCACCCGGTGACCGCGCCGCTCGGTGACGTGGGCGGCACCCGGCGCGCCGTCGACGGCGACACCGTCCCCCCACTCGGGCAGGCGGATGGTGAAGGTCGACCCGCGGCCCGGCTGGGACCAGAGGGTGACCTCCCCTCCGTGGTTGATGACGACGTGCTTGACGATGCTCAGCCCCAGGCCCGTGCCGCCCGTCTGACGCGACCGCGCCGCGTCCACGCGGTAGAAGCGTTCGAAGACCCGCTCCTGCTCCTCCGGGCTGATGCCGATGCCCTGGTCCGTGACGGTGACCTGCGCGAGCCCGTCCACGGAGCTCAGGCCGATGCCCACCGTGGTGCCCTCCGGGGAGTAGCGCACCGCGTTGTCCACCAGGTTGCGCACCGCGGTCATCAGCTGGTCCTGGTCCCCGTGCACCACCGCGTCCACGCGGCCGCCCACGCGCAGCGCGATGCCGCGGTCCTCGGCGGTCAGGCGCAGGCGGTCCACGGCGTCCGCGACGACGGCGTTGAGGTCCACAGGCCCTCCGTCCTGGACCACGTCCTTGGCCTGCAGCCGGGAGAACTCGATGATGTCCTGCACGAGGGCCGTGAGCCGGCGGGACTCGACGCCCAGCCGTGCGGCGAAGCGACGCACCGCCTCCTCGTCCTCCGCGGCGTCGCCGATGGCCTCGGAGAGCAGGGAGATGGCGCCCACCGGCGTCTTGAGCTCGTGCGAGACGTTGACGACGAAGTCGTGGCGCATGGCCTCGGTGCGGGTCACGTCCGTGCGGTCGTCGGCGAGGATCAGGATGTACTCCTCGTCCAGCGGGGCCACGCGCAGCTCGACGACGAGGCTCGACTGCCCGAGGGGTCCTCGGGGCAGCTCCATGCGGCGCTCGACGATGACGCCGTCGGCCCGCACGGTCCGCGTGAGCTCCCGCAGCTGGTCCTGGACGAGCGAGTGCCCCCGCACCAGGCCCAGGGCGTAGGCCGCGGGGTTCGCGCGCACCACGCCGTCGACGTCGTCCACCACCGCGTACGCGCGGCCGACCACGGAGAGGACCTCGGCGGCGCCCGGCGCCAGGGTGGGTTCGCCAACCGTCAGGTCCACCGTCCGCGAGCGCTCGGACGCCCGGAAGGCCAGCATGGAGGCCACTCCGGTGAACAGTCCGACCGCTCCGCACAGCAGGCCGATGATGACGGGATCCACGGCACCAGACTAGCCTCTGGCGGCCCGGAGACGGGCTGCCCCGGCCCCGCCAGACGCCGGACGATCGGCGTTCATGGGCCGTTCATCTTGCCCTGCCAGGGTGGACCGTTGCCCCGGGGAGTCGGGGTCGGCGGCGCACGGGCGTCGCCGGGGAGAGGAGACCATGCGCGAGCTCTACCGAGCCGACCTCGAACGGCTGGGCCGCGACCTGACCGAGATCGCCCGCCTCGTGCACCGCGCCATGATGGACGCGCAGGCCGCCCTCGAGGCGGCCGACGTGCACGGCGCCGAACGGGTCATCTCGGAGGACGCGCGGATCGACCAGCTGCAGGAGTCCCTCGACGAGCAGGCCGTGCGCATCCTGGCGCTGCAGGCGCCCGTGGCCACGGACCTGCGCACCGTCGTCGCCACGCTGCGGATGAGCTCCTCGCTCGAGCGCATGGGCGACCTCGCCCGCCACGTGGCCCAGCTGACCCGGCTGCGCTACCCCGAGCACGTCATCCCGGAACAGGTCCGGACCGTGATCACCGCGATGTGCGACGCCGCCGTGGAGGTGGCCGAGGAGGTCGTCCTGCTGCTCGAGACCCAGGACCTGGCGCACGGGGACCGGATCGACGCCCTCAACGAGGACGTCAACGCGCTGCACCTGTCCGTCTTCCGCGCGATCGCCGCCCCGGACTGGAGAGCGACGCCGGCCACCACCACGGACGTCACGCTGGCCTCGCGCTACCTCGAGCGGTTCACGGACCACGGCCTGTCCGTGGCCGCCAAGGTGCGCTACCTCGTCACGGGCGAGTGGGCGACCCACCGCCCGGACGCCACCGGCTCCTGACCGTCCCCGACGCCACGGGCCGGGCCCCCAGGCGGGGTCCCGGCCCGTCGTCGTCGGACGCGTCAGTGCGCGGAGCCCTGGGCGGCCACGGCGGCGGCGCCGGCCGCGGCGGCCTCCGGATCGAGGTAGCGGCCGTTCGCGGTGATCGGCTTGAAGTTCTGGTCCAGCTCGTAGACCAGCGGGATGCCCGTCGGGATGTTCAGGCCCGCGATGTCCTCGTCCGAGATGCCGTCCAGGTGCTTGACCAGCGCGCGCAGCGAGTTGCCGTGCGCGGCGATCAGCACGGTCTTGCCGGCCTTGAGGTCGGGCAGGACCTGCTCCTCCCAGTAGGGCAGCAGGCGGTCGATGACCTGCTTGAGGGCCTCGGTGCGGGGGGCGTCCTTGCCCAGGTCCGCGTAGCGCTCGTCGCCGACCTGGGAGAACTCGGAGTCGTCGTCCAGGGCGGGCGGCGGGGTGTCGAAGGACCGGCGCCAGACCATGAACTGCTCCTCGCCGAACTCCTCCTTCACCTGGGCCTTGTCCTTGCCCTGCAGGGCGCCGTAGTGGCGCTCGTTCAGGCGCCAGCTGCGCTTGACCGGGATCCACTGGCGATCCGCGGCCTCGAGGGCCAGGTTGGCCGTGGTGATGGCGCGCTTGAGCAGGGACGTGTGGACCACGTCCGGGCGGATGCCCTCCGCCTCCAGCAGCTCACCGCCGCCGGCGGCCTCGGCGCGCCCCTTCTCGGTCAGCGGGACGTCCACCCAGCCGGTGAACAGGTTCTTCTCGTTCCATTCGCTCTGACCGTGCCGCAGCAGGACCAGCGTGTACGTGGTGTTCGCCATGTCACCATCCTAGGTGTTGTGGGTCATGAGGTTCTTGCCACGAGGCGCCGGCTGAGATGAGACGAGTGGGCCTCTCCCGCAGGATGGAAGTTCCTCAACAACC
>NZ_JBSEYU010000016.1:0-16059 GCF_053627955.1 Micrococcus sp. 093350064-1
GGAAGGTTCACTCGAAGGCTCCCACGGTGACCGCGTCCGTGAAGGGGACGGTGTTGGCGACCGGGGAGGGTTACACCACTATCAGGGACTCAACTCATCCCCGGTCTCCCCAGCAAGGTCCCAGGCGAAATCGTTCATCACCCGCCAACGGCTGAGCCATCCGACGCACACCCACCTCAGCTGCTCGTCGAGCTCCTCGGAGCCGGTCAACAACAGCAGGCGCACCCGCGGCTCATCTGGGACCGGCGGCGCCTCCTTCGAGTTGTACGACCGGGGGTCGTACAGCGCCTGGACTCCCAGAATCAGCTCCGCCAGGGCCGCCTCGAGCCGCTGCACCGCCGCTTGGTCGGCCTGTCCCTTCAACGTCCTCCTCGACACCACAAACGCCGATACAGCGCCAACCAACGCCCCCACCAGGGGAACCCACCAATCCGCACTCATAGCCCCGAGGCTAGGCCCACGAACACCCCCTCCGCGCGCTCCCCACCCACCCGCGGGCTGCCTGCGCCCTCCCGCCATGTCCAGGCCCCCTGCACCCCAACCCAAGGAGGTTGCTCATGGAGCAGCACACCACGGCCTCGGACTACAGCGAGGGCTACAAGGCCGGCTACCAGCACGCCCAGGCCTTCTACACCCGCCGCGGCCGCCACGCTCACACCGTGGCACGCCACTGGCGCTCCCTCCCCGAGCACCCCAAGGGCCCCCGCTCCATCCAGGTGCTGACCACCCTCTTCCCCGACCTGGTCAGGACCCTGGATGCTCTGACCGCTCACGAGCTCGACCACACTCAGATCTGAGCACGTACCCGACGGGCGCGGACCACACGGTCCGCGCCCATCGTCATCCCCACCCGCGCTCGCGGCCCACTCCCGCTCATCGGCGGCACTGAGGGGACCCGGGCCCGGGCTCTACCTGCTGCTCAGCCGCTTCCGTGCCAGGCCCCCCGTGAGGCCTGGCCGCCGCCGGCGCGGGGTGCTCAGCCGAAGAGGCCGCCGAAAGCCATGGTGGTGACGGTCTCCACGAAACCCGTGACTGCGGAGCCCAGGGCCGCGCTGCCCACGTTGGCCGCCGCCTTGCGCAGTCGGCTGGTCTTCTCGGCCACGGGTCCGGGGGCGGGTTCACCCTCTTCGAGTGTCTGCCGGAGGTCGTCGACCGCCTCTAGGATCTCCTGCTCTCCCTCCTGCTCCGCCATGGTGCGCAGGGCCGCGAGCGCGCGGACGAGGTCGTCGACGGTGGTCTGGGCGTGGGCGCCGTCGCCGATGGCGAGGGGGCCGGCGGGGGCGTGGATGGTGGTGTTGTACTGCACGCCGACATGGGTCTTGACGGCGGCGTCGATGGTGGCGCTGCTGGGAAGCTGGTCGAGGGGGGTGTCGGCGGTGAGGTCGGCGACGAGTTCGACGAGAGTCGTGCGGATGCGGTCGACGATGCCTATGAGGGTGGCACCGGGGACGGAGTAGGCCAGCTGGTGGACTTGTTGGCCGAAGGGCAGGTCCTTGTTGATGATCTGCAGGGCGACGCTCAGTGGGCCAGTTCCGAAGCTGGCGGAGTCCTGGGCGGCCATCTGCTCGAGTTCGGCCAGCGGGCCGCGCAGTTCCAGTTGCTCGGGGACGATCTCCCGCGCTTTGCTCGGCAAGTTGTACCAGGCGTAGGCCTGGCCGCTGACCACGTTGTAGCCGCTGACGTAGGAGATGCGCATCCCGGCATAGATGCGCCGGTAGGGAGGTAGTTCGGCGTCGGCGGTGTAGCCGTTGAGCTCATAGCGCGCCCACTCCCGCAGGCTCTGGGAGCCGGTCTCGGCGCCGAGCATCAGGCAGGTGCGCAACAGTCCCGGCAGGGGCTGGGTGTCGTCGATGACGCGGTCGCGCAGGGCAGTCAGTACAGCGTGGGTCATGGCGTCCTTCTCCAGCTCCAGTGGGGCCCTGATCGTATCCACCCCGGGCGCGTCTTCGGCTGGCGTCGCTGTCGTCTTGGCGGCATGTCCCCGCCTGCTGGCACTGCCGGCAGCTGAGGATCAGCGTTCTTCGTCTCGGGATTGCTGGGCCGGCGGTGCGGTCCACCCTGCCGATGCCTGGGCAGAGCTGTCCCGTTTCGTGGTGCGCCACGCCTCCATCCCGGAACACAACGTAAGTAGACGCACTGAGCCCTGAGAGGACCACATGAAGATTCGCATCCAGACCCTGCTCTCCATCCTGTCGGTCATCGTGGCCGTCTTGACCGTGTTGCGGCACACCCCGGGCGTGGTGGATGCCGCCCCTGATCTGGCGTGGAAAGTGCTGGCTTGGGCGGCCCTGGCCCCGACTGTGCTCGCTGTTCGTGAGCTGCGGCGCACTGGATCGGCCCCGGCTGGGGAGAAGACGATGGGCGCCGTGCTGATTCTCTTCTGCCTTGGCGACGTCTTCCCCGGTGGATTCCGTTCCTTGGTGGCTGCAGTCGATGACAGCGCTGCCGAGGCTGACGATGGCTGTGGGCGCGCTGATCCCCCGACGTGGCGACGCCCTGGCGGCGCGGTGATGCGGCGACAGGCTGCCGGCTCGTCTTGACGACACGTCCCCGTACGCCGATGGTGTCGCCACCATGACGCACGAGGGCCCCGATCCATCAGGATCGGGGCCCTCGTGCTGAACCCGGGCGGGGTGCGTTCAGTCTCCCACGAGGCCGCGCCGGCCTCCAGCCGATGCCAGTTCAGGCGTGGAGGTGCGAGGTCTTCTGCCCCCGGTCCGCGCCGGTCTTCGGGTTGCCCGTGCACTCGCCCGGGACAGCACCACCACCGGCCGGCGCGGACTGCTCGGAACGCTCATGCCGGCGGGTGCTGAGCCAGTGCTCCACAGCATCGCGGCGACGCAGCACCCGTCCGCCGATCTTCTGCACGGCAACCGGGAACCCGGGCCGCTTGGCCAGGTAGAACACCTGCTGGCGGCTCACCCCGGCCATGTCCGCGATCTCCGAGGTACCCACGAGCGCGGGCACGGTCGGTTCGGCCAGCTGGCGGGCCCGCTCGGCTTCGGTGCGGATCTCCAATGCGGTGAGGGTGTCCACCTGGGCCAGCTCGAGGCTATAGACGAGCGCGCGGGCACGGGTGGCCGCGGAGACGGCGTTGGGTGCCGGCACGGTCATGGACAGCTCCAGGCGGGTGCCGTTGTCCGCGAGCGCGGCGACGGCGTAGACGTGGGCGAGCTGTTCGGTGATCGTCAGGGCGTCGTCGGCGTCGATGGGGGCGCTCAGGGTGCAGGTGATGTCGACGTACCAGTCCTGGTCGGTGGTGGTCATGGGGGTTCCTCCGGTGGTGGTGGGAGTGGGGCCGCGTGGAGCGGGGGTGCCCCGGGGGGTGGGCGGGTGGCCCGCCCCCCGGGGGGTGCCGGTCACGGTTCCTGGTATCCGGCCCGTTTCAGCTGGGCCATTTGGTTCTTCCAGGAGCGGTGGTCGGAGAGCGTTTCGTGGATGGTCACCATCGTCTGATCGGTGTCTGGCGGGTAGGCCATCCAGCCCTTCTTCCGGCGTTCCACTCGCCAGCCTTGGGCTTCGAGTGACTTCAGGAGCTTCTTGAGTTCCTTGTTCGCCATGCGGCTCCGTTCTCTGTTCGGTTGTCGGTGCCGCCGGTTCCCGCCCGGGTTCCTTTGGCATGTCTAACCATACACACCTGTTATGCGGGTGCGCAAGTCTTCGACGGGTGCTCTTTTCGGTTCCGTCTAACCGGGCGGAGAGGGCCGCTGGGCGGCGGCCCCCTCCCGTGAGGCTCATGCGGCCGGGGTCAGCACGTCCTGGCAGGTCGGGCACATGCCGGAGATGATGCGCTCGCGCTCCACGATGGAGCGATGGGGCAGGACATCCTGGATCAGCTCGCCGTCGATCAGGCGGTCACCCTCCTCCTCGGTGACGGTCACGTAGTCCACGGCGCCGCAGGTCGGGCAGGTGCACTCGATGTCGGCGGCATCCGGGGCGGTGAGGTTGTAGATCCGGTCTTCGATGTTGCGCGGCATGGCCGGCTCCCTTCACTGGGGTGCAGGGCCCCTGCTGGGCCCCGCTGACATGTCCAACTATACATGTCTGGCGCGAGCGGTGCAAGCGTCGCATCTTGGCGACACGTCCCCTCCTTGCCGAGGGCTCAGGCGCGAGTGGCCAGCAGGTAGGGCCCGCGCAGCAGGTAGGGCAGGTTCCAGGCCCACAGCTTCTGGTCCTCCTCGAAACGAACGCGGCGACGGTCGCCGCGGCCGAGGTCGTCGATGACGGGGGTGGGCACAGAGGTGTCAAGGTGGCCCTCGGGGTCCTTGATGGTGACCTGGTCGCCGTCGATGTGAACCCAGGCGACCTCTTGCGCGTCGCCGTGGGCGTCTAGCTCGCGGATGGTGATGGTGGGCATGGCCCCTCCTTATGTTGATCTTGCCTAATCTTATCTGTAGAGCTCTTCGAGCGCGAAGACCCTCCCCTTGGTCAGCATGAGCTTGGCCCGCCGGCGGACCTCGAAAAAGCGGTCATCCTGGATCGTTCCGCGTAGGCCCAGGCCGTCGCCGGAGTCCAGGAACCGCTGCAGGACCTGGCGCTCCTCCGGGGTGAGACGGGCGTCGGCGCTGTTCTTTGATCGGGCCATGGCGAACAGGGAGGCGTTGACCCCGCCGACGCCGTCGGTGAAGGCGAAGCCGTGGTCGATGGCGCTGATCCCGCGGCGGTCCATCAGCACGTTGCCGCCGTGGCGGTCGACTTGTCCGATCAGGCAGTCGAAGAAGGCGAGGTCGCTGGCCTGGGAGGAGTGCTCGTTGAGCTTGCTCAGCTGGGGCATGGTGCGCACCGGCTGGCCGGGCACCCCGTAGGAGATCGACCCCCACTGCCCGTCGTACTCGGCGATCACGGCCGGCGGCACCAGCGCCCCGTACCGCGGCCCCAGGGCTTGTGCGAACTGGGAGGCGGCCACCTCATGGGTGGGCTGCAGGTAGGAGCTGTTGTGCCCGTAGGCGAGGGCGGTGCTGGAGTCGATGTCGTCGTAGCCCTTGAAGTAGCCGATCGTGCCGTCGTTGTACCGCAGCTGCTTCACGTCGTTGACGCCTCCGAGGTAGCTGGAGGTGTTCTCGTGCGCCTCGTGTGTGGCCAGCAGCTGCTGCTCCTGGGCGTCTGCGCCCTGCCGAGCACGCAACCGCTGGATGCGCTCAGCCTCTTCCGCACCGAACTGGCCCGTCAGCTCCTCTCGCTCCTGCGCCTCCAGACTCCGGCGTGCCGCCTCGGCGCGCTCTTCAGGCGAGAGCGTCTGGACGGCCGGGTCCTTCTTGCGGGCGATGGGCGCCGGTCGCTGCGGCTGCGGCCGTTGTGCCGAGGGGACCGCCTGCGCCGCGGCGTCCACCTTCTCGGCCCGGGCAGCCCAGCCCTTCTTCGCCGGCGCCGCAGCCCGGGCGTACACCGCCGTCGGCGCCCCTGCAGCCTCCGCCCACTCCTTGATCTCGTTCACCGGCTTGCGCGCGGCCTGCAGCGCTGCGAGCTCGTCTCCCCGGCCGGCGTCCTTGGCCCAGCGGTTGATCTGCTGGGCGATGGCCCGGTTCTCCCGACGCCGCTGCTGCGCAGCGTCCCGCTTGTGCTGGGAGAGGTTGCACCGCCTGCCATGCGGTGCCCCCGGTGATCCCGCCGCCCTGCACATCTGCCCACCTCTTCTGCTCGACCTGCTTCCTCTGGCAGAAAGCCCGATGGCCGCCCGGGATGTCCCGAGCGGCCATCAGAATCATCAGGTGGGGCAGACGCCCTCAGCGCTGGGCCTGCGCAGCCCGCTTGCGCGCGAACACGTAGAACATCAGGCCCATGCCTGCCACCAGCACCAGCACCAGGGTCAGGGCCACCCACAACGGCACGCCCAGGCCGGTCTCTCCCAGGGGGAACGCTGCCTCTCCGGCTGGCACGAGCACGCCGTACTCGAGCAGTGCCTGCTGCACGGGGGTCAGGAACCGCGCGGCCAGCGCGGCCCCGGCCCCTGAGCCCAGGATGAGCATGCCCATGAAGACCATCGCCATGGTCTCCGCGGGGTCCAGCTGTCCGTTGTCCTGTGCCATCAGTTCTCCTCCTGCATCACATGCATGGTCGGCACCATCTCCTGGGCGGAGATGGTGCAGGTCGCCGGTTCGCCGGTGAACCGGTCGGTGTACTCCAGATAGACGTCGTCCCCGTCGGCCTCGGGGTACTCGGTGATCACCACCCACCCGCCGTCGGGATCGACCTGGGCCAGGTCCCCCGGCTCGAGCTCGCCAGCTGCGCAGACCGACTCCTCCCCATAGCCCTCGAAGTCGTCGTCCTCGGCGCCCTGGTACGTCCCGGGATCAACCGCAGCAGCAGCTCGCTCGGCGATCACCGGCGAGCTCGACCCCCCCTCCTGCTGCTCGGACACTGCCGCCGGGCCGGTGTTCAACGAGCGCAGCGCCGCCAGGGCGGCGGCCGGCGGCTGAGCCCCAGCAATCGCAGGGCCCTGCACCTCGGGCTGGTCAGGGTCCTCGTACACCCGGGCCTGCATGTAGTCCCAGTACCCCAGCGGCTGGACCTCATCGTCGAGATCCGGGGCCGGTTCGAGGATCTCCACGAGCATCTTCTTGTGCAGCAGGGTGCGCGGGCGCACCGCGGCGGTCTTGGCCGGGTCGAAGTCGGGAGAGCCCGGGTCGGGGTTGGGGGCGTAGATGGTCTGGATCTGCACCGGAACGCCGGCGGCGTTCATCGCCATACCCCGGCCCTTGATGTGCCGGGGGATGGCGGTGCCGATGGCGTAGGACTCCCACATCATCTTGGCCCCGTCGGGGCTGAGCCTGCTCATGGCCACGCGCATGGACAGGTTGTCGCGCATCTCACCGGAGATGAACGCGGTGTCCGGGCGCTGCAGTCCGATGAGCATGTGGATCTTCGCTGAGCGGCCCAGGCGGGCGATGTCGGCGATCAACCCGAGGCAGGGGGCCTTGGCCGTGCCGCCCTTGGGCTTGACCTCCTTCCACCAGCGGTCCGCGCCTTCGAGGAACGTGGTGGCCTCGTCGATCACGAGCACCAGGGGCTCGAAGTCAGCGACAGTGGCTTCGCCCTGTTCGATCAGCCCGTACCGCTCCTCCATCAGCTGGTGGGCGTCGTAGATCATCTTCACCTGGTGCTCGATGCGGGAGGCGATCCGCTCCACGTTCGGCCAGTGCCGGAATCCGATGAACTCGATGCGCTTGCCGTCGAGAATCCAGACCCGCCAGCCGGCCTGGGTCACCCGCTGCACCACGTTGTGCTGCACCACGGTTTTTCCAGAGCCCGTCGTGCCTACCACCACGGCGTGGGGCTGTTTCCGCGGGGTCCAGGACAGCTGCTCGTTGTCTTCGTCGATGCCCAGCGGGATCTGGAAATCCGAGTAGTCCTCATGGGTGGTGGCCAGCGGGGAGTGCGCCGTAGGCGGCAGCACCAGGGTAGGCATCGGCACCCGGGTGACGAACTCGACCACATCGTTCTGCAGATCCCACTTCGGCACCCAGTCCCCCGGGATGCGCGTGGCCATCACCCGTTCCACCCTCTGGCGCTTGTTCCCGAAGGCCATGTTGGTGCCCTGGTTGTGGCGCACCGTGATCCGCTGGGCCTGCCCGTCCTCGTCCAGATCGACCTGCACCCGCGCGGACTCCCCCAGCAGCTCCTGAACCACCGTGGTGGTCCGCTCCACCACCGGCGCCTGCTCGGGCCCCTGACCGGCCTCCTCGGGCACCATCTCCAACCACAACCTGTGCTTGCGCTCGTGGTGCTTGGCCACGGTGTACCGGCCGCCCAGGCTGGTCTGCACGATGTGGACCACCTTCCCCAGCCACTCCAGGTCCGGCACCACCGAGGCGTGATAGATCAGCTGCACCCTCGCCGGCTGCCCCACGAACCCACCCGACCACTTCGAGAGCCGAACCGCGGCCCGCGCCGGACGCCCCAGCGCCATCGCCGGGCAGACCTGTTCGGTGAGGTGATCCGCGATCTCCGCGCGCTGCCGCGAGCGCTCCCCCGCCACGAGAGCTCCGGCCGAGACCACGGCCGAAGCTCCACCGATCCCATACGCCGCCGACGGGTCGCCCATCGAGAGGATGCCCATCCCCACGCACGCGCACGCTCCCAGCCCAGTGGCCACCCCCACGTACCGCATCGGCTGGGGCTGCGGGACAAGGCGGCGAATGCCGGCGTCAACTTCCACGTGCCCCACAGGGGCTTGCACGGAGGTGCTCATCTTCTGCCCTTCCACTTCTTGACGATGACCGCGGGGCACGGGCCCCTCACCAGCCAGAAGGCCCGATCCTCGCCGTGATGTCCCTCGTCCAGGGCAGATCCGGTCCCACCCCCTTCCACGCGCTTGACATGGGGGGTACGCTTGCGGCTGAGCGACGCAGTCGAACGGACGCAAGCGACCACCTCCAGGCCAGCCCGTTCCAGAGGGAAATATCCCGCGACTTCCTGCCTCATTTCCCTCAGGGATGGGGCGGGAGATCACGCCTCAGACTGGCGCCGGTTCTGGCATGGTGTCGAGATGCAGGGAAGATTTCACAAACGCGCAAATATGTTTCATAGAACAGCGCACACCTCGCCTCTTGACGGAGCGTGATGTGACCAGCAATGAACTTGTTGCCATCATGCGACTACGCGCCGTGAGGGCCAGGGGACGCACGCGGGCCTCCTGAGTGGGCGCGTCGATTGAAGCGTCGGAACAGCAGGGGGCGCCCCCTGCCGCGTGGTGGGGCCGAGCCATCGCCCGACCCCGCCGCGAGGCACGAGTCACGCCGCGTGGGGCTCGTCGGAACGCAGTTGCCCGGCCAGTGCCAGGACGCCGGCCAAGGCCAGCGGGACCATCCCCGCGGCCACGAACAGTGCTCCTGGGGCGACGGCGGCGGAGACCGCCCCCACGAGCCCGACGGACAGCGGCATGAACGCGATCGAAACGAAGAAGTCCAGGCTCGCCACCCGTCCGAGCATGTCCAAGGGCACGTGCGCCTGGAGGACGGTCCCCCAGATCACCATGCCCACTCCGATGCCGGCCCCGTAGAGCATCAGACCGGCCCCGATGATCCAGGGGTTCAGCGTCCAAGCAGGCAGGGCCAGCGGGACACAGGCGAGAGCCCAGACTCCCACCATTACGGGCAGGAACCGCCGCGGCGCCTCCATGCCGCCAGCAATCAGCGAGCCGACCAGCCCGCCGACGCCCAGCGCCGCCAGCACCGCCCCGTAGACCGCGGCACCGTTCTCGTGGCCGTCGCGCAGCAGCACCGGCAGCAGCACCTCGAGGACGCCGGTCGTCACCAGGCCCATGACGGCGGCGAACAGGACGCTGCTCCTCACCCAGCGCGTCCGGAGGACGTACGTGAATCCCTCGGCCAGGTCCCGGAACGGGTGCTGAGGCGCCGCATTCGTATCTGGAGGGCCCACCGCAGGCAGGCGGGCGGCCAGCACCGCGCCGGCCGCGAGCGAAAGGGCAATGAGCAGCCCGCCCGCAGGAGGTGTCGTCGCACCGATGACCGCCCCGGTCAGGGCTGGTGCCAGGGCCTGACCGACGACGGGCCGCGTCGCCCCCTCGAGGCCGTTCACGGCCATCAGCTGCTCCTCCTCGACGAGCAGCGGCACCAACGCCGTGTAGGCCGGGAAGAAGAACGCCGTCGATGCCCCGACGATCAGTGCTGACAATCCCAGGAGCCAGTACTGAGCGGCCCCCATCGTGGCGAGGCCGGAGACGACACCGGCCGCCACCGCATTGACGACCAGGACGGCCACCAGGATCCCCTTCTTCGACAGGCGATCGGCGACGACGCCGGCCGGCAGTGAGGCAGCCAGCAGGCCGACGCCGCTCCACATGACGACGCCGGCCAGCGTCGGCGGATCAGCTCCGAGCTCCAGCACTTGCATGGCCAGGTACAGGTTCCAGGCACCCTGGCCGAAGATGGCCAGCACCATCGCCAGGAACAGCGGCCGATACCGGGGGGAGGACAGAGGTGCCAGTGCGGTGATCGAGGTCAACGGGTCACCCCCTCGGTGCTCAGCTCGAGACGCGGCCAGTCGGTCAGGTCTCGGAGCATCTGGCGGTCGTGAGTGGCCACCACCACGGCCGCCCGGGTCTCCCGGATGGCGTCCGTGAGCTCGTCCACCAGCGCGGCGGAGAGGTGGTTGGTCGGCTCGTCGAGCATCAACAGGTCCGGCTGTTCAGCCAGGCACAGCGCCAGGTGGAGCCTTCGCTGCTGCCCCTGAGACATCCGCCCAACGGGCGTGTCCAGGCTCCGCGGTTCTAGCAGGCCCAATGACCCGAGTGACGGCACACCGTTGTTCCTCGCCATCAGACCGTTGCGGTGCAGGTGCGCCTCGAACGCCTGCCGCGCCGTGTGTCGCGGGTTCCATGCGGGCACTTCCTGGGCGAGCAGCGCGATCTTCGCGCCCGTGTGCCGCAGGATGCGGCCGGCAGTGGGCTCGAGGATGCCGGCGAGGACCTGGAGCAACGTGGACTTGCCGGCGCCGTTCGGGCCGGTGAGCAGCAGGCGATCCCCGCCGTGGAGCTCGACGGAGGCCGGCCCGTGGAGGCGGCCGGCCAGGCCGACCCCCTCCGCACTGAGCAGTGGCCGGCCTGCCCTGGTCGTCGAGGCCGGCCACGTCAGGGACCGGGGCGGGTCCGGCACGGTGATCTCGTGCGCCGCCAGATCCCGCATCCTGCGGTTGAAGGTTTGGACCACGCCGCCGGCGCGAGTGGCCCGCTGGTGCTTGCCCGTCCCCTTGTCCGGACGCCACCGGTCCTGGAGACGTCCGCGGGCGGCCTCGGCCGCGCTGGTGAGGGCGGCGTGTTCGGCCAGCTGCTGCTCATGCTCCTGTTCCCAGGCGGCCCGCTCGGCACGCCGCCCCTTCTCCCAGGCCTCATAGCCTCCGGTGTACTGCCGGGGGCGACCGTCACGAGTGGGATCCAGGTCGAGGAAGACGTCGGCGACGTCCTTCATCAGTGCGCGGTCATGGGTGACCACGGCGAACCCCCCAGCGTGCTCCCTCAGTGCCCGTGTCAGGTACTCCAGGGCCCCGGCGTCGAGATGGTTGGTGGGCTCGTCCAGCAAGAGCAGGTCCACCGCAGAGCCCAGGACGACGGCCAGCCGGACGCGGTACCGCTGTCCGACGGACAGTGCCCGCAGCGGACAAGCCCAATCCGTGCAGGCGGACAGGCCGTGCAACGCGAGGTCGATGCGCCGCTCGGCGTCCCAGGCGTCGAAGGCGGTGGCCGTCTCCAGCGCTCGGGCGTAGGCGTCATCGGCTCCAGGCCTGCCCTCTGCCATGGCGAGGGTGGCCTCCTCGAGGCAGTCCAGGACACGGAGGGACTCGCCGATGGAGTCGTGGACGAGGTCACCGACCGTGCGGTCGTCGTCCACGTCGAGGTCCTGTTCGACGAGGGCGACCGTCCCTGCGCGGGTCACGGTGCCGGAGTCCGGCATCAGGGTGCCGGCGAGCACATGCAGCAGCGTGGTCTTGCCGCGGCCGTTCTCACCGACGACGGCCAGCCGGGATCCGGCGGAGACCGTGACGTCCACGTCGTTCAGCACGGTTCGATCGCCCAGGGTGAGGGTGATGCTCTCGGCTCGGATGTGGGCGGCGCTGCCTGCAGGCAAGGCAGGGGTGTTCAGAGGGGTCAGGGTCATCGTGGTCTCTCAGCTCGTCATGGAGCCGGGCAGCACGAGAAAGCCGCCCGGCAGGGTGCCAGGACGGCGAGCGGGTTTCGTCAGGAGTTGTCCGCCGCCGTCAGCGGGCGGAGCGGAGCTTCATCGACGCGATGCCTCTGTACATGGACTCGACGATATCAAACGCGGCAGAGGAGTCCCGGATCGCCACAGACCTGTATGTCGAGCTATCGAGCGTCCCGGGGAGGCAGAGACTGGAAAACTGACGAGCGAGACAGTCATGGTTTGACCTCTGCGGCCCCGTCAGAGGTCTGCGGCTCGATAGAAGGCCCTCGCAAGCCTCTTGAAGCCTCAGCCTTGCCCATATGCGACCGTTTCACGAAAAGTTCACCGATGTCCTGCGAAATCTATGGTCCCTCTCGACAGCTTGACGCCATGTAGGATCGGGTGTTTTTGACGGACTCTCGGAACGGAACACAGAACCGGAGGTTCACTGAATGCTCGTCGTGATCCGTGGCAACTCGGCCTCCGGCAAGACCACGGTCGCCCGTCTGCTCCAGGCGCGGTTGGCCGGTCCCGTCGCCGGGCTCGGCCAGGACCACTTCCGACGGGATGTGTACGCCGAGCGGGAGCAGGAGAGCCTCGCCCACGCCGACCTGCTCGAGGCAGCGGCGCGCTACTGCCTGGCCCGGAACCACCACGTGATCCTGGACGGGATCTTCCACGCCGGCCGCTACAGGCCGATGCTCCACCGGGTCGCCGCCGCCAGCGACGAGGCCCGCTTCTACGCCTTCGACCTCACCTTCGAGGAGACCGTCCGCCGCCACGCCATGCGCCCGAAGGTCGGCGACTTCAGCGCCGAGGAGATGGCCGCCTGGTACCACGGCTGGCAGCCCCTCGACTTCGTGGCCGAACACCGCATCACGGCGGCCGAGTCACCGGAGGAGATCGTGGAGCGCATCCTGCTCCACGCGTAGATTCCCTCGGTATGACCACGCGGATGCAGAACCCGAGCGCCCCACAGCCGGGTGTGGTGATCCGACCCGCACGTCCTGGGATAGCCCCGCCCTGGTGGTCATCATGGCAACCCGTGGCGGCACGCCGTCGGACCACGCACGTGCCGCTGACTGGCTGCTCGACCAGGCCCCGTCCTGGTCGTGGCCGAAGTCGCCCTGCCCGAGGGGCCGGAGGTCGTGGGCTGGTCTGGCGCCACCCAGACCCCTCTACATGCCGGTGGCCCAGCCCAGTGGCTCACTGCCGGGCTCACCGTAGATCCCGCCTCTCGCCGCCGGGGCATCGGTCGCCGCCTGCTGCAGGCCGTGATCGAGGACGTTGGAGCACTCCACGGGGACGCCCTCCACAGCGTCGTGAATGCCCGCAATGCGGCGTCGATCGCGTTACACGACTTGCTCGGCTTCACGGTCCTGGAGACCGGTCCGTGCTTCGCCGGCATCGAGTTCGACGGCGGCGTCGGCGTCCTGCTGACGCGGCCAACAGGTGCCTCCTCCTCCCCTCCCGCCGCCGATTAGTTGTACTGCCCGGAACGTTGGTGACACCGCCGGCGGTCGAGGAGCACTTTTCGCGGACCACGCTGAATGGCCTGCTCTGCGAAGACTTCACCGCGTGTCCTATGAACTCTTCCCTGCATCTCGACACATGGACACCACCTCGCTGTCGAGATGCAACGAAGATTTCAGAAACGCGCCAATTTGATTCATACGCCGATCAGGTTCTGAAGGGTTGACACCGACTCCTCCTGCCCCTCGCTTGACCGGCGCGCGGGACCACGGTCGCTACGCTCGATCCATGCCCGTCCGTCTGCGCCCTGCCGTCCTCGACGACGCCGAGGCCCTCGCCGCCCTGGCACGGAGCCAACGCGCGCACCTGGCCCCGTGGGAGCCGAAGCGCCCCGCCCACTGGTTCACGGAGGCCGGGCAGCGCGAGGCCCTTGAACAGGCAGACCGTGACCGGGCCGCCGACCGCTCCTACGCCTTCGTCATCACCGACGACGCCGGGCACCTGCTCGGCCGTCTCACCCTGGCCAGCGTGGTCCGCGGGGCCGGCCAGTTCTGCTCGATCGGCTACTGGGTCGCCCGCGAGGCGACGGGCCGCGGCGTGGCGACCGCCGCGGTCGGGCAGGCCCTGCAGATCGCCTTCGGCGAGCTCGGCCTGCACCGCGTGCAGGCCGAGATCCTCCCCCACAACCACGCCTCCCGCCGCGTGCTGGAACACCACGGGTTCCAGCGGTACGGCCTGGCTCCGCAGTACCTGCGGATCGCCGGCCGCTGGCAGGACCACGAGCTCTGGCAACTCCTCGCGCCATCGGAGGGGCAGCGGTGACCCCTGACGACGCCGCCCGGGAAGGACTTTCCACCAGCCGAGCCGCCTATGGCGCCCGCGCGGCCGAGTACACCCAGCAGCTCGGCACCATGACCGCCGTGGCCGAGGACGACAGGCTGCTGGTCGAAGCCTGGGCCGACCGGGTGGATGGGGTTCTGGCCGACGTCGGCTGCGGGCCGGCCCACTGGACCGCACACCTGGCCTCGCTGGGCCATGAGGTGATGGGCATCGAGCCGGTCGAAGAGTTCGTGACCCATGCGCGCCGAACCCACCCGGAGGTACGCGTGGAGCCGGGTTCGTTTCAGACCCTGCCCGTAGCCGCCGTCAACGGGATCCTGGGCTGGTACTCGATCATCCACACGCCGCCGGTGGAGATGCCTCTCCTCCTGGAGCGCGCGCACCAGGCGCTGCGCCCTGGCGGGTCACTGCTGCTGGGTTTCTTCGCGTCAGACCAGGTGGAGGCCTTCGATCACGCCGTCACCACGGCGTGGTACTGGCCGGTCGATGAGCTCTCCCGCCTGTTGATCGCGGCGGGATTCACCGTGCGCGACTGTGGCATACGGCAGGACGCCGGCGTACGCCGCCACGGATGGATCGAGGCCAACCGTGACCGATGAGTCCGTCGCCACTCGGTGGCTCGCCGCGTCTTCCCCTGAACGGCCCACCGCCGGTGGTGCGTGATCGTGCCAGTCACTGTCAAGGGGGCATGTGCTGGACCTCAGTCAGGAGGTAGGCGAGGGCAGCGAGCGTGAGGTGGCGGATGTAGTTAGCTGTTGCTGGCCATGAGGTTGTTGACGTTCTTTGGGGGTGGCGACGCAGACTGCTACGATGAGGCGTATGTCGAGCCCTGAATCGGACACTCAGGGGCTTTCGGTCACGCCGTCAGCCCCTCACCTCCGCTGAGCCCCTAGCTCTCTGCCGCTCAGTGCTGCGCGCAGCACGACATTCGGGTGTCCTTTGGGCGCTGACCGTGGTGACGAGACGTTCTCTTGTTCGTACTCTCGCTTCGGAGCTATCTCGATGCCTTTTGCTCTCTATCTTCTTGCCCTGGTGGTCTTCGCCATGGGTACTTCCGAATTCATGCTCGCCGGCCTCGTGCCGGACATCTCCGCATACTTCGGCGTTTCCGTGGGGACAGCTGGTCTCCTGACATCGGCGTTCGCGGCAGGGATGGTGATCGGCGCACCTGCGATGGCCGCGCTCACTCGTCGCCTCCCCGTGAAAGCGACACTCTTGGGTTGTGTGATCGTGTTCGCGCTGTCCCATGTAGTCGGGGCACTCACACCGGACTTCACTGTTCTGTTCATCACGCGTGTGATCGCGGCGGTCGTCAACGCAGGCTTCTTGGCGGTCGCGCTGGGTGCGGCGACGAAACTCGTGGCACCCGACGCCAAAGGTCGGGCCGTGGCGATTCTGCTGGCGGGCACCACCGTCGCAACCGTCGCCGGCGTGCCCGCGGGTACTCTGCTTGGTACGGCACTCGGCTGGCAGTCGACGTTCTGGGCGATCGCTCTTCTCTGCGTCCCCGCTGCGATCGGCATCGCCGCGGGCTTCACCGCTCAAGCTGACGACTCGCCAAGGGAGGAGTCGTTCTCGACCTCGCTGCGGGTGGAGCTAGCCCAGCTTGCCTCCCCGCGCCTCCTTCTGACGATGCTGCTGGCTGCCCTGGTGAACGCCGGAACCTTCGCGACGCTGACCTTCCTTGCGCCGATTGTTACGGATACCTCCGGCATGAGCCAGTGGTGGGTGTCGGTAGCGCTTGTGCTCTTCGGCGTCGGCTCTTTCATCGGAGTCACCGTTGCGGGACGCCTGTCGGATGCCCGACCCGGAATCGTCATCGTGGGCGGTGGAAGCGTTCTTGTGCTCGGGTGGGTCGCGTTGGCGCTCTTCGCGACGAACCCCGTTGCCCTGCTCGGGCTCGTATTCGCTCAGGGGGTGTTGGGGTTCGCTGTCGGGAGCACGCTGATCACGCGAGTGCTCTATGCGGCGGCGAGTGCGCCCACCATGGCGGGTTCGTATGCGACCGCGGCACTCGGGCGTGTCAGATGGTCTGTGTAAGCCGTACCGAGAGGAACGGTAAGAATCATGACCATGATCGACGAGAAGAACCCAGGCGAGCCCTCGGGCC
>NZ_JBSEYU010000017.1:0-11522 GCF_053627955.1 Micrococcus sp. 093350064-1
TACCTAACCCCAGCCGAGTACGCTCGGCAGTGCACCCATCAAATGGAAACCGACGACTCACAGAACGTCCGGACCGAATGAAGGGGGCGGCTCACGTGAGAGAACCTGGACAGATCGCAACGTCCGGTCGAGCCGGTCAGGCTCCCCGTCGCGAGACCCCTCGCGGCACCGCCTCCGGCGCGGCACCCTAACAATGTCAGTGGTCATCGGTAGCGTAGGACATGCCCCGAGAGCACAACTCAAAACGCGCCTCAGCGCGGAGGAGAACCAGCGCAGCATGACAACGTTCAGCACCAGGTGGTCGCACGGCCCCAGCAGCACAACGTGTAACCGTGACGCCCATCGCCAGGAGGTCGCCCGATGACCCCGTCGGTGCCGGACGAGACCCGAAACGCTCACGAAGAGTTGCTCGCCCAGCTCCGCGACCTGGTGCCCAGTGCCTTCCTCGATGGGGAACTTGATCGTAATGCGTTGCTCGGGGCGCTTGGCCTTGACGGCGAGGTCAAGCCTGCCTTCTCCTTCACCTGGCCCGGGATCGAGCGAGCACGCCAGGACGCGCGTGTCCCCACTACAGCAACGCTTGTGCCCGACGAGGACGCTTCCCTGCGCTGGCCGGATGCTCGTGATGTCCTGATCGAGGGCGACAACCTGCAGGTGCTCAAGCTCCTGAAGAACGGCTACTCGCGGGCCGTCAAGCTGATCTACATCGACCCGCCCTACAACACCGGCGACACGTTCACCTACAACGACGACTTCGCGGTGCCCGAGCGGCAGTACCTCGAGGAGACCGGTCAGGTTGATGACCAGGGCAACGCCACGACCAGCCGGATCGAGACCGGCGGGCGCAAGCATGCGCCGTGGCTGACCATGATGTTCCCGCGTCTGGCGCTCGCGCGTCACCTGCTGCGCCGCGACGGCGTGATCCTCGTTTCCATTGATGACAACGAGGTCCACCACCTGCGGCTGCTGCTCGATGCCGTATTTGGCGCAGAGAACTTCGTCGGCAACTTCATCTGGAATGGCGGCCGTAAGAACGATGCTCGTCAGATCTCCGTTGGACACGACTACGTGGTGGCCTACGCGCGTGACCACACCTATCTGCGCGAACAGGACGCGCGCTGGCGTGAGCGCAAGGCCGGTCTCGACGAGATTTACGGGAAGGTCAAAGAGCTACGCGCTGTTCACGGTACAGATTATGAGGCGGCAACGGCGGCGCTACAGGCCTGGTACAACTCACTGCCTGACGAAGCCCCCGCAAAAGCGCACAAGCACTATCGCGTGATTGATGCTCGAGGTGTCTACTTCGCGTCAGATCTAAGAAGCCCGAACCCGAGGCCCAATCTCGTCTACACATTCCGCGGTCACGAACCGCACGCGAATGGCTGGGCCTACGGACGGGAGAAGATGGAGGCGTTCGCCGATGACGATCGCATCGTCTATCCCAAGAAGGAGGGCGGGCGCCTCCAGCTCAAGTCCTACTTGCATGAGCATGAGGAGTGGGCACCCGCGTCCGTCTTCTATAAGGATCGCCGTGCCGCATCGAAGGCGCTAGACAAGCTCATGGGAACAACCGTGTTCGACTACCCGAAGGACACGGAAGTGCTCGCCCGCCTGTTCCACGCCATCACCGACGACGGCGACCTGATCCTTGACTTCTTCGCGGGATCCGGTTCGACGGGCCAGGCAGTGTGGGAGCAGAACCCGAAAGACGGCAAGACGCGGCACTGGATTCTGGTGCAGGTGCCCGAGAAGCCTGATGCGTCCGAGGAGTCGGGCAAGAACGCGCTGGCTGCCGGGTACGAGACGATCTTCGAGGTGACGGCGGAGCGACTGCGCCGTGCGGCGGCCTCCCTGCAACAGGAGACGCTCGATGCGCCACAGCTGGGCTTCCGGATCTTCCGCACGCGTCCGACGAACCTCGTCATCGACAAGCCGCTGTTCGCGCTTCCGGAGATGACCGGGCAGAGCTACCTGACGCAGGTGCTCGACCACACGGCGGGCGCTCCGGTGGTTGATGGTGCGAAGCCGCTCGACGTTGCGTGGGAGGTGGCGCTCAAGGCCACGGGAACGAGGCTCGATACGCGCGTGACGACGCATGAGGTGGACGGCGTGGTCGTCTACGAGTTCACGCCTGCCGTGGGCAATACGTCCACAGGACGTCTCCTGATCTCGCTCGATGCGTTCTCGCTGGCGACAGCGGATGCGCTGGGACTGAGCGACGACGACACCCTGATTCTTCGTGGTGACCAGGCCGAGGACTCGGTGACGCTGACATTGGCGCCGCGGTTGCAGTCAAAGCTGATTCTTCTGGAGCGGGTGCCTCGTGAAGTTTCGCTTTGACGATCAGCCGCACCAGTCGGCCGCCGTCTCCGCGGTGGTCGACCTGTTTGAGGGTGCCCTCGTGCCGCCGCGCGATGCGCTCGCTGGACAGGCGCCTGGCGCGGACGGGCACGCAGGCTTCACGCTGGAGCGCTCCGTCCTCGCGGACAACCTGACGATGATCACGGCTCGTGAGGCCGTTGATCCGCAGGCGCAGCTTGAGCTGCTTACGGAGACAGATCTCGAGGGCGCAGAGCGGGAGTTCCCGAACTTCTCGGTTGAGATGGAGACCGGTACGGGTAAGACATACGTCTACATCTCGACGGCGCTGCGCTTGGCGGAGCTGTATGGGCTGCGGAAGTTCGTCATCCTCGTCCACTCGATCGCGATTCGTGCGGGCGTGGTCAAGACGTTCGAGCAGACCGAGGAGCACTTCCGGCTGAAGTATCCCGGCGTCCCGTACACATGGGGTGTTTTGGGCGAGAACTCGGCGCTGAGCGACTTCACCGAGCCGTCGGGCACGGTGCAGTTCCTGGTGGCAGGCGTGCAGGCGCTCGATAAGCCGGAGAAGAACACGCTCTACGCGAGCGCTGAGCAGCCACAGCTGTGGGGAGACTCGCTCAGTGGTGTGCAGCAGATCGCGAAGGCTCGTCCGGTTGTCCTGATTGACGAGCCGCAGAACATGGCGACGCCGCTGCGCCGTCAGGCGATTGCCACACTGAATCCGCTGGTGGCGCTGCGCTACAGCGCAACGCACAAGGAGTCGTTCAACCTCGTGCACAGGCTCGGCCCGAAGCAGGCCGCCGAGGCTGGTCTGGTCAAGCGGGTATCGGTCAAGGGAATCGTCGCCGGCGAGGATGGCAAGCCGTACGTGCGCCTCGACAAGCTTCGGAGCGTCCGCAAGCGCCTGATGGCCGAGGCGGTCATCCACAAGGCCGGTGGCAAGCGGGTGCCGGTGGTGCTGCAGAACGGCACCGACCTGTTCGAGGAGTCCGGCAAACTGCCGCAGTATCGCGGGTTGGTGGTCGAGAGCATCGAACGTAAACCCGACCGGGTGATCTTCGAGAACAAGCTCGTCGTGCAGGCCGGGACTGAGACCGGCGTGGATTCCGAGGCTGTCTGGCGTGATCAGATCCGCCATACCATCCGAACGCACCTGGCTCGGCAGGGGCAGATCGACTCGATGAACCGTGGCATCAAGGTGCTGTCGCTATTCTTCGTCGAGCGTGTGGCTGACTACGCCGGTGACGAGGCGGTGCTGCCTGCGATGTTCGACGAGCTGTTCCGTGAGGAGTGGCTCCGGGCAGGCAATTCCGAGAGCGAGATGCCTGACCCTGCCGAGCTGCGGGTCGCCTACTTCCCGTCTACCAAAACGGGCATCCTGAAGGACACATCGGGGCGTGCATCGGACGCCGAGCTGGAGGCGCGGGCGTACCAGGAGATCATCGCGAACAAGGAGCTCATTCTCGACCGCGCCAACCCGCGCGCGTTCATCTTCTCCCACTCTGCGCTCAAGGAGGGCTGGGATAACCCGAACGTCTTCCAGGTCGGGTTCCTGCGTCACACGCGCTCCGAGCTGGAGCGTCGACAGCAGATCGGCCGTGGCCTGCGTCTGCCGGTGGACCAGAACGGTCACCGCGTGATGGACCCGGCGATCAACAGGCTGACGCTCATCGTCGACGAGTCCTTCACGGAGTTCCGCGACGGCTTGAATGCCGAATACATCGCCTCTGGTGGTGGCTCCGGCGAGGCCGGCCCCGAGGTCGACAACGCCGACAATGAGGTCGTCGTCCGCAGGCGCCCTGCCCTGTTCGAGAGCCCCGAGTTCGCTGAACTGTGGAAGCGTATTCGCTACAAGGCGCGCTACCGCGTCACCGTCGATCCGGACGCACTCCGCATCGTGCTCGCAGCATCGGAACACCTGGCCGACCTCGAGTTCATCGAGCGCCGCGCCAACGTCGTGCAGTCCGCTGATCTCGTCTACGACGACGAGGGGCATGTCGTCACTGCGGATTCTGCAGTGGCAGAGTCGCGCGGCGAGCGCATCGTTGCTGCAGGCCAGCGGCTGCCCGACGTCGTGCAGCTCATCGAGGATCAGTTGCAGTACGGCAAGTTCCCGCTCCAGCTCACCCGCCCGACCCTGGCTGGGATCGTGCGCGAGATCCTGAACTATCCCGACCGCGACTACGCCCGGCACGTCCTCGATGATCCTGACCGCTGGGCACGCATCGTGGCGAACGCCATCCGTATCGAGACCATCGAACAGATGGTGCGCGGTATCAGCTACGAACCCATCGACGAGACGGACTGGTGGGATGCCGAGGTCGTCTTCCTCGAAGTCGAATCCAAGAACCCGCCGCAGCCTCTGCCGGGCAACCCCGATCCGAAGAACGGCGTCATCGCCGCGCCTGAGGGCGGCGTGAACCTCTACGACCACGTCGACTACGACAGTCACGTCGAGCGTGCCTTCGCCGCACAGCTCGAGAACAACCGCGAGCACGTCAAGCTCTTCACCAAGCTGCCGCGCCGCTTCCGCGTGCGCACGCCTGTGGGGGAGTACTCGCCGGACTGGGCCATCGTCTACGACGAGAACGGCACGCAGCGGCTCTACCTCATCCGCGAGACTAAGGACACCCGCAATCTCGACGACCTCGACTGGGACGAGGCCATGCGCATCCGCTTTGCCGAGCACCACTTCGATGCTGCACCGATTGGGCCGGTCGATTACAACTACACGACCGACAAGGCAGGGCTGCTTATCGGCGGAGCCGCCGGTGGCGGAGATGGAGACGCGCTATGACCCCCTCCTATCCACTCTGGTCAGACGAACCAGCGACCGAGGATCTACTGGCGTTTCGTGCCGTGGCAGAGACCGCCGCGGACGCAATCTTTGACGATGGGCTGGACCCAGTTGCGATCGGCCTCTCTGGAGCCTGGGGCAGCGGCAAGACCAGCGTACTCGAGCTGATCAAGTCGGAGATCACGGAGCGATCTGAGGATATCGATCGCAAGGTGCTCGTTATCCCGACTCAGCCGTGGCTCTATGACCCCGCAATTGGGCCAAAGGAGAGCCTCATCGCTGAGGTGCTGGGTGCTCTCGGCAACGAGTTCAACGATGAGGACCCGGTCGGTAAGGCCGGCCTGGACGCGTTCAAGCGTCTCGTGCGCAAGGTGAACTGGTCGAAGGCCGTCAAAATGGCGGCCAAGACCGCTATCACGATGCAACTACCGAAGATTGACGATGTCTTCGGCCTGGTTAGCGATGAGCCCGAGAGCCTCGACAGTCAGAAGGGTATGGCTGCCTTCCGCGAAGAGTTTGAAACGCTGTTGGCGGACCCTGCTCTTGCCCATCTTTCGCGTGTCGTGGTGCTTGTTGACGATCTGGATCGTTGCCTGCCCGATACCGTGGTCGAGTCACTCGAAGCGATTCGTCTGTTCCTTTCGGCGAAGGGCATGTCCTTCGTGATCGCGGCTGATGAGGACCGCGTCGCCGAGGCGATCCGGCAAAAGCTCGGAACAGCAGCTCCGAAGGACGGGGATGAGGACCCGGCCAAGCTCTACCTGCACAAGATCGTCCAGACGACCATCCCGCTCCCCGCGCTCAGCCGGTTCGACACCGAGGCCTACCTCTTCCTGCTGCTCGCGAAGGCTGAGTTCCGTGATGATGAGACGGCCTATGCGGCGTTCGTCGCCAAGTGTGACGAACTGCGTATCGGCGGCGGCAGCCTGGACGATCTGGAGATCGAGGACGGCAGTTCGGTGGCGGAGCATCTCGTTACGGCCACCCGTCTCACGCCGATCCTCTACGAGAAGTTCCACGGCAACCCGCGACGGATCAAGCGGTTCCTGAACGATCTGAATGTGCGTCAGTCGGTCGCCCGGCGTCGTGGGTTCGAGTTGGAGCCCGATGAAGTCGCCAAGCTCATGGTGCTGGAGCGAATCCTCACTGACGACTTCGAGACTGTGCTCGGGTGGCTTGCATCGAATCAGCTACGCGACAAACTTGAGGCGCTCGACATTGCGGCCAATGGTCGCGTTGATGGGCGCGAGGGCGAAACGCCCGAACTCTCGGAGGACGACTCACCGAAGGCGGCGCGCGCGAAGAAGAGTGCCTCTGTACCGGAGCCCGAGTCTGAGTCCGCCCGCGACGACGACTTCAGCGACACGCTCCGGCGCTGGGCGAAGCTTCCGCCCGCACTCGAAGCCACCGCCATTTCGGGCTATCTCTTCCTGGCGGCATCGTTCGCCAAGATCGAGGTAATCGACACTGAGATGCCCGAGCGACTCCGTGATCTTGCTGTCGCCCTGACGTCGAGCCTGAAGCTCGACCGCGCAGGCGTTACCGACGAAACCCTGAAGCTACTGCCAGAGGGCGACGCCCAGATCCTGGTTAGCCACCTCGGACGCCGTACTCGTGACCAGCCTGCCTTGCAGAAGTTCACCGTTGAGAGCCTGCTCCGCCTCGCTGCTCAGCAGCCGGCCACACAGCCGAGCGTCGTGGCGGCGCTGAGGGGCCTTCCCGCTGCAAGCGTCGAGCCCGCGACGATCATCAAGTTGCGTCCACTTGATCAGACGGTCTATCGGCCGGTACTTGATGCTTGGCGGGCAGGCTCAGATGACCAGCAGCTCCAGCAATCCGCAGGCATCGTCGAGAAGGCATGGAGCGGCAATGGGAACTAGCGGCTCTTTCGGTGGCAGCGGTGGGAAGGACGCAGGCGATCTCCGCGACAACATCGCCGCATGGCTTGATGCAAGTGAGCCAGGCGGCGCCGATGGTTCCGACGCTGGAGGCGCGAACGGAGACGACGGGCAGACGGAGCCAACACGTCCAGGAACCCCTGGTCAGTCACCGAAGGTAGATCTCCGGCCCGCGCTTCGTGTGCTGCTCAATTCGCGCGGACGTGGCGGGAGAAGTGACGGCCCCGGCGGTGGTGGCGGTGGTGGTCCTAGAGGCGGAGGCGGTGGCCGCTCGTCAGGCGGCGCGACGCGGTCCGTTGGGCGGGTGTCGCGCGCGGCTGGGCGCGCCGGCCGGCTGGCGTTGGCCTACTCTTCGGGCAACAGCGAGGCCCTGCGTGAGGCAGGTCTCAACTACGAACAGCTACAAGCGCTCGGCGACCCTGTCGCGATTGGACTCAAGATCGTCGAGACGGCCTTTGAGTCCCAAGCCGATAGCACGCTGGCTGACGCCGAGGAACGCGACATCGTCTCCATTGTGGTCGAGTGGATCCTTGAGCAACCCGCGGATCATCCGCCGACGCCTGAAGAAGTCGTCAGGAAATCGATCGAAACGACGATCGCTGAGACCGCTCTGACCGAGGTGTCGTCGACGATCTACGCCAAGGACGCGAGCTTTGAGAAGCGGCGGAGCCTGGAACGGCAGATTCGTGACGTCGCGGCAGAGTACGCGGCCCAAGCGACGCTGAGCCCGGACGGCGCAACGGAGCAGCAGATGGCCCAGGCCATTGAGAATGGGATCCGTGACATCGGGGCGATCTTCGGAGTCGCGTCATGAGACGGCTACTGCTCACGCTCTCCGAAGCAACCGCAGACTTTGCCCAGCAGGCCAACGGCTTCGACGAGGTCTTCCTGTGGACTCGCAACGGTCGTACGACCTTCACCGGCGGTGTCGATCCGCACCTGGCTGGGCTTGGTGCCGTCAACCCGCGTAACGTCGACCTCGTCCGGATCGCGCTGGCAGTCCTTGCATCGGATCGCTCCATACTCCGCGAAGCGGGCGGCTCAAGCTGGAACGATCGAGATTTTCATCTCACTGTGGAGGTCGACGACCCCGCCGTGTGGACATCCCACGCCGAGCAGTTAGCCCAAACCGTCGGGTTCCTCTCCGGTGACTACTGGACATTCAGCTTCACGCAGGCGCCGGCCGCCGAGGAGACTGGCCTCCCGATCGACGAGCAGCACTACGACCGGACGGTGCTGCTGAGCGGCGGCGCGGATTCAGCCGCCGGGGCGCTGCTGACTGCGGTCGAACTGGGAAAGAACCAGTCCCAATCACTGGTATCGCACTACAGTTCAACCGCGATCTCGCCGGTACAGCAGCGCATCGTTGGTGCGATCGCCGACCTGGTGCCCGACTTTCGGCAGGTACATCACCAGTTCCATCTTCATCGAAGGTCGAAGCGCCTTGACGGGTCATCCTTTAGAAGCGAGACATCGACCCGCTCGCGCTCGCTGCTCTTCCTAGCGCTGGGGCTCGCCGTCGCTGAGCGCGCTGGATCGACACTCTGGATCGCCGAGAACGGGTTCGCCTCGCTGAACCCGCCACTCGGCCCCGACCGTCGTGGCAGCCTCTCGACTCACACGACCCATCCGCGCTTCCTGCGTGAGCTATCTGCACTGATGCTGAGCGTAGGCGGACATGGCCGTATCGAGAATCCCTTCGAGGCTCTCACCAAGGGCGAGATGTTCCGCCGGGTCGCGGATACTGTCGGCGTCGACGCTGCTTCGGCCTACCTCAGTAGCACCAACTCCTGCTCGCATACCGATGGGCGCTATAGCGGCGCGCCAGCCGGATCCTCCTGCGGGGTCTGCTTCGGCTGTCTCGTTCGCCGAGCAGCGTTCATCGCCTCTGATATTCCCGATGCGACCACCTACCTGGCAGACGACGCGAGCGGTAGGTACAGCGCGTTCGTGCATCAGAAGTCGATCGTTGAGCCGCTCCGTGACTTCGTAGACCGGGGCATCCGGCCACGCGACGTGATGGCGATGTCACTGCCGGAGGGATACACCGCGCAGGACGCGCTCGCGCTCTCCCGGCGGGGAGTTGAGGAACTGCGGGGGCTCTTCTGATGGCACCCCAACTTCCCCCGCTCGACCTGCATGCGCATATCAACCCGAAGACTCGCCCAGCCGACCTCGAGCGGCTCGGCGCGGTCGTGTTCGCGGCGACTCGATCGTTGGATGAGTACGAGTCTGTGAAGGGTCGCCGCGATCAGGTTACGATCTGGGGCGTGGGCTGCCATCCAGGCGTCGCGCAGGCGCAGCAGGATTTCGACGCAACGAGGTTTGGCTCGTTGCTCGCGTCGACCGCCTTCGTGAGTGAGATCGGGTTAGACGGGCGCTCAAAGGTGCCCATTGCGGATCAGGAGCAGGTATTCGCCTCGGTGCTTAGCGCGCTTCAGAGGACTCCCCGCGTCGCCTCTATCCACAGTTCAGGTGCGTCGGGCCGCGTCCTTGGCGCGCTGGAGCGCACGCCGATCAAGGGCGCTGTGCTCCACTGGTGGCGCGGCAACGAGGCCGAGACGTTGCGGGCGATCGAACTCGACTGCTGGTTCTCGATCAACGCCGCAGGAATGAAGTACCCGTCTGACGTCTCACTGATCCCGCTCGAGCGGATTCTTGCCGAGACCGACCATCCGTCCGGTGATCGCACATCCACTTCGCTGCGACAGCCGGGTTCCGTCGACGACGTCGAACAGGCGCTGGCGA
Organism: Micrococcus sp. 093350064-1; assembly: GCF_053627955.1. Classification (NCBI taxonomy): domain Bacteria; kingdom Bacillati; phylum Actinomycetota; class Actinomycetes; order Micrococcales; family Micrococcaceae; genus Micrococcus; species Micrococcus sp. 093350064-1. The sequence continues at coordinate 9,766 of NZ_JBSEYU010000017.1, forward strand.
GGATCTACAGCCTTGATGTCCAAGCTGTCCGCGGGCAGGTCTGGGCGAACCTGGTCCGCCTTGTGGGTGAGACGAACGTTGACGGCCTTCTCCCTGCCGCTGTTCGGCGGATGACCGCCTTCGCGCGTGCGAACGGAGCATCGCGATGAGGCCAGCCAAGGAGACCTCAGCAGTCAAGCTGCCGTTTGAGACCGGCGAGTACCTCATCACCTGGCAGGTGCCCGACCGTAGAGGTGGCCACCTGGCGATCCCGGGACTCCTGACCGTCGAGCAGGGGAAGTACCCAACCGGGATCCTGTACGGCGATCTGCCGATCGAGTGGGTGTCCGAAGAGGCGACAGGAGTCGCCTCGTTTCCGCAGCGCCACGCCTTCGACGTCCTCACGGGCCGGCTCTCAAGCGGGGCCTACGTGGCCCTGATGAACGGCGAACTCAGCTACAGCTTCCCAGGAAGCGGCCGAGCCGTGGGAGCCTTCGCAGCGCTGTCACTTGAGGCATTCAACACCTCGGAACATCGGAAGTATGCCTCTATCGAGCTCCAGATCGAGGGTCTGGAATCGGTCGCGGGGGTCGCACCAATCTCTCGGGTCAAAATGCCGATGAAGGCTGGCGACGAGCCAGTCTGGGAGGCCACCGTCGACAAGGACGCCAAGTTCACCTGGAGCGGCGGTGGCCAGTCGATGACTTTCAGCTACGACTACAGCGTGCGGGCGCTCGACGGCTACGAGTTCAGGATGGCCTTCGGCCCCGTCTTGCGCCTCACTTTGGACGAGCCATTGACGGTTGTCGATTGGTGGCTTGAGTGGGTGCGCCCTCTCCGCCAGCTCATCTCACTCCTGACGGGTGCTCCCCGTGAGCTTCGGTACCTTCTCGCGGTGGTCGATGAGGCCGCCCCGCGCTCGCACCGCGACCAGGTGTTCGGCTGGGACATCACCCACCTGCCCGTCAACTCAACCCGCGCTGCGGTTGAGGAGATTCGTTCGGCGGTCAACCTTGCGAACGACGGCCTGAGCCTGCTCGACCTGCTACATGCCTGGCAGCGACAGATCACGACTAGGCATCCCCTCTTTGAGACCTACGGTGCAATGGCAACGGCTACTGACCAACATCCCCGCTCAAGGTTCCTACTTCTGCTCCAAGCGCTGGAGGGGTCATACGGCTTTGAAAACCGCGCCAAGCATGAGGCGGACAAAGAGAAGTACAGCCTCAAGCGGGAGGGCGTACTCGCGCGTGCCCAGCAAGTTCTCGAGAAGGCCGACTTCACATTCATCAACAAGAACTTCCGTCGGGAGGCTCAGCAGGGCCTCGACTCGGCGCTCGCAGATCTGCTGAAGCGACTGCCGGACAAGGTCTCGGAGGAACTCACGAAGACCGAACTGATCAAGGCCGTTCGCAAGGAAGACACCGGTAAAGGAACGCTCCCGCTCCAGACTGCTCTCACAAGAGCCCGAAACACACTGTCGCACGGCTCAGGCTCATTCGAACCCCAGCACTTGGCGATCGTGGCTGACATCCTCGAACGGGCGGTGCGTTCTGAGGCCATCCGATTACTTGGTGCTCCGCTCGGCGCGCAGGAGCGTGCATCCAAGAAGGGGGATCGTTGAGTTCATGGTGGCGACTTCTTATCGCGCGATTCGACCCGCGGTTGGATTCGTATCCGCCATGGGCTGACCCCGTTTCGTAGGTCCAGTCGTTATGAGAGTCGTCCTGTTGCCCGCGGTCGCGGGCAGGGAGACTGGTCAGATCATGACGAACAGC
>NZ_JBSEYU010000018.1:0-10804 GCF_053627955.1 Micrococcus sp. 093350064-1
CAACTACCATCGGCCTCATACCTCCTGCGGGGACGCCCCGCCAACCTCGTTGGCCCCGGCACGAGTCAACAACGTCATGACCTCTTACACCTAGGGGGGACCGACTGCAGCGGGCCGCGGAGGGGAGTCCTAGTAGTGGTTATCGCGCGGCGTCGACGGTGCCCCGGTCGGGCACCGTGGCGGTCAGGAGGACCGCGGCCAGCGCCCCGCCGACAATGAAGATGTCCGCGATGTTGCCGATGAACCAGTTCCCGTAGGCGAGGAAGTCCACCACGTGGCCTTGCCCGAATGACGGTGGGCGCAGGAGCCGGTCACCCAGGTGGGAAGTCACCGCGCCGCCGAGACACCCGATCACGATCGCCCAGGACACGGTACGGACCCGGAGGGTGAACCAGATCGCCGCGGCGACCGCCACCGCCGAGATGATGGTGAAGATCCAGGTCGAGTTGGCCCCGAACGAGAAGGCCGCCCCGGGGTTGTAGGCCAGCTGGAGCCCGAGCAGCTCACCCAGGAGCGGGACTCGCTCGCCCGTGGACAGGCTGTTCTCCGCCCACCACTTGGTCACCTGGTCCAGGACCACTACGCCGGCCCCGATCGCAATGGTCAAGAGCACCAGGGGGTACCTGCGCCGGTGGTTCATTCGTGTCCTTTCGCGATGCGCCCGTTTCCCGGCGCCTCAGTGGATCTGCTGACCCCGGCGCGACCTGTGAAATCGCTGGCAGGTACCGGATGGACCGGACAGGTCGGGTCTCACCGGGCCTGGGCGTCTCTGTCCCGCAGGCACGGTAGGAGCTCATCCCGTGGTGGCGGGTTGGGCTTGCCGGTCGGTGAGGGGTTCCAGGGCGGTGCGTCGGGTGGTGGCGGCGCGCAGGCCGTTGCCGATGACGATGACCTCGGCGACCTCGTGGACCAGGACCACGGCGGCCAGGCCGAGGACGCCGGTGATGGCCAGCGGCAGCAGCACGGCGATGATCAGCAGCGAGAGAATGATGTTCTGATTGATGATGGCCCGGCCGCGGCGGGCGTGGGCCAGAGCTTGGGGGATCAGGCGCAGGTCGTGGCCGGTGAAGGCGACATCGGCGGATTCGATGGCTGCGTCCGAGCCGGTGGCGCCCATGGCGATGCCGACCTCGGCGGCGGCCAGGGCGGGAGAGTCGTTGATGCCGTCACCGATCATCGCGGTGGGCCGGGTGCCGGTCAACTGGTGGACGGCGGTGGCCTTGTCCTCGGGGCGCAACTCGGCGCGCACGTCGTCGATGCCGGCCTGGTCGGCGATCGCCCGGGCGGTGCGGGCGTTGTCCCCGGTGAGCATGGTCAGGTCGATGCCCTGGCCGGTCAGGGTGGTCACGACGGTGGGGACCTCAGGGCGCAGTTCGTCACGGACCCCGATGGCCCCGGCGACCGCCCCGTCGCGGTGGATGATGACCACGGTCATGCCCTGGTCCTCCAGCCCCTGGACCTGGGCCGCCAGGGGGCCGGGGGCCAGCCAGCGGGGGCTGCCGACGGTGACGGTAGCCCCGTCCAGGCGGCCGGTGATCCCGTGCCCGGCGGTCTCGGTGACGCCCTCGGCCGCGGGCGTGTCCGGGGTGGCGGCGGTGATGGCCGCGGCCAACGGGTGGGTGCTGTGCTGTTCCAGTGCCGCGGCCCAGCCCAGCACTTGGTCCTCGGTGATGCCGGGGGCGGCGAGCACGGCGGTGACGGTGGGCTGGTTGCGGGTCAGGGTCCCGGTCTTGTCCACCGCCAGGTGGCGGATCCCGCCGAGGCGCTCGAAGGCGGCCCCGGATTTGATGACCACCCCGAACCGGCTGGCCGCGCCGATCGCCGAGACCACGGTGACCGGCACCGCGATGGCCAGCGCGCAGGGCGAGGCGGCCACCAACACCACCAGGGCGCGGGTGATCCACAGTTCCGGGTCCCCGAGCAGGGACCCGAGGGCCGCGACGAGCACGGCCAGGATGAGCACCCCGGGCACCAGGGGCTTCGCGATCCGGTCGGCCAGCCGGGCCCGGTCCCCCTTCTCGGCCTGGGCCTGTTCGACCAGGTGCACGATGGTGGTCAGGGAGTTGTCGGTGCCGGCGGCGGTGGCGTCAATCTCCAGGGCCCCGGCGGTATTGATCGACCCGGCCGAGACGGTGTCTCCCGGGCCGACCTCGACCGGGATGGACTCGCCGGTGATCGCCGAGGTGTCCAGGGAACTGCGCCCGGTACGCACGATCCCGTCGGTGGCGACCCGTTCCCCGGGCCGGACCACGAGCACCTGCCCGGGTCGCAGGTCCTTGGCCTCGACCTCCACCGTGGCCCCGCCGGCCCGGATGGTCGCGGTCTCGGGCACCAGTTTCAGCAGGGCGCGCAGGCCCGCCCGGGCCCGGTCCATGGCCTTGTCTTCCAGGGCCTCGGCGATGGAGTACAGGAACGCCAGGGCGGCGGCCTCCTCGATGTAGCCCAGGATCACCGCGCCGATGGCGCTGATCGTCATCAGCAGTCCGATCCCGAGCCGGCCCCGGGTGAACAATCCGCGCAGCGCCCCGGGCACGAAGGTCCAGGCGCCCAGCACCAGCCCGACCCAGAACACCACCGTGGCCACGAGACCGGCCCCGGACCATTCCAGGACCAGCCCGGTGAGGAACGCCAGCCCGGAGAGCGCCGGGAGCAGGATGGCTGCATCGCGCCACCACGGCCGGTGCTCCTCGTGCTCCTCGGGTGCACCGGGAGTGGGGGTCGGGGCCTCGCAGCCGCAGGCGGCGCTCACGAGGCCACCTCCGCCGTGTCGCAGCACCCGGGTACCGGGCAGCCCGGGTCCAGGCAGGGCGCGGAGGCATCCACCGCGAGGGTCACCTCGAGCAGACTGCTCAGCGCCCGGGCCAGGTGCGCATCGACGATCGCGTACCGGGTGCGGCGGCCCTGGTGCTCGACGGCCACGATCCCGCAGTCCCGCAGGCAGGCCAGGTGGTTCGACACGTTCGACCGGCTCAGCCCCAGGGCCTGGGCCAGCTCGGCCGGATACCCGGGGCCCTCCAGCAGGGACAGCAGGATCCGGGATCGGGTGGGGTCGGCCATCGCCCGGCCCAGCCGGTTCATCACGTCCAACCGTGTCGCAATCGTCAGCATGTGGTGAACTATACAGCCTGCACTGTAGTCTCTTGCGGGGTTTCGCCCGGGCCGGGCGACCCCGATCGATTGAATCAGTGAGGACCCTCCGTGACTGCCCGTTGCTGCCCCACCTTCCCGCATCGCCGCTGCCGGGGCCGAGGAGGACGGCCATGAGCCTGGGTGGGTTCTTCGCCGAGATGGTCCAGTCCGGGGCACTGCTGGTGGCGATGCCGCTGGCCGTGGTCGCCGGGCTGGTGTCCTTCCTCTCCCCGTGCATCTTGCCGCTGGTGCCCGGATACCTGGGGTATGTCTCCGGGCTGGCCGACCCGCGCCGGGCGGACAACCGGCGCCGGGTGATGACCGGGGTGGGACTGTTCATTATGGGCTTCGCCGCGGTGTTCACCCTCTACGGGGCCGCCTTCGGGGTGATCGGCGGGTGGCTGTTGCAGTGGCAGGACGCGCTGATCCGGGCCTTGGGGGTGTTCGTGATCCTGATGGGCCTGGTGCTCATCGGCTGGCTGCCGTTCCTGCAGAACACCCGGCGGATGTCCTTCCAGCCCAGGACCGGGATCGCCGGGGCCCCGCTGCTCGGGGTGGTCTTCGGCCTGGGCTGGACCCCGTGTATGGGCCCGACCCTCAGCGCCGTGCTGGCGTTGAGCACCACCACCGGGGACCCCTGGCGCGGGGCCCTGCTGGGCTTCCTCTACTGTCTGGGCCTGGGCATCCCCTTCGTGCTGGTGGCGATGGGCCTGGACTGGGTCACCCGAACGCTGGGCTTCGTCCGCCGCCACATCCGCGCCTTCAACATCATCGGCGGGGTACTGCTGGTGCTCGTCGGGGTGCTGATGGTCACCGGGATCTGGACCCTGTGGATCTACCAGCTGCAGAACCTGGCCGGCACCTTCACCACCCCCGTCTAACCCCGCCCGCACACGCCCCCCACCTCACGGATTGGACCGCTCGTGACTTCCCCTGACCCCACCGCTTCCACCCCGTCCCGGCAGCGCCGGGCCAAGATCGTGGTCTGGGTGCTGCTGGGCCTGGTCGTGGCCGCCGCCCTCATCGGTTACCTTGTGGCCCGCGGGACCGCCACCGCCCAGCAGCAGGACCCCAACCAGTCCACCGCCCAGTCCACCGGGCAGTCGACTGGGTCTGCCGGTCAGTTGGTGCGGGAGAATAGCCGGGTGCTCTCGCAGGCCCCCAATGAGAAGGCCGTGCTGGTGGAGTTCCTGGACTTCGAGTGCGAGGCCTGCGCGGCGGCTTACCCCTTCGTGGAGGACCTGCGCGCCGAGTATGCGGACACCGTGACCTTCGTGCACCGGTACTTCCCGCTGCCGGGCCACCCGAACTCGGTCACCGCGGCCATCGCCGTGGAGGCCGCTGCCCAGCAGGGCGCCTACGAGTCGATGTACCAGAAGATGTTCGAGACCCAGACCGAGTGGAGCCACACCACGGAGGACCGCAGCCCGGTCTTCCGGGCCTACGCCGAAGAGTTGGGCCTGGACATGGCCGCCTACGATGCCGCGGTGGCCGACCCGGCCACCCGGGACCGGGTCGAGCTGGACGTGGCCGACGGCACCGCCCTGGGCGTGGCCGGGACCCCGACCTTCTACCTCGACGGTGAGCCGCTCACCGTGAACAGCCTGGAAGAGTTCACCGCCGCCGTCGAGGCCGCCACCCAGGACTGACCGCCCGGACCATCCGCGGCCACCCGGGCCAGAGCAGAGGACCGAGAGCAAAGGACTTCCCATGACCGACCGGCTCACCGAGCCCACCGCCCCGAGCGCCGCCTCCCCAGTATCGGCAGCCGGCCCGGCGCCGGCCCCGGCGTGGTTCACCGGGCGCCGGGCCTTCGGCCTGGTGCTGCTCGTCACCGGCGCCGTCGGCTGGATCGCCTCGGCGACCCTGGTCCTCGAACGCCTCGCCCTCTACGAGAACCCCGGCCACACCACCAGCTGTGACATCAACCCCTGGGTGTCCTGCGGACGGGTCATGGGCACCTGGCAGTCCGAGCTGTTCGGCTTCCCCAACCCGCTGATCGGCATCGTCGCCTTCGCCGTGGTGATCTCCACCGCGATGGTCGTGCTCTCCGGGGCCCGGCCCGGCCGCGGGTACTGGCTCGGGCTGCAGGCCGGGGTCACCCTCGGGATAGGGTTCGTGGCCTGGCTGTGGTTCCAGGCCCTGTACGAGATCTACATCCTCTGCCTGTACTGCATGATCGTCTGGGCGGCCATGATCCCCCTGTTCCTCCTGCTCACCGCCCGCAACCTCGCCCACGGCGTGATCCCCGCCCCGCCGGGGGTGGTCCGGTTCGCCACCGGCTGGGCCGGGACCCTCATCGCCGTCGCCTACGTCGCCGTCGCCGGCTCGGTCTTCGTCCAGTTCCTCCCCGCCTTCACCGGCTTCTGACCGGTCCTGGGGCGCGACCTCGCCATTATCGACTGAAGGCGCTATCATCGTCGTATGACGATGATTAAGGAGCCGGGGGTGTCCCCGGCGGCGGGCCTGGGCCCGGCGGCGGCGCTGTTCCACGGGTTCTCCGACCCCACCCGGTTGGCGATCCTGCGGCACCTGGCCACCGGGGAGCACAAGGTGCGCGAGCTGACCGAGCACCTCGGGTTGGCCCAGTCCACGGTCAGTGCGCACCTGGCCTGCCTGGCCGGCTGCGGGTTGGTGGCCTCCCGGCCGGTGGGCCGGGCCTCGCTGTACGCCCTGGCCGCCGAGCCCGAGCTGCTTCAGGTGCTGGCCGCCGCCGAGCGGCTGCTGACGGTCACCGGGCACGCGGTCGAGCTCTGCCCACACTCCGGCACCCCGGGCCCCGACGGCCCCGCCGCGGCCTGAGCCCGGTCCCGGAGAAGGAGGACACAGTTAATGGGTGCACACCACCACGCCTCGCCGGCGCACCGCTGGCGGCTGGCGGTCGCTTTCGCCATCACCACGGCGGTGCTGCTGGCCGAGGTGGCCGGGGCGCTGATCACCGGCAGCCTGGCCCTACTGGTGGACGCGGCGCACATGCTCACCGACGCTGGCGGGTTGCTGATGGCCCTGCTGGCCTCCACCCTGATGGCCCGGCCGCCCACGGCCCGGCGCACCTGGGGGTTCCTGCGCGCCGAGGTGTTGGCCGCCCTGGCCCAGGCCGCCATCCTGCTGGCCGTGGGTCTCTACGCCTTCATCGAGGGCCTGCAGCGACTGTTCGCCCCGCCCGAGGTAGCCTCCGGCCCTCTGCTGCTGTTCGGGATCCTCGGCTTGGCCGGTAACCTCGCCTCGCTGGCCGTCCTCGGCTCCGGCCGCGGGGCCAACCTGAACATGCGCGCCGCGTTCCTGGAGGTCCTCAACGATGCGCTGGGCTCGGTGGCCGTGATCGCCAGCGCCCTGGTCATCGCCACCACCGGCTGGGCGCAGGCCGACGCCGTGGCCGGGATGCTCATCGCCGTGTTGATTGTGCCCCGCACCCTGAAGATCCTGGCCGAGGCCGCGCACATCCTGCTCGAATCCACCCCCCGGGACCTGGACCTCGCCGAGGTTCGGGACCACCTTGAAGCGGTGCCGCACGTGGTGTCCGTGCACGACCTGCACGCCTCCCAGATCGCCACCGGGGTCCCCGTGCTCAGCGCCCACGTCGTCGTCGAGGACCACTGCTTCCACGACGGGCACGCCCCCCAGATCCTGGACCAGCTCCAACACTGCGTCGCCGAGCACTTCGACGTGGCGATCGACCACTCCACCTTCCAACTCGAACCCGCCGCCCACGCCCACCACGAACACCCCACCCACCACTGACCCAGTGGGGCTGGTTGAGCAATAGACGCGTCCGCAGGAGGAACCCCCCACCGGACACACCCGCAGCCGACATGGATGAACAGTGGCACGCCACTAGGGACATCCCGCATGACCCGTCCGGTGGTCCGTCCCGCGACGGCACGTCATACGACACGCCCCCGGGTGGGTCACCATCGGCGGCACACAGCTCCGCAGCCCGCGGTGGTCATCGGCGTTGGGCCAGCACCTTCTGTCCGGCTTCGCGCAGTTCCCCCGTGGGTGAGACGTGGCGGTAGAGGGTCTGGCGGGTGATGCCCAGTTCCTTACACAGGGCACCGACGTTGGTGTCCTTGTTCCCCATCGAGGCCATCGCCAGGCGGATCTTGGCCGGGGTCATCTTGTAGGGCCGGCCGCCCTTGCGGCCTCGGGCCCGGGCCGAGGCCAGGCCGGCCTTGGTGCGTTCGGAGATCAGCTCGCGTTCGAACTCGGCCAGGGCGGCGAAGATCCCGAACACCAGCTTGCCGGAGGCGGTCGTGGTGTCAATCGCCGCCCCCTGGCCGGTGAGCACCTTCAGGCCCACGCCCCGCTCGGTGAGCTCGTGCACGATGTTGACCAGGTGGCGCAGGTCCCGGCCGAGTCGGTCCAGCTTCCACACCAGCAGGGTATCCCCGGCCCGCAGCGCTTTCAGGCACGCGGCCAGATGGGGACGGTCATCGCTCTTGCCGGAGGCCTTGTCCTCGTACAGAGCCTCCGGTTCCACGCCGGCTTCGAGCAGGGCGTCGCGTTGCAGGTCGGTGGCCTGGGAGCCGTCAGCCTTAGACACCCGCATGTACCCCACGAGCACCGCCCACCACCCCTGTCATTTATTCGATCGTTTATGTGACACGAGGCCCGCAGAGCGAGGTGTTGAGAAATATTGTCACGTAACCGGTCATTTATTCTACGTCTCGCAGACGGTCAAGGCGCAGCTATGGTGACAGGTAGTCCGAAGGGATGCCGAGCTCGGTGAAATTGCTCCGGACGCCTTGGATCACTTCGTCGTTGTCGCGGCGGTACATCGTGCAGAAGTTGAAGAGTTGGCGGGCGGTCTCGGGGGTGGTCCGGGCTTCCTCGACGACGGCCTGAAAGTTCTTTTTGATCTCCTGCCAACGGATGGCGGTGGGGTCCGTGGTTTGTTCGGTGCTGCCGGGGTCGCGGGAAATGTCCGGTTGGGGCAGGAACACCTCGGCTTCGCGTCCGGGGCAGGTCATGGCCCGGGTTTCGAGCAGGTGTATCGCGGTGGCGGCGGCTTCCAGGGACTGGAGTTGGCGCTGATCGGAGAGTTCCTCGTAGGGGCGCCACGGGCCCTGTCCGGCGCGGACCGGGTGGCCGGTGCGGTCCCACACCTGTCGTGTCAGCCGGCCGGGTGCGCCGCATTCGATGATGGTCGCGCCGAGCTCGTCGAGCAGCGTCCTGAGTAGTCGGAACCAGAGGCCTGCGTGCACCCGGTGTCGGGGAAGGGCGACGGATCCTGTGGTCAGGGCCTGCCAGGTCCGCTGGTCCATGCTCCGGATCGCCGCCCCGACCGGTCGCGGCTCGGGCCTACCCGGCGAGACGTGCCAGAAGTCGTGGTAGCCCACCGGGCCGTTGTGGCGTTCGAGTCGGCAGTGGTGGACGGGGCAGGAGAGCATTAGGGGCACCAGCCACGCCAGTTGGTAGGGGCAGGGAGGGGTGGATTCCATGGTGCAGCGCGGACAGGCCCGGTGTTGCCAGCCGGCATCCGTGGGCAACCAGGCCCGCCAGTCCTCCACGGTACGGTCGCGTCTCCTTCCCCGGGGCAGCAGTACCGCCAGCTGGCGGGTATAGGTGGTGTAGGCCTTCGCCGCTGGCTCGAGTTGGTCCAGCAGCCAGGGGGTCTGCCCGCCGAGAGTCATGGCCCGTATGGTGTCGGTTCCGGTTCTGGTGCGGCCGGCTAGCTGGTTGATGAATTCCTCCGGGGCGGCCACGTCCAGGTCCCCGGGGCGGGAGATGCAGAACCCGGTATCGAGAACGAGGTCCTCGACCTCGGCCCCGTAGCGGTGGGCTATCCGGCGCAGCCAGGAGGTGAGTGCCTCACCGGTGACCGGGGCCGGGTGCACCGGCCACCGAGTGCTCACAGCAGCTCGCGTTCGAAGACCCGGCGGCGTTCGGCCGGCCCGGTGTAGTTAGCCATCGTCAGGGTCCGGTGGTCGATGGCCTCGAGGCCGGACTCGACGGCGGCCACCGCGGCCGCGGTCAGCAGGTGGGCCAGCTCCCCGATGGTGCCCTCGCTGCGGGCCAGCAGGTAGCGGGCCATGTCCTCGGTGTCGATCACCGATGGTTTCCGGAGGGGGAAGGAGGCGGCGAAGCTGGCCAGCAGGGATCTCGCCTGGTCGTCGGCCTCCCAGAGCGGGAGCACGAAGGGTTCGAAGCGGTTCTCCAACTGGTCATCGGAGCGCACCGCCAGGTAGGCCTCGCGGGTGCCGACCCCGACCAGCGGGATGCGCAGTTCGTTGCCCAGAAACCGCAGTAGGTTCAGGAACTCCCGACGGGTGTCCCCGCGACCGGCCAGCACGTTGTGCAGCTCATCAACGACCAGCATCCGCGCCCCGACCTCGCGCAGCAGGGACAAGGCGAGGCGTTCGAGCTCCACCAGACGAGGCCGGGGCCGCAGGGGTGCGCCCAGGACGGACAGGATCGCGGTGTAGAACCGCAAGGGTGATGGTTCCGAGGGCATCTGCACGCACACCACCGGGACCTGCTCCCGGTCCGGTTCGGAGCTGGGCGGGTGCTGCCGGCGGAAGCGCTCGATGATCATCGACTTGCCGTTGTTTGTCGGGCCCACCAGTAGCAGGTTGGGCATGCGCTGCTTCGCCGGCCAGCCGAGCATGGTCTCCAGACGCTCGACGGCCTCGACCGCCTTCGGGTAGCCGATCCAGCGGTCCGCGCGGATCCGCTGGACCCGCTCGGCCGCCGGCAATCGCGCCACCGGCTGCGCGGCCGGGTGCAAGTGGGACAGCTCCAGCGGCTCGTACTCGTTGGCATTCACCATTGCTCGATCTCCCCGAACCGGGCCACCACATCCAAGTCCGTTGGTACGACCGGTGGTTCCGGCACCGGGGGCGTCGGCCTCGTAGTGGTCGTCCCGGTCTGGGTGCGGCGTTGCCTCTCGCGGCGGGTGTGCTTGGTGGTCTTCTGGGCGGTCTCGGAGATGGTGCGCATCTGCTCGATCATCCGGAACAGGCCCGACTCGTCGACTTCGGTGGCCCCACGCTCGCGCAGCCGGGCCAGAGCCTGCCGGTGCTCCCACACGCTGACCGCCGGGTTCGACAACGCCCGATACGGGACCTCGATGTACGCGGTGCCCTCGGGGTCCAGCACCCAGATGCGGCTGATATCGCGCGGATCCCGCCGGATGAGGAACCGCTCCAGGGCCTCGCGGCGTGCGATCCACGGCTTGAGCGCATTGGCGAAATAGTGGACATGGTCTAGAACAAACCCGGTGCGCGTGAGCTTGCGGCGGAACACGGGCAGAAAGTCCACTAAGAACGCCGTTGGGTTGGCCGTCGTCATCGGGGTACTGGTCGCTGCGACCGACTCGACCCACCGTCCGGCCGGGGTCTGGCCCAGCGTGGAGTGCACCGTGCCGTGGTAGGTCGCCACAGCCAACACCAGCCACCGCTCCAACTCGGCAATCGTCAGTGCGGCCATCTTCTCGGCGTCGTACGCTCCACGCTCGACTGGGTTCGAAAACGTGGTCCCCGGCAGCTCGTGGATCTGTCGCATGGCCGTGCCGATGACCCGCTCGAGTTGAGTCCCTGATAGTGGTGTAACCCTCCCCGGTCGCCAACACCGTCCCCTTCACGGACGCGGTCACCGTGGGAGCCTTCGAGCGAACCTTCCACAGCACTCTCGAAAGGACATCACCACGATGACCGCTCCACACATTGTCGACCCT
>NZ_JBSEYU010000019.1:0-8220 GCF_053627955.1 Micrococcus sp. 093350064-1
GCAGGAGGGCCCGGGAGGCCAAGTGGGACACGACAGGTGCCTTGGTCAGGGCCGAGGCGCAGGTATCGTCCACGGCCTCCAGGGCACAGACCGGCAACCCGGGGTCGGCTGCCTCATCCCCGGCAGGCTCGGCCGGGAGCACGACCTCGGGCACCATGCCGGCCGGACCGATGGCGCCCGGCCCGAGGTGATGAACAGTTGTGGCGGCGGCCGTACCGGTGGCGGCCCAAGCCGCGCTGGTGCCCGTACCAGCGTGCATCCCGAGCAGGCCCAGGATCAACACGAGGGTGCCCAGAACGGTTCGAAGGGCGGGCCAGCCGGACAGGGGGCGGCGGGGGGAGGTCACAGCAGCGATTCGGTGGTGTTCCCGCCGTCCGTGGTGGACAGCACGGTCGAGCCGACGACCAGCAGTGCTTCGGTCTGCCCGTCGTCGGTGATGCCCGTTCCCAGGGCGGTGGCCGTGCCGACCGGGCGGTCGCTGGCGGTCCAGGTGTCGCCGGCGTCGGTGCTGGTCAGCAGGTGTCCCTCGGTGCCGGCGCCCACGGCGGTGGTGTCATCGGCCCAGGCGACCAGGTGCATCAGCTGGGGGGTGTCCAGGGTGGTCCAGGTCGCGCCGTGGTCGGTCGAGCGCAACATGCCGGTTTCGGTGGTGGCCAGCACGGTCCCGGTTTTGGGGGAGATCGCCAGCGATGCCGGGGCGACGGGGATCTCAAGGCTCTGCCAGGTGAGGCCGTCGGTGCTGGCGCGCAGTTGCCCATCGAAGCCGAGGACCCCGTTCGGGCCGGCGGCCAGGGCGTGGAAATCGGATGCGCCGCCGCGGGAGAGCACCGTCCAGCTCTGGCCCCGGTCGGTGGACTCGGCCAGGCCCAGCGGCTCGGGCAGGTCGGTGCGCGGTGCGGGGTGACCCGAGGCCAGGTAGCGGCCCTCGGGAGTCAGGGTGAAACCCATGAAGTCCACGACCGGACCGACCTGGGTCAGCTCCCCGTCCTGGAGCCGGAACAGGCCCTGGTGGGTGGCCAGCAGCACCTCACCGGACTCGGGGTCCCGGGTGAGGGCATGGACGTGGGTGATGGCCGTGCCGGTGCCCTGCGTGCCGGTGCCGGCCGCCGGGGATGTCGCGGGGTTCGGCGCGGCGCAGGCGGTGAGGGTGCCAGCGCCGAGCAGGGTCAGCCCGCCGGCGATCAGGGTTCTGCGGGTCAGGGGGGTCATGGAGCCTTTCCGCCCCGGGCCAAAAGGCGGGGCTATCTACCATTGTCGGCCGGTGACGCGCCGGGATGGGGCGGTTTGCCTTGAAGATTCGATGAAGATTCCCCGCCCCGGCACCGTTCTGAGCCGCCGGGGCGCGAGACAGAGCGAGACTGGACCCATGAATTCTGGCACTGGCACTGGGACTGACACTGGGACTGGTCCGGCGGCCGGCCGGGTGTTGGTGGTCGATGACGAGAAGCCGCTGGCGCGCATGGTGGCCACCTACCTGGAGCGGGCCGGCTACGAGGTGGCCCTCACCCACACCGGCCCGGCCGCAGTGCAGGCCGCCCGGGTTCACGAGCCCGACGTGATGGTCCTGGACCTGGGCCTGCCCGGGCTGGACGGGATCGAGGTGTGCCGGCGGGTGCGGGCCTTCTCCGAGTGCTATGTGCTGATGCTCACCGCCCGCGGCCATGAGCACCACCGGTTGGAGGGATTGGCGGTGGGGGCCGATGACTACATCACCAAACCCTTCAGCGTCCGGGAGCTGGTCGCCCGGGTGGGGGCGGTCATGCGCCGGCCGCGCACAACGGTGTCAGCCCCCGAACCGGAACGGGTCTGCGGTGACCTGGTCATCGACCTGGCCGCCCACGAGGCCCGCGTGTCGGGCCAGGTGGTGCAACTAACGCGCACGGAGTTCGACCTGTTGGCCGCCTTGTCGGGGCGCCCGCACCAGGCCTTCTCCCGGCGCCAGCTGATCGATATCGTCTGGGACCCGGCCTGGGTGGGCGATGAACGGCTCGTGGACGTGCACATCAAGAACCTGCGCCGCAAGCTCGACGCGGACCCGGCCCGCTATATCGACACCGTCCGCGGGGTCGGCTACCGGATGGCGGAGCAATGACCGGCCGGCGGCGCTACCAAGGATTAGCGGCCCGGTTCTTCCTCGCCCAGCTGCTGGTGGTGGGGGCCAGCGTGCTGGCCGCGGTGGTGGTGGCCTCCCTGGCCGGCCCACCACTGTTCCACGAGCACCTGGAACAGGCCGGGGCCGGACACGATGCAGCCCAGGTGCTGCACGTGGAGCAGGCCTACCGGGACGCCAATTTCTGGACCCTGGGCGTGGCCCTGGCCACGGCCTTGATCTGTTGTCTGGCATTGACCTGGAATGTCGCCCGCCGGATCCAGAGTCCGATCAACGCCCTGACCCAGGCGGCCAAGGCCATGGCCGGTGGACGGTACGACACCCGCGTGCCGGCCATGGGCGCCGGCACCGAGGTGGAGGAGCTGGCAGGGTCTTTCAACACCATGGCCGCACGGCTTCAGCGCACCGAGGACACCCGTCGACGGATGCTCTCGGACCTGGCCCACGAGCTGCGCACCCCCGTCTCCGTGCTGACCGTCTACCACGAGGCCCTGCAAGACGGGGTGTCCCACTGGGACGAGCCCACCGGTGAGCTGATGGGCGAGCAGCTGGCCCGGTTGACCCGGCTGGTGGAGGACATCAACGACGTCTCCCGCGCCGAGGAGGGCCGGATCGAACTGGACCGCAGCCCCCAAGGGGTCAGCGGGCTGCTGCATGCCGCGACCGAGGCCCACAAGGAGGCCTACGCCACCAAGGGCGTGGCCCTGACCATGGACGCCGATCCGGGCCTGGCCGTGGACGTGGACCGCCAGCGCATGGGCCAGGTCCTGGGCAACCTGCTCACCAACGCCCTGCGCCACACCCCGGCCGGGGGCCGGGTCACCCTCGAGGCCCGACAAAGCCCGTCCGGGGTCACGCTCAGCGTCACCGACACCGGGGAGGGGATCTCTCCCGAGCACCTGCCGCACGTCTTCGAACGCTTCTACCGCGGGGACACCGCCCGCGACCGTGACCACGGCGGCTCCGGGGTCGGCCTGGCCATCTCCCGAGCTCTCATCCAGACCCACGGCGGCACCCTGAGCGCCACCTCCACCACGGCCGGGGCGACGTTCACCATCGACCTGCCCACCAAGCAGCCCCCCGACCAGCCCACCTACCGGCGCACCCGTTTATCCACCGTGAACACCGGCGCTCCACCCCTTGAATGATACCCCCAGGGGGTATATACCAAGAGGAGAGGCGCCGTCCGGCGCCGCCCTCAGACCTGAAGGAGACCGTCATGACCGAATCCGCCCGCACCCCGCTGCCGGGGGCCACCAACGGCTGCTCGTGCTGCGCCCCAGCCGCCGACGCCACCGCCCCCGCCGGGCGCCAGAGTGCCGACCCAACCGGGACGAGCGCCGGCGACGCGACCTACCAGGTGGAGGGCATGACCTGCGGACACTGCGTGGGCTCCGTCGCCGAGGCCGTGAGCGCCCTGGACGGGGTGGACGATGTCCGGGTCGAACTGGTCGCCGGCGGGGCCTCCCCCGTCACCGTGACCGGGCCCGCCTCCGCGGACTCCGTGCGGACGGCCATCGAAGCGGCCGGCTACCGCGTCCGGATCTAACCGACCCATCCCCTCGAGGTCGGCGCCCCACCGCCGAGCCGGTCGCCGAACAGACCGCCGAGCAGAAGGAACACCATGAGCACCCCGCACCACCACGATCACCCCACCGACCAGACCGCCGAACACCCAGACCCGAACCCCCACGCCGGCCACGCCAACCACACCGACCATGCCGCCCACCACCCCGCGGACGCGGCCACCCACGGGCAGGCCATGCCCCAGGGCCACGCCCACTCGGCCCTGGACGAGGAGCACCAGGTCCACGACCACGGTCAGCACGCCGGGCATTCCACCGCGATGTTCAAGAACCGGTTCTGGGTCTCACTGGTGCTCTCCATCCCGGTGGTGTTCTTCAGCCACATGGTCGGGCAGCTGCTGGGCTACCACGTCCCCGAGTTCCCGGGCTCGGCGTGGATCGCCCCGGTGCTGGGCACCGTGATCTACCTCTATGGCGGCATGCCCTTCCTGAAGGGCGGGCTGACCGAGTTGCGCGCCCGCCAGCCCGGGATGATGCTGCTGATCGCGATGGCCATCACGGTGGCCTTCGTCGCCTCCTGGGTCACGACCCTGGGCATCGGGGACCTGATGCTGGACTTCTGGTGGGAGCTGGCGCTGCTGGTGGTCATCATGCTGCTGGGCCACTGGATGGAGATGCGCGCCCTGGGCGCGGCCTCCTCCGCCTTGGACGCGCTGGCGGCGCTGCTGCCGGAGGAGGCCGAGAAGGTCGTGGACGGTGACACCATCACCGTGCCGATCACCGAGTTGGCCGTGGGCGATGTGGTGCTAGTGCGGGCCGGGGCCCGGGTGCCGGCCGACGGGACCATCCTCGAGGGCGCCGCGGAGTTCGACGAGGCGATGATCACCGGGGAGTCGAAGCCTGTGCTGCGCCAGGCCGGGGACACGGTGGTCGCTGGGACCGTGGCCACCGACAACACCGTGCGGGTGAAGGTGGCCGCCGTCGGGACCGACACGACCCTGGCCGGGATCCAGCGGATGGTCGCTGACGCCCAGGAATCCTCCTCCCGCGCCCAGGCGTTGGCCGACCGGGCGGCGGCCCTGCTGTTCTGGTTCGCCCTGGTCGCGGCGATCATCACCGCGATCGTGTGGACCGCGATCGGCCAGCCCACCGACGCGGTCACCCGCACCGTGACCGTGCTGGTCATCGCCTGCCCGCACGCCCTGGGCCTGGCCATCCCGCTGGTGATCGCCCTCTCCACGGAGAAGGCCGCCAAGTCCGGGGTCCTGATCAAGGACCGGATGGCCCTGGAGCGGATGCGCACCATCGACGTGGTCCTGTTCGACAAGACCGGCACCCTGACCGAGGGCGCCCACGTCGTCACCGCCGTCACCGCGATGCCCGGCGTGTCCGAGGCAGAACTGCTGGCGGTGGCCGCCGCGGCCGAGGCTGACAGCGAGCACCCCGTGGCCCGGGCCATCGTCACCGCCGCCGGGCAGCACCCGCAGGCCAGCACGTTGCGCAAGCGCGGCACGGACTTCAGTGCTGCCATGGGCCGCGGGGTGCGCGCCACCGTGGACGGCTCCGAGATCCTCGTCGGGGGCCCGAACATGCTGCGCGAGCTTAACCTGACCATGCCGGCGGAGATCACTGAGCACACCGCCTCCTGGACCGCGCGCGGGGCCGGGGTGTTGCACGTGCTGCGCGAGGGGTCCGTTATCGGCGCGGTCGCCGTGGAGGACAAGGTCCGCCCCGAGTCCCGGGCCGCCGTGGCCGCCCTGCACGCCCGCGGCATCAAGGTCGCGATGATCACCGGCGATGCCCGCCAGGTCGCCGAGGCCGTCGGGGCGGACCTGGGCATCGACGAGGTCTTCGCCGAGGTCCTCCCCCAGGACAAGGACACCAAGGTCACCGAGTTGCAGTCCCGGGGACTGTCCGTGGCCATGGTGGGCGACGGCGTCAACGACGCCCCGGCGCTGGCGCGGGCCGAGGTCGGCATCGCCATCGGCGCCGGCACCGACGTGGCCATGGAGTCCGCCGGCGTTGTGCTGGCCAGCAACGACCCCCGCGCGGTGCTGTCGATGATCGAGCTCTCCCAGGCCAGCTACACCAAGATGATCCAGAACCTGGTGTGGGCCACCGGCTACAACGTGCTCGCCGTGCCGCTGGCCGCCGGCGTGCTCGCCCCGATCGGGTTCGTGCTCTCCCCCGCGGTGGGCGCGATCCTGATGTCCGTCTCCACCATCGTGGTGGCCCTCAACGCCCAGCTGCTGCGCCGGATCGACCTGGACCCGGAGCACCTGGCTCCTCTCGAGCGCCCCCGGTCGCAGGCTGCCCTTCAACCCGCGACCTCCTGATCGCGCCTCTTGGCGCTAACTCTGATATGAACCCTCAACCCACTGTGGAAGGACCCACCATGAAACGCACCATGACGCTGACCGCCCTGGCCCTGGCCTCCGCCCTGACCTTGACCGCCTGCGGCACCGGCGCCCAGGACGAGAACGCCGGCGCTGAGGCCTCGGCCACCGCGACCAGCTCCGCCCCCGCCGCCACCCCTGCGGCCACGGCCACCGCGACACCGTCCACCACGGCGACCGGTTCGGCCGAGGAGGTCTCCGCCGAGCACAACGACGCGGACGTGATGTTCGCCCAAATGATGATCCCGCACCACCAGCAGGCCGTTGAGATGAGCGAGATGCTGCTGGCCAAGGATGACGTCCCGGCGGAGGTGGCCGCGTTCGCCCAGAAGGTCATCGACGCCCAGGGCCCGGAGATCGAGCGCATGAACGCCATGCTCACCGCCTGGGGCCAAGACCCCGTGGACACGGACGGTATGGAGGGCATGGACCACGGCGGGATGTCCGGGATGATGTCCGAGGAGGACATGGCCGCCCTGGAGCAGGCCCAGGGCACCGAGGCCGCCCGGTTGTACCTGGAGCAGATGACCGCCCACCACAAGGGCGCCGTGGACATGGCCAAGGACGAGGTCGAGGACGGCCAGAACCCGCAGGCCGTGCAGCTCGCCGAGCAGGTCATCGCCGACCAGGAGGCCGAGATCACCGAAATGCAACAGATGCTCGACAAGCTCTGAGCACCGTCGTCCGCTGCGGGCATCCGGTGAGACGCGGCTGGCGATAGACCCCGAAACCGGAACGGGTCCTCCAGGAAAGGAGACGAGCATGCAGGACAAGATCAAGGTCGCGGTGAACGGGTACGGGGTCATCGGCAAACGCGTCGCCGACGCGGTCCGGGCCCAGGAGGACATGGCGCTGGTCGGAGTCAGTGACGTCATCGCTGACTACCGGATCGCGACTGCGGCCGGGAAGGGTATCCCCGTCTACGCCTCTACCGAGCAGGCCCTACCGGTGATGGCGGATGCCGGCCTTCCCGTCGTCGGAGGCCTGCACGACCTGCTCGAGAACGTTGACGTCGTGGTGGACTGCACCCCGGCCCAGGTGGGCGCCGGCAACCTGGAGCTCTACCGTGCCCACGGGGTCAAATCCGTGTTCCAGGGCGGGGAGAAGCACGATCTCACCGGCCACTCCTTCGTCGCCCACGCCAACTACGCCACCGCCCTGGGCCGGGACAGCACCCGGGTGGTGTCCTGCAATACCACCGCCACCGTCCGGGCCCTTACCGCGCTGAAGGACGTCGGACTGCTGTCCAAGGCCCGGGGGGTGCTCATCCGCCGGGCCACCGATCCGTGGGAATCGGACCACTCGGGGATCATGAACACCATCGTCCCCGAGGGCCGAATCCCCAGCCATCAGGGGCCCGACGCCCAGTCGGTGGTCCCGGACCTGGACGTGGTCACCATGGCCGCCAAGGGAGCCCACACTCAGAACCACCTGCACTACTGGACGATCGAGCTCACCCGCCCGGCCGAGAAGCAGGAGGTGTTGGAGGCGTTCCGGGCGATGCCGCGGATCGCCTTCGTCCGGCGCTCGGACGGCGTCGTGGCGGTCAATAGCACCGTGGAACTCATGGAGGACCTGGGCCGGCCCCGGGGTGATATGTATGAGGTGGCCCTCTGGGAAGACATCCTCACCGTGGACGGCAACGAGCTGTACTACACCTACACGGTGGACAACCAGGCGATCGTCGTCCCCGAGAACATCGACGCGATCCGGGCCCTCACCGGAACCGTCGACGACGGCGGCGAGTCCATCCGGCGCACCGACCGCGCCTTGGGGGTGCGCCAGGACTTCGTGCGCTCCTCGGTGGCTGCCCGTTGAACTGCGCGGCAGACGCCGCTGAGGCGGTGCCCGGCCCCAGGAATGGGGGGTGGTCGGACACCGCTTCGGCGGCCGCAGACTACCGCAGCGGTCCTATGGCCTCCGGTCAGGTGCGAGAGGCCGTCGCGATCGCGTTGATGGCCTCATCCAACACCGCATTGAACTGCGCTGGGCTCTGGGCCGTACTCAGCCCTTCGGTCAGGGCGCGGGAGAAGCTGGCGATCACGCCGTGGTTGCGGGCCAGCAGGGTGGTGGCCTGGGCCCGGGTATAGCCGCCCGACAGGGCCAGGACGCGGATCACTCGGGGATGGTCCACGAACTCGCGGTAGAAGTCCGCCCGCTCCGGCAGCGTCACTTTGAGGATGACCGA
>NZ_JBSEYU010000020.1:0-7435 GCF_053627955.1 Micrococcus sp. 093350064-1
GAAGCAGGCCCTCGCCCAGCTCGCCGCGGCCTACCCCGACCGGATCAACCCCTACCTGTGACCACCCCGCTTACACAGACAAGTTGACACGCCCCCCTGATAGCAAGTATGCTCGCGCCGTTGTCCCGAACCACTCCGGGGCAACCGCGGAACACAACGCTCGTCGGCCGCGCGTGCCATCACTCAGCCCAAGACGCTCGATCCCCGTACAAGGCCCCACCCGCGTGCTGACGCAGAAACCCCGGAGACGTAGGCGGCCGAGGATAAGGCTCAGTCTTAGGCTGGCCGGCGCAACGAGGTGTATAGGGTCTGCCGGCTCACACCGAACGCGCGCGCCACCTCGGCCTTCGGGATCCCCATGTCGATCATCACGCGCGCCTGCTCCACGTCGGTGTCCGAAAGCTTCGGGGCCTGCACGTACTTGCCGCGGGCCTTGGCCAGGGCGATGCCTTCGGCCTGACGCTCCTTGATCCGCCGGCGCTCGAACTCAGCGAACGCCGCCAGGATGCCCAGCATCAGCCCGTCCACCGGAGAGGTGCCGGACTTGTCCACGGTGATCCGCTCGGACACGAACTGCACCGCACACCCCTTGCCGGTGAGCTCGTCCACGATCGCGTACAGGTCCCGCGTGTCCCGGCCGAGCCGATCCATCGAGGCGACCTTCACCAGGTCCCCCTCCCGCACGTAGGCCATCAGCTCCGCCAACCCCGTGCGCTTGGCCCTCGAGCTGCCGCTGATCTTGTCCTGGAAGATCCGGTCGCGCTCCCCCACCGCCTCGAGCTGACGATCCAGGTTCTGCTCCGCTGAGCTCACCCGCACGTAGGCCACAGTCTGTCCAACCACGTTTAAGACCCTCCGACGCTTGTGTCCAACGGGCCCGATTGGGACCGTCTCTGACGTGATGGTCTCGTGACCGGGCAGGGTGTGTAAAGGGGTATACCCGGCTTGACGCCGGGATGGGGCAATGAACACCCAGCTGGATTGTGAGGCATCCCTCTGTCGGAGCGTTGACGTTTACTTTACTAACCTGTTAGTATAGTTTCGTTGATGCGACTACAGGCAGAGGACAGGGGTACAACAGTGAACGACGTTGGATCATCGCCGCGGCGGTGGTGGCTGCTCATGACCGTGGGGGCCGGCCTGCTACTCATCACCCTCGACAATTCGATCCTCTACACCGCCTTGCCTACGTTGACCGCAGACCTCGGCGCGTCCGGATCCTCGACACTGTGGATCATCAACGCCTACCCCCTGGTCATGGCTGGCCTCCTCTTGGGAGCAGGCACACTGGGCGATCGCATCGGCCACCGCCGAATGTTCGTCGTCGGCCTGTGGATCTTCGGTGCCGCATCACTGGCAGCGGCATTCTCGCCCAACCCTGCCTTCCTGATCGGCGCCAGGGCACTCCTCGCTGTGGGGGCCGCAGCGATGATGCCCGCCACGCTTGCTCTGATCCGCCTCGCGTTCGACGATCCTCGTGAGCGCAACATCGCCATCGCCATCTGGGGGAGCCTGTCGATCGCGGGGGCAGCGCTCGGACCCATTCTCGGCGGCGCCCTTCTCGAACGGTTCTGGTGGGGATCTGTTTTCCTCATCAATGTCCCCGTTGTTGCCATCGCACTTGTGGCGACCGCAATCATCGCGCCGCACAACCATCCCGATCCGTCGAAGAAGTGGGATCTCGTCTCATCCCTCTATGCGATGGTCGGGCTGGTGGGCACCGTGCTCGTCATCAAGGAACTGGCCCATATTCCACAGAACTGGGTTCTGATCGCAGGGGCGCTGGCGTCAGCAGTCATCGGGTTCGTCCTCTTCGTGCGACGCCAGGGCCGATTGGAAGAACCACTCATCGAGTTCTCCATCTTCCGCAACCGCGCCTTCGCTGGCGGCTCTCTGGCAGCCTTCTTCGCGATGTTCACCATCGCTGGCGCCCAGCTCGCGACCACACAGCGCTTCCAGCTCGTCGAGGGCTTCACCCCCCTGCAAGCAGGCCTGCTAGTCGCAGCCATCGCGCTTGGCGCCCTGCCCTCAGGTGTCCTAGGGGCCGCGATCCTGCACATCGTGGGCCTGCGGATCATTATCTCCGGCAGCCTCGCCATCGCCGCCCTAGGACTAGCTCTCGCCGTGCTGGCCTCTGCGAACGGATCACTACCCCTGCTGGTCGTCAGCTTCATCGTGACCGGCTTCGGCCTGGGCGGCACCTTCGCCGTCGCTTCCGCCGCCATTATGGGCAACGCGCCTCCGCGAAAGGCCGGCATGGCGGCCTCGATCGAAGAAGTCTCCTATGAGATGGGCTCCCTCTCGGCTGTAGCACTCCTCGGGAGCCTCCTGACCTTCGTCTACGCCACAGTCGTCCGACTCCCGGATGGCACTCCCGCCGCAGCGGGGGAGAGCATTGCCGATGCCCTCGGGATCGCCGACGGAGATCTCGACGTGATCGCAGCCGCCACCTCCGCCTACGACACGGCCTATTTGGTCACGATGATCGTCCTCGCTGTCATGCTGGCTAGTGGAGCCGCTCTGACCAATCGGCTGCTCCGCGCTTACGGGCGCGGCAGCGAGGCAATGGAGTACGCCGAAAACCACTGAACCAATCGGAGGGGCGCATGATGGTGCGTGAGAGCAAGAAGACCATGATCCTCGACGCCGCGATCCAAGTGATCGAGGAAGACGGGATCACAGCAGTCACGTTTGACTCTGTCGCGGCCGCTGCAGGGATCACCAGGGCCGGGATCATCTACCACTTCCCGTCACGAGACGACTTGATCGCTGCGATCCACCAGAGACTCGCTGATCGCTGGGAGCGGCAGTTAGAGATCGCCTGTGGAAAGCCGACCGCTGAGGCAACGCCGATGGAGCGCCTGACCGCCTACATACTCACTTGTTCGACAGCCGCCTCCCGCGCCGAGTTCCAGATGATTCTCGACAGCCAGCACACCCAGCACAAGGCGATCTGGGAAGACCTCATCGACCGATGGACCGGACGTAGCGAACGAGACGAAGCTGAGCGCGACCAGATGACCTCGCTCGCCCTGCTCGCTGCTGACGGGCTCTGGGTCAACGACCTGATCGGAAGCAGGCCCATCTCACAGGACCACCGGAGTGAAACCGCAAAGCAGATCATCGCGCTACTCCAGAATGACGTCCATGAATCCGAGGCCAAGCCCAACGGGTAAGCGAGCCAGCGCGCGGTTGGAGAAGGCCGGATCGACGAATCCGTCGAGCGCGATGATGGGCAACCCTGTCAAGCAAGATCGCACCCTGGCACCTCTGTCCAGCAGCACCCAACTGGCTCTGACACATGCGCCTAGTGGGTATACCCGCCTGGACGGGGTCAGCCTGTGACAAAGCTAGACCAGGAGAAGACCGCCGCGGTCCAGGCCGTGGTGACCCGCGCGTTCGGAGTCTCCCGGACCACGATCTACAAGGCCCTCAACACCACCGAGACCGGCCAGCCCTGAACGGCCCACGCCCTGTGGATACCCGTGGTCCGGGCCGGTTCTTCTCCGTAGGGTGAGACCCGTCGCGGTGTTCTTCTTCGAGGGCCGCGACGGTGAGTGAGCCGCCTGTTCTCCTGTCCGGGTATGGTCACCCCGCCCTTGTCTTGGTCAATAGGGGGCAAGGGGATTTCACTTCCGCCCGGTCCACGCGCGACCCATCGGCAGCGCCCAGCACACATCACCCGTGGTCAGACCGGGGAAGTAGTGCAACTAACGCAGTACCGCAGTACCGCATTCACCCGTGCGGTGCTGCGGTAGCGCGGTGGTGCGGTTATAGCGCTGACATCGCTGTCAAAATGGGCATGGGACACACTGAACCTACTGATCATTCCACTTCCTGGGCGGCGTCAGCCATCCCCTCTCGATTCGATCTTCAGCGGCCATTTCCTCCGTCATTTTCTTGGTCTTGCTCCAAGCTTGCCGAATTTCCTCATCACTCATACCGGGCCGCCACGTCTTTAATAACAATGCTTCAGTCCCAAAGACTGTGAACATCGCGATAGCTCCGCACGCAGCGTGACCCGGAGAAACGAACCACCCCACCATTGCCCCCACAAGTGGGGGAATAACGAACCCCCAAATTGCATAGCCCCACCCGCCTGGGTCTGAGTGACCAGCAGAAACAGTAAAGGGCCGCTCACACAAAGTCACGACAATAGAACTAACCACTACAGCAGCAGCAGTGAGGGCAAGGGAAAGAGATCCGCTCAAAGGGCTGGAGAGGAGCTTGCTCAACAGCCACCAAAACAACCAGACCACCGGGGACAGTAGCGCCGCAGTAGACAAGTGTCCCCCTACGGCCAAGGAAATAGGAACGACATGGGAGGGGCCCCCTTCCTTCGGAAAGGAACCCCTCCCCCTGTTTGGGATTAGCCCTGACATCAGCTCAGGCAAGCCTCCACAAGCCCGGGAACCCCCAGGAGTTCGGAGAGAACATTCACGGCATCCTCACCGATCTCAGCGGCAGCCTGACCGGAACGAATTGCACGCCAAATGCCGCTAACTCCGCCCCAAAGGCTCCGCGCCTTCTTAATCCAAGCAATGATCTTGAATACGGGGAACCCGAACTGAACGACGAAATTGCCAAGCGCCAGCGAGCATCCAAAAACATTAAACGCTGGACTTGCCTCAGCGTCGCCAGATGAATCCACTGGAGTCTGAATTGTCGTGAGGCCTTCAAGGTAAGGCGCGATTTTCTCGCTGTATCCCGGGTATGTGTGAGGATCAGCTCGCTTAAGCTCTTCAGGCATCGAATCCAGCGCCCTCAGAATCATGTCGAGCTGCTCATCTTCCGTGTAGGAGGACTGCGGCTTGCGCCACGCCGACTGAGGCGGCCGTCGCCCAGCATGAGGCGGCCGTCCAATCGGCTGCCCGGCGCCCGCCAAAGTCGGCGCAGCGACTGCAATCAGACCCCCAGAAACCAACGCTCCCGAAAGACCACGCATGGCTTGACGTCGATCGAAAATAATCCCCTCCAATATTCAGCTTGTCATCTGACGCATCGAAGCCTATCTGCGTGCTGTACATCACACAAGTTGCAGGCGAGGCCCCCTGTCATGCGGTGGCAGCAACAGGAGGGGAGGTGGACGTTCCCCGCCGGGGTCGGGCTTAGCTGACCTGGAGGATGAAGTATGTGGTGGGGTATCCCAGCGGGAAGCGGTCTTCTCCGTGGTCCACTGCACATCCCCTCGATGCTCACTCCGTCTGCTTGCGTTCGGTCCGTTGTGGCGAGTTCGTTCTTGCGCCGCGCGGCTGAGTGAACTATCTGTTCTCCCGTCCAGAGACCTCCCCTGACTTGGTCGATTGAGGGATGGAGGCCTTTCAGTATCCCCCGGCTCCTGGATGGTCAACCGGCAGCTACTCAGTGCGTATCGCTCTTAGTCAGACATGGGAAGAGGCGTCTCTAACGCAGTACCGCACTACCTCATTCATGCGCGCGGCACTGCGGTATTGCGGTCAGTCTTCGGGGTACTTGGCTTCGATGGCCTGGATGATCAGTTGGGACATGGGCACCCCGACCTCGACGCTGTGCCGGCGCAGGTGCTTGTGCAGGCGTTCGGGTAGGCGGATGGAGGTGGCCTTGATGGGCTCGGCGGCTGCCTGGGCGTGGGCGGCGTAGGCCAGGGTCATGTCCGGGCCGTCGGTGGGGGTGGCCGGGGTGGTGGTGCGGCGTCCGCGGGCGGCGCCGGGGGTGGGCTTGGTGCTCACGGGCGGGTCATCTCCTGGATCTCCTCGGCGACCTGGAGCCAGGGGCCGAGCGCGGTACGGGTGGGGTAGGTGCCGTGGGTGTGCTTGAAGCTCTCGCGGGTGGGGATCGTGGTGGCCAGCTGCGGGACGTTCTCGGCGGCCAGCAGGTCCACGACCTGGGTGAAGAGCTTGGTGCGGGGGTTGGCCTGGTTCAGCAGGGCCACCAGGCGCACGGTGGGGCCCAGGGCGTCGACGGTGGCCCAGGTGCGGGCGATGTCGTCGGCGCTGGGAGTGGTGGGGATGATGACCAGGTCGGCCGCTGCGGCAGCGGCGGACTGGACGTCGGGGGTGCCCGGTGGGGTGTCGATCACGACGAAGTCCGTGCTCGGGCGCAGCCGTTTGAGGTCGGAGAGGTTCACGGCCCGGTAGGTGAAGGGGATGGGCGAGCCTGTGGGGCGTTCTTCGGCTGCGATCTCCAGCCACTCGCTGGCCGAGCCCTGGGGATCGGCGTCGAGGACTTCGACGCTGTGGCCGGTGTGGGTCAGGGCGGCGGCGAGGCAGATGGTTCCCATGGTCTTGCCCACGCCTCCCTTGGAGGCGATGAACGCGATGGTGACAGGAGCTGGTGCCATGAGGGCAGGATAACCCGCACTAACGCAGTGCCGCACGCGGTGATGCGTTAGTGCGGTACTGCAATCCCTCGGGCCTAGGCGTACATATCGCGTTGGCCAGGGCGGGAGCTGGTGATGGCTCCTCCTCCGTGTGGCAGAGCGTGAGCTCCGTGTTGTCCACCAAGTGGGGATTCTGCTTGTTCAGGAGAGCTTCTCCTCCGTGTCGCTTTCCTCGAGGCTGGCACGCAGCTCGTTCTGGATGCGGAGCAAGGCCGGAGAGTCTGAGTCCTCATCGAAGGGGCAGACATGCGTGTGTGGGATGAGCACCTTGTCGGTGGGGCGTTCTGCGGGGCGTTGGATGGCGATGATCTTCCGACGTCGAGGAAGGCGCCACTGAGCCTTAGGGGGCAATCCAGCGCTCTCGTACTCTTCCGGCTGGAAGGGCCAGGGTGCTTCGCGTTCGGTGTAAATCCAGATGATCGGCAGTCGACAGCGTCGGCAACGGCCTCTCTTTGGTTTGGACCAGAGATAGGTGGCTGGGGCGTCGTCAGCAGGGTCTGAGAACAAGGCCTGCTTGATCTGCTGGGGTTCATGGAGACGATGCCGGGGTGGTGGTTGCTCTTGGCTCATGTGGGTCTCCTCTGCCTGCGCACGCCGGTGATGTTTGGATTCTCACCCGATGGCCGGCTGTACACCAGAGGAAGGAGGGACTGGTGCACGTGTAGGTGACAGTCGTCTTCACGCCGCGTCTGCGGGCGTGTGGTCCATGATCAACTCGTACTCGACCGGCGTCAATCGGCCCAGGCGCACCTGCCGGCGGCGGCGGTGGTAGGTTCGCTCGATCCAGGTGATGATCCCGGCCCGCAGCTCGTCCCGGGTGTCCCAGTCGCGTCGGTCCAGCACGTTCTTCTGCAGCAACGCGAAGAAGGACTCCATAGCCGCGTTGTCCCCGGCAGCACCGACCTGACCCATGGACCCGATCAGCCCGTGGGTGGTGAGGGCGTCCTGGAATAGGGCCGAGCGGAACTGGGCGGGTTCAACCGGTCGTTGCAACACCGTGCGTTGAGAGCGAGCGTAGCTGCTCGGCGAAGACCTCCGCGGGAGTCTTCCAGTCCAGGACCTTCCTGGGCCTGTTGT
>NZ_JBSEYU010000021.1:0-6465 GCF_053627955.1 Micrococcus sp. 093350064-1
ATCCACGCCCTGCGGCGGGAGCGCAAGTGGTCCGCACGGCGCATCCATCACCACCTCGCCTCCGAAGGCCACCAGCTGTGCCTGCGCACCGTGGGCAGGTGGATGCACCGGCTGGGCATCTCCCGGTTGCCAGACCTCGCGCCCACGGGTGAGGACCTGCGCCAACGACCACAGAAGATCACCGCCCGCGGCCCGGGGCACATGGTGCACCTGGACGTGAAGAAAATCGGGCGCATCCCCGAGGGGGGCGGCTGGCGTGCTCACGGCCGGGACTCCGAGAACGCGCGAGCGGCCAAACGCGGGCCTGGCCGACGGGTCGGCTACACCTACCTGCACTCGGCGATCGACGGGTTCACCCGCCTGGCGTACACGGAGGCGTTGGAGGATGAGCGGGCGGTGACCACGATCGGGTTCTTCTGCCGGGCGAGGGCGTTCTTCGCCGCTCACGGCATCACCGTGGACCGGGTGGTCACGGACAACGGCAACAACTACCGGGCCGTGGACTTCACCCGGAAGGTGGTCTCGCTCGGGGGCCGGCATCACCGGATCCGCCCCTACACCCCGCGTCACAACGGGAAGGTCGAACGCTACAACCGGCTGATGGTGGACGAGGTCCTCTACGCCCGCCCGTACTCCTCAGAGCAAGCTCGGCGTGAGGCCCTGGCGGTGTGGGTGAACCACTACAACTATCATCGGCCTCATACCTCCTGCGGAGACGCTCCTCCGGCCTCACTGGCACCGACCCGAGTCAACAACGTCATGCCCTCCTACACCTAGGACCCCGTGGCGAAAGAGAAATCCCCCACGTGCGCATCGTGGAGAGGCGTGGGGGATGCGGTGATGTGACCGTTCGCATCCATGCGCACCGAGGTCGGCGTGTCGGGGGCAATCCGTGCCGCCGAACGGACTTCTACGCTCACCCCATGCAGCTCGAGACCGTGAGGGGATGGACTCGTGAGGCTCACCAGGTGCGCGGACCGAGATCCTCGAGGATCTCCAGGTCGAGAAGCCACTCGTCAGGGCGGGGAGTCTCGGGGAGCACCGGCTCGTAGGCGCCGACGTAGACGACCTCCCCCAAGCCGAGGCCGGTGGCCTCCTCCGGCTCCAGGATCGTCAGGTCAGCGTGGCCGGGGACGCGGTCGATCTCGGCGAGCCGCCCCGAGGGCCACACCTCGTGTACCGCCCTCACCACGGCCCGCACACGACGCAACGGGATCGACCCGGCGGGGCTGCCGTCGTCGTGATGGGTGACGACCCAGCCTGCAGAGGCCAGGGGCCCAGCCTGACTCACTCCCCGGGAGGGCAGCAGGATCAGCTCGTGGACTTCCCCCACGGCGATCGAGTCACCGCAGCATTCCTGCTCCCAGTCCGAGAGCGAGGCGCGGCCGACGGCGCCGACGGTGATGTCCATGGTCGGAGTGTAGGGGCGGGGCCTCACCCGTGGGCACGCGTCACCCGGGGCGCTCCGCCCTCGTTCCAGCGGAACAGGGTGAGGTGCCACAGCCCGGGGACCGTGCGAGACGGGCCACCTCCACGCGCACCGACGTGGCCCTGTACGAGCCGCTCGGGTTCCGCGAGACCGTACCCGACGCGTGCATACCCGCGGCCCGGGAGTGACATCATGGACCTCGGCTCGTGCTGATACCGGATCTCGTGACGTGACACCGGGTATCGTGAGCCACGCCACTACACTGTGTCTCCACTGATAAAGGAGCAACCCCCCATGCCGACCCTGCGAACCGTCTCCCTCTCCGCCGCCACGCGGGAGGATCACCTCGCCCGCCTCCGGGCCACCAGCCCGGAGGCCCCCCTCGACATCCTGATCGTGGGCGGCGGCTCCACCGGCGTGGGCGCCGCGTTCGACGCGGCCACCCGCGGCCTCGACGTGGGCATCGTCGAGGCCCGCGACTGGGCCTCCGGGACGTCGTCCCGCTCCTCCCGCCTCATGCACGGTGGCCTGCGCTACCTCGAGATGCTGGACGTCAAGCTGGTGTATGAGGCGCTGCGGGAGCGCGACCTGCTGCTCACCCAGACCGCGCCCCACCTGGTGCGCCCCCTGCGCTTCGTCTTCCCGTTCTTCCACAAGGTGATCGACCGCGGCTTCATCGGCGCCGGCGTCACCATGTACGACGCCATGCAGTCGCTCGGCCGCCGCCGCGCGATGGGCGCGCACCGCCATCTCAGCCGCCGCTCCATGGCCGCGACCTTCCCCTCCCTCGACGACGAGAAGATCGTCGGCGCGGTGGAGTACGCCGACGCCCAGTTCGACGACGCCCGCCTGGCCATGATGCTCGTGCGATCCGCCGTGGACCACGGCGCCGTGGCCGCCAACTACACCGCCGTCACCGGCTACCTGCGCGGCGACGACGGCCGTGTGCAGGGCGTGCGTGTCCGCGAGGAGACCTCCGGCGAGGAGTTCGACGTGCACGCGCGCGCCGTCATCCTGGCCGGGGGCGTGTGGACCCAGGAGCAGCAGGAGCTGGCCGGGGCCGACGGCGGCCTCGAGGTGCTCGCCTCCAAGGGCGCCCACATCACCGTCCCGCGCGACCGCATCCGCGCCGACGCCGCCACCGGCGTGATCACCAAGACGGAGAAGTCCGTGCTGTTCCTCATCCCGTGGGACGAGTACTGGGTGATCGGCACCACGGACACCCCGTGGGCGGAGGACGTGGCCCATCCGGCCACCACCGCGGACGACATCGACTACATCCTCGAGCACGCCAACGCGGTGCTGAAGGAGGACCTCACGCGAGACGACGTGATCGCCACGTACGCCGGCCTGCGCCCGCTCCTGCAGCCGGTCACCGGATCCGACGGCGGCTCCACCAAGATCTCCCGTGAGCACACCGTCACCGAGGTGGCCCCCGGCCTCACCGCCGTGGCCGGCGGCAAGTGGACCACGTACCGGGCCATGGCCGAGGACGTCGTGGACTTCGTGGTGCGCGAGACCCACCCGACCCGTCCCAGCCTCACCGAGCACATCCCCGTGCTCGGCGGCCTCGGCTACTCGGAGATCGAGGCGGAGGCGGACCGCATCGCCGCCGACTACGGCCTGGACGAGGCCCGCGTGGACCGGCTCCTGTTCCGCTACGGCACCGTGCTGCGCCACGTGCTCGACCTGATCGACGCCGACCCGTCCCTGAGCGTCCCTCTCGCCGAGGCGCCGCGCTACCTGCGCGCCGAGATCGTCCACGCCGCCCGGGCCGAGGGCGTCGTCCACCTGGACGACGTCATCGAGCGCCGCACGCGCCTGTCCACCGAGGTCCGTGACCGCGGCGTCGCGGCGGCCGCGGAGATCGCGTCCCTCGTGGCCCCCGAGCTGGGCTGGGATGAAGAGCGCATCGCCGGTGAGATCCGGGCGTACAAGGACCTCGTCGCCGCCCGCCTCCGCGGCGAGACCGCCCACGACGACGTCACCGCCGCCGCCGCGCTCGCAGCTGCCGACGCCGCCCCCGTCCACGGAAAGGAGCCCGTCCATGGGCACGATCTTCCTGCATGAGATCGCCGGCACGGCCATCCTCCTCCTGCTCGGCGTCGGCGTCGTCGCCAACGTCGTCCTGACGAAGACCAAGGGCAACGGCGGAGGCTGGCTGCTCATCAGCTTCGGCTGGGGGCTGGGCGTCTTCGCGGGCGTCTACGTCGCTGCCGCGACCGGTGCGCACCTGAACCCCGCCGTGACCGTCGGCCTGCTCGTCAGCGGCGCCGAGGAGTACGCCCCCGGCATCGCCGTGACCCTCGGCACCACGCTCGCGTACTTCGCGGCGCAGCTGATCGGCGCCTTCCTCGGCGCGGCCCTGGCCTGGCTGGCCTACCGCGACCACTACCAGGCGGAGACGGACCAGGGCGCGATCCTGGGCACGTTCGCCACAGGTCCCGAGATCCGCAACCCGCTGTGGAACATGGTCACCGAGGTGATCGCCACGTTCGTCCTGGTGTTCGTGATCCTGCTCTTCGGCTCCACCCCCTCCGGGCTCGGCCCGCTCGCGGTGGCCCTGCTCGTCGTCGCGATCGGCGCGAGCCTGGGCGGCCCCACGGGGTACGCCATCAACCCGGCGCGCGACCTGGGCCCCCGCCTGTTCCACGCTGTCGCGCCGATCCGGCACAAGGGCGGCTCGGACTGGGGTTACGCCTGGGTGCCGATCGTCGGCCCGCTCGTCGGCGCCGTCCTGGCCGGCCTCGCCGCGCCTCTGTTCGTCTGAGCGGTCTGCCCGTCCAACCCCGGCGGGCACGTTCCCCTGCGGGAACGTGCCCGCCACCCCCACACCCCCGTGACCACCTCCGAAGGAGTAGGACATGACCACCCCCCGCTACGTGATGGCCATCGACCAGGGCACCACGTCCACGCGCGCGATCCTCTTCGACCACAGTGGGGCCATCGTGTCCACTGGTCAGCGCGAACACGAGCAGATCTTCCCGCGCGCCGGCTGGGTGGAGCACGACCCGGTGGAGATCTGGACGAACACCCGCGAGGTCATCGGCGAGGCCCTGGCCCGCGCCGAGGTGACCCGACACGACGTCGCCGCCGTGGGCATCACGAACCAGCGTGAGACCACCGTGGTGTGGGACCGCAACACCGGCAAGCCGGTGTACAACGCCATCGTGTGGCAGGACACCCGCACCGACCACCTCTGCGAGCGCCTGGCCGGCGACGTCGGCGCGGACCGCTACAAGGAGCGCGTCGGGCTGCCCCTGGCCACGTACTTCTCCGGCCCCAAGGTGGCCTGGATTCTGGAGAACGTGGACGGTGCCCGGGAGGCCGCCGAGAACGGCGACCTCATCTTCGGCACCACGGACTCGTGGCTCGTGTGGAATCTCACCGGCGGCGGCGAGGGCGGCCGGCACGTCACCGACGTCACCAACGCCTCCCGCACCATGCTGATGAACCTGGACACCCTCGACTGGAACGAGGAGATCTGCGCGGACATGGGCATCCCGATGTCCATGCTTCCGGAGATCGTCAGCTCCTCCGCCGAGGTGGGCACCGTATCCGGCCAGCAGCTGCTGCGCGAGACGCCGATCACCGGCATCCTGGGCGACCAGCACGCGGCGACCTTCGGCCAGGCGTGCTTCGAGGTCGGCCAGGCCAAGAACACGTACGGCACCGGCAACTTCATGCTGATCAACACCGGCGAGGAGCCGGTGCACTCGGACAACGGCCTGCTCACCACGGTGGCGTACCGCATTGGCGACCAGAAGCCGGTGTACGCGCTGGAGGGCTCGATCGCCGTCACCGGCTCGCTGATCCAGTGGCTGCGGGACAACCTCGGGATGATCGGCAGCGCCCCGGAGGTCGAGACCCTGGCCGCCGGCGTGGAGGACAACGGCGGCGTGTACTTCGTCCCCGCGTTCTCCGGCCTCTTCGCCCCGCACTGGGACGCCGCGGCCCGCGGCGTCATGGTGGGCATGACCCGTTACGTCAACAAGGGGCACATCGCCCGCGCGGCGCTCGAGGCCACCGCCTTCCAGAGCCGCGAGGTCCTGGACGCCATGAACGCGGACTCCGGCGTGGACCTGACCGAACTGAAGGTCGACGGTGGCATGGTCGCCAACGAGCTGCTCATGCAGTTCCAGGCGGACCTGCTGCGCGTGCCCGTCGTGCGCCCCAAGGTCATCGAGACCACCGCTCTCGGCGCCGCCTACGCCGCAGGCCTGGCGGTGGGGTTCTGGGCGTCCCAGGACGAGCTCGTGGCCAACTGGGAAGAGGACAAGCGCTGGGAGCCCACCACGGACGAGGAGGAGGTTGAGCGCGCCCTGCGGCTGTGGAAGAAGGCCGTGGAACGCTCCCGCGACTGGGTCGACGAGGACGTCGAGTCGGCCCAGGGCTGACCGTCCGGTCCGTAGGCCGGTCCGGCCGGCTCCGTGCGCCCCGGGCCGGTCCGGGCCGGTCCGGCCCCTCCGGAAGGACCCCGTGCAGCACTACCCCCTCGTCGGCCGCCTGCGCGCGGAGCGGGGCGGAGTCGGTGCCGCTGCCATCGGCGCAGTGGCCAGGCCCGAGGCGCCCGGCTGCTCCGACGTCAAGCTGTCCTCACCCAGGGCGTCCTCTTCCCCCGCCGCTTCCGCCCAAGGCGGCGGTGGACAGGCAGGCGAAGTAGTCCGCATCCACGTTCCGGCTGTCCTTGATGGCGCTCCGATGTGGAATCTCCTCGGAGAGGTTCTCCTCGTCCGCGTTGTTTGCCGAAGCCACCACCTTTTCGAGGCCGGCCACCTCGGGCCGGAGTTCGCGCGCCCGTCGTCGCATCCTGCCCTGGCCGGTCCACTCATGGGTGCGTTCGGTGAGGGCGTCGAATGGGTTCTCACACGCCGACAATCGGCGTGCTCGTTCGACGACGTTGGACGCCAGGATGTCCCTGAGCATCGTCGTCTTGCCGGTCCGGGCGTGTCAGATGGTCTGTGTAAGCCGTACCGAGAGGAACGGTAAGAATCATGACCATGATCGACGAGAAGAACCCAGGCGAGCCCTCGGGC
>NZ_JBSEYU010000022.1:0-4449 GCF_053627955.1 Micrococcus sp. 093350064-1
CCACTACAACTACCATCGGCCTCATACCTCCTGCGGGGACGCCCCTCCGGCCTCGTTGGCCCCGGCCCGAGTCAACAACGTCATGCCCTCCTACACCTAGGATGGGCGCGGCCGGACGGGAGCGCCCCGCGCCCTGCTCGGCGGACGGCGAACACGGAGGGACCGACCATGACCGAGCCCATGACGTCCAACGTCACCGACACGGCGCTGCTGTTCGAGGGCGGGGGGATGCGCGCCGCGCTCACCTCGGCCGTGGTGGCGGAGCTGCTGCGCGAGCGGATCCACGTGGACTTCGTGGCCGGCATCTCGGCGGGCTCGTCCAACGCCGTGAACTACCTGTCCCGCGACCCGGCCCGTGCGCGGCGCTCGTTCGTGGACTTCGCCGACGATCCTCGGTTCGGCAACTGGCTGAGCTTCCTGCGCGGCAAGGGCCTGTTCAACGCCGAGTACATCTACGAGCACGCCGGCCTGCCCGAGGCGGACCTGCCCTACGACTTCGCCACGTTCCGCGCGAACCCCGCCCGGCTCGTGCTGGGCGGGTTCGACGCCGCGAGCGGCGAGACGCGCTGGTGGGACCGCTCCGACATGACCACCCTGACCGACCTGATGGTCCGCGTCCGCGCGTCGTCCACGATGCCGGTCCTCATGCCCCCCGTGCACGCCGAGGGCACCGTGTTCGTGGACGGCGCCCTCGGCGTGGACGGCGGGATCCCGCTGACCGCGGCGGAGGACGCGGGGTTCGAGAAGGTCCTCGTGGTCCTGACCCGGGAGCGCGGGTACGTGAAACGGCCCGAACGGTTCCCCTCGTTCTACCAGCGCACCTTCCGGCGCTACCCCGCCGTCGCGGACGCCCTGCTCACGCGCTGGCGCCGGTACAACGCGACCCGCGAGCGGCTGTTCGAGATGGAGCGGCAGGGACGGGCCTATCTGTTCGCGCCCGAGACCATGCCCATCGCCAACGGCGAGCGGTCCGTGGCCAAGCTGGCCGCCGCCCACGAGCTCGGCCTGGGCCAGGTGCGCCGCGAGATGCCGGCGATCCGCGCGTTCCTGGGGCTGCCGGCGTCCCGTTGAGCCGCGCCTGATCCGATCGGCGGGTCAGGCCTCGGCGCGGGCGGCCGAGTCCGGCAGGCCGAACACCGAGTCGAACGCGTAGGCGTACACCGCGGCGTAGACGAGGAAGAACACGAGGAGGCCGGCCTCGATGAGGAACGCCTCCCCCAGCCCGATGCCGAGGATCAGGGCCACCGCGGGCACGAGGAACACGATCAGCCCGCCCTCGAAGCCGACGGCGTGGGCCACGCGCACCCACCAGGGCCGGCCCGTGATGCCGAGGCGGCGTTCGAGGGTCTCGAACACCGAGTTGAACACGATGTTCCACAGCAGGGCCACGGTCGAGGACACGACCGCCACGGCGAGCGAGGGCCCGCCGCCGTTGCCGAGCGCCGCCAGGATCACGGTGGTGAAGAGGATGGCGAGCAGCTCGAAGACCACCGCGTAGACCACGCGGCGCAGCAGGGGCGTCCGGAACACGCGGCGGCGCACGAGCGCGTCCCGGCCCCCCGGGCCCCGCGGCACGTCGGAGGGCGGCGTCGACACGGGGTCGACGCCCGGGCGGGCGCGGCGGGTCTCGGACACGGCGCCCAGCCTAGGGCTGGCACCGCGGGGCGCCGAATCCGGCGGGACCGGCCGCCCGCCGTCGTCGCTCCTCGATGAGGGGCGGGCGCGCCTTCACCGCGCCCCGGCCGCCTGCCTAGAGTTCGAGGCATGAAGCTCACCGATGACCTGCTGCAGAAGTTCAACGACCAGATCACCCTCGAGTTCGAGGCGTCCATGGTCTACCGCCAGCTCGCGATCGCCGCCGACGACCTGGACCTGTCCGGGATGGCCGCGTGGCTGCGGCACCAGGCGGACGAGGAGATCGTCCACGCGAACAAGTTCATCGACCACGTCGCCGACCGGGACAGCTTCCCGACGATCGGCGCCATCCCGGCCCCGCCCGTGCAGGCCGGCCTGTCGGCCCTGGAGATCTTCCGGGCCGCGCTCGCACACGAGCAGAAGGTCTCCGAGGCGATCCGCGAGCTGTACCGGGCCACCGAGTCCGCGGGCGACCTCAACTCGCGCCCGCTGCTGAACTGGTTCCTGGACGAGCAGATCGAGGAGGAGGCCACCGTCTCCGAGATCGTGGGCCAGCTCGAGCTCGTCGGCGATGACGGCTCGGGCCTGCTCCGCATCGACGGCCGCCTCGGCTCCCGTCCCGTGGAGACCACCGAGAACGACGCCTGAGCCCACCGGCGGCCTCGTCGGCCGCGCACGCACCGGCCCGGTCCCCCACGGGACCGGGCCGGTGCGTGTCCGTCCTCGCCGCTATGCTCGACCTGCGCCCTGCCTGCGCACCGACGCGCCCGTCGGCCCCACCCCAGGAGGAACCATGGTCGGACTCGTAGCCCTGCTCGACGACGTCGCCGCCCTCGCCCGCCTCGCCGCCGCGAGCGTGGACGACGTGGCCGCCGGAGCGGGACGCGCCGCGGCCAAGGCGGCGGGAGTGGTGGTCGACGACGCCGCGGTGACCCCGCAGTACATGGCCGGCGCGGCCGCGGCCCGCGAGCTGCCGATGATCTGGCGGATCACCAAGGGCTCCCTGCGCAACAAGCTCGTGTTCATCCTGCCCGCGCTGCTGCTGCTCGACTGGCTCGCCCCCTGGATCCTGCCGTGGCTGCTGCTGGCCGGCGGCACCTACCTGTCCTACGAGGGCGCGCACAAGGTGTGGGGCAAGCTCTCCGGCCACGGGCATGCCGACGACGAGGAGCCCGCCGTCGAGCGGGGTCCGGAGGCCGAGGACACCGTGGTGCGCGGGGCCATCACCACGGACTTCATCCTGTCCCTGGAGATCATGGTCATCTCCATGAACGAGGTGGCCGACCTGGGCTTCTGGATGCAGGCGGCGATCCTGGCGGTGGTGGCCGTCGTCATCACCGTGGGGGTGTACGGGGTGGTGGGGCTGATCGTGAAGATGGACGACGTCGGCCTGCACCTGCACCAGAACGCCTCGACCTCCGGCGGCCGCTCGTTCGGCGCCGGGCTGGTCAAGGCCATGCCGCACGTGCTGCGCGTGGTGACCGTCATCGGCACCGTGGCGATGCTCTGGGTGGGCGGCCACATCGCCCTCGTGGAGCTGGACGCGCTGGGCGTGCCGTGGCCCTACGCCGTGCAGCACGGGATCGTCGAGCCCGTCACGCACACCGCCGGCGCGTTCCTCGGCTGGCTCACGGAGACCGCGACGTCGGCCGTGTGGGGCCTGCTCTGGGGCTCGGTCGCGCTCGGGGTGGTCCTGCTCGTCGGACGCCTGCGCGGGAAGAAGGCCGTGCCCGCCCACTGATGCGGCGGCCGACGGGTCCGCCCCCACCCGCGCCCCACGCTGAGGCCCGCAGACGCGCCGCTACGCACGGAACGTGGCGGCGCGTCTGCGGGCCTCGGCGCTGTCTCCGTCTCCCGACGGGCCCCGTCAGTCGGCGGTGAGGAAGGTGCGCACCGCGGAGACGAAGGCCTCGGGCTGGTCGGCGTGCAGCCAGTGGCCGGCGTCACGGACGGTCACCCGCACGACGCGCGGGAACAGCTCCTTCATCCGCGGCACGTCCTCGTCCTGGACGTAGTCCGACTCGGCGCCGGCCAGCCACAGGACCGGATGGTCGAACACGCGCTCCGGATCCTCGGGGACCACCGGGTCCGGGAACGAGCCGATCTCCCGCAGGTGCTCGAAGAGCATGGCCACGTTGGGCTGCCACGCGAAGTGGCCGGCCGTGCGCCGCAGGTTCTGCAGCAGGAAGCCGCGCACCCGCGTGTCGTGGACGTGCTCGGCCATGGCGGCGTCGGCCTCGGCCCGCGAGTCGTACGCGTCCAGGTCCAGGCGCAGCATGGTGCCCAGCAGGTGCACGAACTCGTCGGTGGCCTGCGGTGAGAGCCGCGGGGAGATGTCCTCCACGACCAGCCGGTCCACGAGCTCCGGGTGCCGCAGGGCGAGCACCATGGCGACCTTGCCGCCCATCGAGTGGCCCAGCAGGTGGACCGGCCCGTCGGCGGCGAGGCCGGCGCGCAGGTGGGCGGCCACCCGGTCCGCGATCTCGCGGTAGTCCACCCGGTCCGTCCAGGGCGAGGCGCCGTGGTCCGGCAGATCGATCAGCTCCACCGTGAAGTCGTCGCCCAGCTCCTTGGCCGGGCCGGTGAAGTTCCGGCCCCGGCCCATGAGGCCGTGCAGGAACGCGACGCGGCGCGGGCCCTCCCCGATGCGGGTGGAGGCCAGGGGGGCGTCGGACGGGTCGGAGGCGGCGGCGGTCGTGTTCACCCGACTCAGGCTAGCTGTTGTGGGTCATGAGGTTCTTGCCACGAGGCGCCGGCTGAGATGAGACGAGTGGGCCTCTCCCGCAGGATGGAAGTTCCTCAACAACCCACCTG
>NZ_JBSEYU010000023.1:0-4305 GCF_053627955.1 Micrococcus sp. 093350064-1
GCTGTTCGTCATGATCTGACCAGTCTCCCTGCCCGCGACCGCGGGCAACAGGACGACTCTCATAACGACTGGACCTACGAAACGGGGTCAGCCCAGGGGAGACCTTTGCGTGGTGCGCCATCTCGCTGCCCTGGTCCCTTACCAGCGAGGTCTGCATCATCCGGGGCAGCTCGGTGAAGTACTCGATCACCGCGTCCGCGGGGGCCCTCGGCGTGTTTCGAGGGCAGGGCGAGCGGGCCGGTGAACCCGCTCATCCGCTCCACCAGCGTCGCCGCCCACGAGGACCCGTTCTTCCCGATGATCAGGTCGCCCTCCCAGTGCCCGGGTACCCGCCGCTTCGCCGCGTCCTCGCCACGCTCCGCGATCGGGACCATCCCCACGATCGGCCCGCCTCGGGAGCGGCCGTGCGTGCGGGGCCGGCGCTTGGTCCGTTTGGACTGCAAGAAGATCCCACGCTTGGCGAGTTCTCCGCGGGGGATCGCGTAGATGTACTGGTAGATCGCTTCTCCGCTGACGGTGCGGCCCTGAGCGTCGGGAGAGTTCGCCATGCGTTCAACGGTCGGGTCTGCGGCCTCCAGACGCAAGCGACCCGCGATCTCGTTCGGCATCCATGACGCTGCGAGGTCGGCGTTGACGCGGGCCTCGAGTACCGGGTCCTTTGCCACTTTCCGGACCTGTGGGCGAGAGCGCTGGCGTTGCGCTTTCACGTCCGCGGTCACGGCTTGATAGCCGCGCGTCTTCGTCGAGTTCGGTCGAAGCTCTCTGGAGACCACCGAAGGGCATCTACCCAGGTGAGACGCGATCTTCCGGACTCCCCACCCGGCCTTCGATCCCGTCGAGATCTCCATCCGCTCCGTGAACGTGAGTCGCCGCCGCACCATCCCAGGCCTCCTCGCCTCGAGCCCCCACCGACCGGGAGTGTTGCTACGACGCTATGACACCACCAACCGACAGTCATCTCTTGCCGATTTACATTCAGCCGACGACCTGAATGAAGCCAGCAGCCGAATGCACTCGACGGTCTACGTCGAAGTCGTGGTCTGGTCCAGGTCTCGGCGTCCCTTGCGGAGCCCGATTTCGTAGGCTGTAAAGGAAATGAGCGTCAGTGCGATTAACGGCAGCACGAACCACGCCATGGCTACGGTGAATCCCTCCAGTGCATCGTGCGCTGTGGCAGCCAGCACAAGGTATCCGGTGTAGGCGGCGTACAAAACCACGAACAAGCCGCCCTCCCAACGCGCCACCGCGAAGCCCGTGAACGCGATCGGCAGTAGTGCCACTGCGGCCGCCAGCATTACTGGGATATCGAAGGCCACTGCGGCGCCGGATACGGGAATGCCCTCAAGAGAGATGAGCGCGGTTAGTCCTAGCACTACCCCTATGTTGAAGATATTGCTGCCGACCACGTTGCCCACCGCTAGGTCGCGTTCACCGCGACGCACGGCAATGATGGACGTCGCCAGCTCGGGCAACGATGTCCCGACAGCCACAACGGTCAGTCCGACCACGAGGCTGCTTACGCCCAACGTGGTGGCTATGTTCACTGCTCCTTCCACGAGCAGCGTGGCACCGGCGACCAGCAACGCGACCCCCAGCAGCACAAAGAAGAGCGACCTGCTGACCGAGGCGCCTAGCGCAGCCCCTTCCTCGTCGGCTGGATCGACGGTTGCCGAATCTCCTGTCCCTTCCCGGGCATTCACCGCGGTCTTGGCGTCCCGCCGACTAATCACCACGGACATTATGGTGTGGACCACCACACCGAAAAATAGTATCAGCCCGTCCACCGCACTGATCCTCCCATCCAGGGACACAAGGAGCAGTAGAACTGACAAGACGACCATCAGGGGCAGGTCAAAGCGGATCAGCCTCCGCTTTACAGCGAGGGGAACGACCAGCGCGGACAGTCCCAGGATGAGCAGGACATTAATGATGTTGCTGCCAACCGCATTGCCCACGGCAAGCCCCGGTTCATCACGCAGTACAGCACCGACGCTCACTGCGAACTCGGGTGCCGACGTCGCCGCTGACACTACGGTGAGACCGATCACCAATGACGAAATCCCGAAACGTCCGGCCAGTGCTGACGCCCCACGCACCAAAAATTCCCCACCCAAGACCAGCAGCACCAGTCCGGCCACGATCCGTCCAATATCAAGCGCATCCATGAGTAGGAGTGTACGGACCACAGTTCAGGCCCTGCCACGAGCACCCGCTGACCTCGAGATTTCACTGGGGTGTGGTCTCGACGGGTGGGCGTCATAGAGAAAGGTGCTCCTGGCCTGGGATGATACGGGGTGTCGAGTCTCGTAATCCCTGGCCGGAAGGAGCACCTTTCAGGTGTCCCACCCTACCGTGTTCTTCTACCCCCGCCCGCGTGTGGACGTCGCTGAGGTCCCGGCGGCCTCGCATGCGGGCGCGGTGCTGCTGACCGACACGATCCACGCCACCGGCCTCGCCTCTTCGCTGCGTGAAGCGTTGGGTTCATGGACGAAACCGCTGGCCGAGCATCACGCCTCCAAGGTCCTGCTGGACCTCGCGATGACTCTCGCGGTGGGCGGGGAGGTCGCCCGTGACACCGACCTGCTGCGGTGCGAGCCGGGCCTGTTCGGTGACGTCGCCTCGGCCCCAACGATCTCCCGCACGCTCACCACCCTCGCTGAGGACGCGCCCGCCGTGATGACCGCGATCGCCAGGGCTCGCAGGACCGCGCGCGAGCAGGCCTGGGCCCTGGCCGGCGAGCATTCCCCGGCCGAGGGGACGAGCGCGAAGACCCCGCTGGTCATCGACCTCGACGCCACCCTGATCAACGTCCACAGTGAGAAGGAGCAAGCCGCCCCGACGTTCAAACGCGGCTTCGGCTACCACCCTCTGTACGCGTTCCTGGACCACGGCAGCGAAGGAACCGGGGAACCGCTCGCGATCCACCTTCGCCCCGGCAACGCGGGCTCGAACACCGCCAGCGATCACATCGCCGTCACCCGTCTGGCCCTTGCGCAGCTCCCACCGGCCCTGCTGGGCCGGGGCGGGCGGGGATCGAAAAAGGTCCTGATTCGCACCGACGGGGCCGGCGGCCCCAAGGACTTCGCGGGCTGGCTGGAGCGGCAGCGTCTGGCCTACTCAGTCGGGTTCACCCTCCCCGCGAACACTCCTGACCTGTTGGAACGTATTGATGAGGCGAAGGCGTGGACTCCTGCCTACGACACCGACACCGAAGGGATCCGCGATGGGGCATGGGTCGCGGAACTGACCGGACTACTGGACCTGCCCGGGTGGCCCCCGGAATGCGGGTAACCGTAAGGAAGGAACGCCCCCACCCCGGAGTGCAGCTACGGATCACCGATCACAAAGGGATGCGGATCACTGCGTTCGCGACCAACGCCCCACGCGGCCAGCTTCCAGTGCTGGAGCTGCGTCACCGCCGCCGCGCGCGCTGCGAGGACCGGATCCGCAACGCCAAGGACATGGGCCTGATGAAGTTCCCGCTGCAGGGATTCGCGCAGAACCAGGTCTGGTGCCAGATCGTCCAGCTCGCCGGCGTCATCGTCGCCTGGATCCAGGCCATCGCGCTGGCCGGCCATGATGCACGTCGCTGGGAGCCCAAACGGTTTCGCGCACGGTTGTTCGAGATCCCCGCGACCATCGTGCGCCGCTGTCGGCACAAGATCCTGCATTCGAGGCTCATCGCATTTGAGGGTGTAGCAAGGGTCTGAAGCCGCCTGATTCGAGGAGGCTGCGGGCGATGTAGTTGGTGAGGTTGCGGAAGCCGAGGGCGGAGCCGCGCAGGTGTTCGAGCCGGCCGTTGATCGCCTCCGTCGGACCGTTGCTGGTGCCCAGTCGCTCGAAGAACGCCAGCACGTCGGCGGCGCGTTTGGTCAGTGTCCGGCCGAGCTTGCCCAGTTCCTCGAGGGTGTCGGGGACCTTCTTGCTCAGCGCCGCGATCACCTTCTCCATCTTGGCCTTAGCCTTTGCGCGGTCGAATTCTCGATACGCGGCGACCATGGCCTGGTAGATCTCCCAGGCCGCTTCGACCGCGGCGTGCTTCTCGTGGGCGAAGAGGACGCTGAGGTGTTCTTTTTGGCGGTCGGTCAGCAGGCTCATCCCGGTGTGGAGGGTGCGGCGCAGTTGCGTCCGGCAGAGTGGTGTACGAATCCCGCAGCACGTTGACTCCGGTTGGCGTGTCGACCGCGAAGTAGAAGCGGTCACCGCGGGAGGGCGTGTCAGATGGTCTGTGTAAGCCGTACCGAGAGGAACGGTAAGAATCATGACCATGATCGACGAGAAGAACCCAGGCGAGCCCTCGGGCCA
>NZ_JBSEYU010000024.1:0-4213 GCF_053627955.1 Micrococcus sp. 093350064-1
CCCCCGACGCGGCCCCGCCGAGGGCCGGCGCACTCCGAGCACCCCCCGGGAGGCCGAGCACACGCGCGCCCGGCCCCGACGGCCCGACCGGCCCGACGGCGGCCCGGGCCGGGCAGCGGCCCGACGGCACGACCGGGCGCACGGGACGCCGCACCACACCCCACACCACACACACGCCACACTCTACGCAATAAACCACGCCATAAACTGCGCCACACCCCCAGTAGACACCCCCGCCCCAAACGTGTATGGTTAGACACGTTGGAGGGCACCGCCCACCACACCCCCGCAGGACCCATCAGGGGCCCCGCACCCCCAGTCCCCAAGGAGGACACCATGAAGACCCTCAAGGCCTCTTCTCCGCTCGCGCTGGCCGACTACGCGGCCGCCGCCCTGCGCAAGACCCCCGCTGATTCCCTGGTGGCCATCGGCATGACCGGCACCCGGCTGGGTGCGGTGATGCGCGTCGACGATGCCGCCCCTGCCGGCTTCCTGGGCACGTTTCTGGCCCAGTCCCTGCGTGACAGCGGCCATGAGCGCGCCATCCTGATCGGATACGGCCCCGAGGACCGCGCCCTGCGCTGGTTCGAGGTGGAGGCCGCCATGGTCGATCACGGGTTGCCCGTCGAGACGCTGGTGACGGTGGACGGGAAGAACTGCACCAACCTGAGCACGGGTGAGAGCGAACCCTACGCGCCGGGGGCCTCTGACCTCGGGCTGACCGTGGC
Organism: Micrococcus sp. 093350064-1; assembly: GCF_053627955.1. Classification (NCBI taxonomy): domain Bacteria; kingdom Bacillati; phylum Actinomycetota; class Actinomycetes; order Micrococcales; family Micrococcaceae; genus Micrococcus; species Micrococcus sp. 093350064-1. The sequence goes on from NZ_JBSEYU010000024.1 coordinate 729, forward strand.
TGTCGAGGGGGGCGCGCCGGTCCAGCACCCGACCGCCGCGCCGCAGGACACCGCCGCGCTGGCTCCGCTGATCACCGCCGCCCGCGAGCGCATGGGGGACTTCCTCACTGACATCCGCGTGCTGGGGCGTGGCATGTCCCGTCTTCTGCGGGATCGGGCGGACCGCAACGCCGCCGCCGTCGTGCTGGCGACCCTGGATCACCCGGACCCCGAGTACCTGCACGCGGCCATGGTGGCCGTGACCGCGCCCCAGCGGCTGGAGACGGTGGACTTCCTGACGGGGACGTTCCCGCACGGGCTGGACTGGGCGGCCACGGAGGAAGCGGAGACGGTGCTCAATGCCGCCGTGGCCATGGGGCCGCGCGAGGCCGCCGCCGGGGCGCTGGCCGTGCTGGCCTACGTGGCCTGGCTCCGTGGCCAGGGTACGCAGGCCGCCGATCGGCTGGGCCAGGCCGCCGCGTGCACGCCGGGGCACGCGCATGTGCGCGCCGTGTCTGCTCTGACCACTGCAACGCCGGTGGCCGCCATTGCCGCTGACCGGGCCCACGCCTGGAAGCCCTCCCGGGGCTGACCGACCCCGCCCGCGCGGGGGCCGCGAGCGCGAGCACGCGGCCCCCGCCGTGTCGGGGACTCGGCGACACGGGCCGGGGCGCTGCACCGCGTGTGCAGCGCCCGGCCCCGGGCCGCCGGCTCTCCGCGACACGTCCCCCTCTTGACCGCGCTCCCTGGAAGGTGCCCGCTATGGCCCAGATGATCCACTTCCCCACCGACCCCGCCGACCCCGTCGAGCTGCTCGAACTCGACGGCCCCGAGGACCTTTCGGCGTTCTTCTGCGACCAGTTCGACGCCGTACACGGCCAGGGCTGGACGGTCTACTTCTGGACCGACCCCCAGCCCCGCGCCTACACCCCCGAGGACCGCAACCACCAGGCCGCCGCGTTCCTGAACGCGCACGCCGCCAACGGACGCACGGACTGGGACACGTTCCTGCGCGGGCCGGTGCTGCTGGCCTGCCGCCCGAAGCTCACCGCCGATCCCCTTCCCGTCGAGCTCACCCAGCACCTGAGCGAGCCCGAGGACCTGGAGCTGCTCCAGGCCGCAAGCTCGGACGCCTGAGTCCGCCGCCGACTCGGCGACATGGGCCGGAGCGCTGTACGCCACGTGCAACGCCCCGGCCCCGGTGCCGGCTCTCCACGACACGTCCCCCTCCTGACCGCGCTCCCAGAAAGGCCGCACCCATGCCCGTCGCCATCCTCTTCCCCGCCCGCCCCGCCGACCCCGAGAACGCCCCGCTCCCGCGCCCGAGCTACGTGACCATCACCGCGCCCGGACAGATCGACGCCGCCCTCTACGGGCGCTCCCAGGCCCTGACCACGCCCACGTGGACCGCGCACACCTGCGCCCGGCAGTCCGAGCTGATCGACGAGGACGCCGTGAACGCCGAGGCCACCGTCTTCCTCGCCCGCACCTTGCCCGAGGCGCGCGCCGTCGTACTCGGCCCCATGATCCTCACCGGCCCCAACGGCGGCGACGTCCCCGCGAACCTTGCCCACCAGGTGCTCACCCTCTACCGGCCCGCCCACGACCCCGCAGCCGAGCTCGCCGCCGCATGGACCCCGCACACCTTCCACCGGATCATCAACCACATCGACCTCCGCGAGTCCCTCGCCCTGACCAACGCCCTGCCCGCCGTCCTGCCCCCTGCCCCCATCCCCCTGCCCCACTGACCGCGAGCACCCGCGCAGCCCCCGCCGCCCCGGTGGGGGCTGCGCCAGCTCGACGACACCCAGCCGGCGCCGCAGCCGGCAGCTGCAGCCGGCCCTCGGCGACACGTCCCCGCCCTGACCGCGCTCGCGGGCCCCGCGGCGGCCCGGGGGAGCCTGACGATCGAGCCGGGGGTGCGGAAGACCGGCACGCCTCCCAGCCTCGTAGACTCTCGGCATCCCCCCGTTACGACGGACGGGCAGCCACCCCTCGGACCCCCGCCAGGCGCCGACGACGGCCCGCAAGCAGGCCTGCCCCGTTCCAAGCTGATCGCGCGCCTCCGGGGCTGCGCCAACTCAATGGCCCCCCTCCCGCAGCCGGCAGCTGCAACCGGCCCTCAGCGACACGTCCCCGCCCTGCCCGCGCTCGCGGGCCGGCTCATGTCGCAGACCATCTCCAGCACTCTCGGCTCCAGGAGTGCCTCCGCGGCCCCCTCACCGAGGCCGACTGCCGACGTGCACCAGGGCATCATGTGGCCCATGGATCCCATGCCCGTAGAGGTCACCCCAACCCCCATGCCCGTAGAGGTCATCCAGATGCCGACCGACCCAGCCAACTTCTGGCTGGGCCTGATCGCCGCCGTCGGCCTCTTCGCTCTATCCGGCTTCCCCGCCTGGGATCGCCTCATTGCGGACATGCAGGCCGGCAAGACGAAGAACCTCCGACGTAAGGCCCTGCTCTTCACGATGATGATCCTGCTCCCTCTCGCTCTGCTCCTGACAGCGCTCGCGGCTCTTGGGACGGACCCAGTTCCAAACCCCAATAACTGGCAGAAAACCTTGTCTATATGCGCCCTGGGCTTATTTGTCCTCTTCCGCGCCCTCCTCCCCAGCCCTCCAAATGCGGAGCAGGCCGCACCCCCCACCATCGTGGCAGCTCCCCAGGACTCCACACCCCGGGAGGAACGCAGGCGATTGACGCTGCGGGACGCCGCATGGCCAGCGCTCGTGATCGGTTCTTTCGTCGCGGGCCGTCGCTGCCGCTGAGCCTCCCTCCCGTGGGCCAGGCCCAGCCGACGCTGCGGGGTGCTGCAGCCGGCCCGCCATCTCCACGACACGTCCCCGCCCGAGCCGCGCTCGCGGCCGGCCCGCCTTGCCCGAGGGCCCGGCCACCCAGGCACCCTCTGCCTACTAACCCTCCGGCTTAGCCTGCCCCGCACGCCGCCGGACATTCACTTCGCGCTGCACCACCCAGTCCTCCTCAACAACCGGCTCTAGCCCCTCCCGTTCGGCCACCTCTGCCGGACTCAACGGATTGGCCCACCCCCACTCCTGGAGGTCCAGCAACCGCACCGCCCGGCGACGGCGATTCAGCTCCTCCTGCTCGGTCACGTTCAGCTCACGCTTGCAAGCCAGCGCGGTCATCTCACTCAGTCCCTCCCGGCTGTCCAGGGCCGCCTCCGTCTCCTCATTGAGGGGGACCGAGTTGACCTGAAAGGACCACAGTTCGGCGTCATTGCGGTGTTTGGCCTCCAGGTCCTCCAGACGGCCCCGCCACTCCCCCAGGGCACGTAGCGTCGCCCTCACGTGCTTCGGCTTCGGGGACTTGAGCTTGCGCAGTGCCGGCACCAACTCTCCGGCCAGGCGGCGCAGCTTGTGCCCCAGTGCGCGCATGTCCTCATCCCCGGGGTCAAGTCCCTGGAAGTGGTGTAACGACCTTCAAGGCATGAGAGTCAGGCCAGGGTCGGCATCACCTCCGCGCTCGCTCCGGTTGTCGAGGGG
>NZ_JBSEYU010000025.1:0-3912 GCF_053627955.1 Micrococcus sp. 093350064-1
GGAAGGTTCGCTCGAAGGCTCCCACGGTGACCGCGTCCGTGAAGGGGACGGTGTTGGCGACCGGGGAGGGTTACACCACTATCAGGGACTCAACTGCCGCCGGTCAAGTCCCTGGAAGTGGTGTAACCGTCTTCGAGGCATGAGAATCAGGCCAGGGCCGGCATCACCTCCGTGCCCATCACGGTGCCCGGTTCTTGCGTGAGGGGCTCGCGGCAGCGGGCCAGCAGCTCGAGACCGAGGTACCGGCGGCCCTCGGCCCACTCATCCGTCTGCTCAGCCAACACGGCCCCCACGAGCCGCACCACGGCATCCCGGTTCGGGAAGATGCCCACCGCGTCCGTGCGGCGCCGGATCTCCCGATTCAGGCGCTCGGCAGGGTTGTTCGACCAGATCTGGGACCACACGTCCTTCGGGAACGAGATGAACGCGAGGATGTCCTCCCGAGCAGCATCGAGGTGCCCAGCCACGGCGGGCAACCGCTCGGCCACGTAGTCCAAGAGCCGGTCGAACTGGGCGTGCACCGCCGGCCCGTCAGGCTGGTCGTAGACGCTGTGGAGCATGGCCTTCACCGCCGGCCACATGGCCTTCGGGGTCACCGCCATCAGGTTCGCGGCATAGTGCGTGCGGCACCGCTGCCACACGGCCCCGGGCAGGTTCGCCGCGATGGCTTCGACCAGGCCACGGTGGGAGTCCGAAGTCACCAGTCTCACCCCGTGAAGGCCGCGGGCGACCAGATCAGCGAAGAACTCGTTCCACGCCGCGCCTGACTCCGTGGTGGCCACCCGCAGCCCGAGTACCTCACGTCGCCCGTCAGCGTTGACGCCGGTGGCGACCATGGCCACCGCGTTGATCACCCGACCACCCTCGCGAACCTTCATGGTCAGGGCGTCCGCGGCGAGGAACACGAACGGGCCGGCATCCCCCAGCGGGCGGTGCCGGAACGCGTCGATGTGCTCGTCCAGCTCGGCGGCCATCCGGCTGACCTGGGACTTCGAGAGCGAGTCGATGCCCAGCTGGCGCACGAGCTTGTCCATGCGTCGGGTGGAGACCCCAGCGAGGTAGCAGTCGGCGACGACCGTGATCAACGCGGACTCGGCCCGCTTGCGTCGCTCGAGCAGCCACTCTGGGAAGTACGTGCCGGCGCGCAGTTTCGGGATGGCCACGTCGATCGTGCCGGCGCGGGTGTCGAGGGGCCGGTGGCGGTACCCGTTGCGCTGTGCGGTGCGGGTATCAGAAGCGGTGCCGTACTCGGCGCCGCAGACCGCGTCTGCGTCAGCGCTGAGCAGGGCGTTGATCACGGTCTGCAGCAGGTGGCGCAACAAGTCCGGCGAGGCTTCGCCGATCGCTTCGCGTAGCAGGCGTTCAGGGTCGACAATGTGAGGAGCGGTCATCGTGGTGATGTCCCTTTCGAGAGTGCTGTGGAAGGTTCACTCGAAGGCTCCCACGGTGACCGCGTCCATGCTGGGGACGGTGTTGGCGGCCGGGGAGGGTTACACCACTATCAGGGACTCAACTCAACTCCCGGACTTCCTGCTCCAGTTCACGCACCCGCCGCGCCTCAGCGCTGCTCACGCCAGAGGTGACGCCGTCGTCGATGTCGGCTTGCTTGACCCACATCCGCACGGACTCGACCCCGTACCCGAGCTGCGTCGCGACCCGATTGACGGTCCCATGCTCGGTCCCCAGCTCGGCACGCAGCGTCCTCACCATCCGGACCGCCGCGGCCTTCTCCTCCGGCGAATACCGACGCGTCGTCGGCTTCCCCGCTGTCTGCTCTTTCGGCATAACTCCATCCTCGTTTCCAAGGTCAGGAGTCTCCAACAAACCCAGGGCGCTTCAATCGGTCAGGAAGGCAGCAGGAGCACCTTGATGTCGTAGTCGAGCTTGCAGAGATAGAAGATCAACTCGACGACGGGACGGTGACTATCCCAGCGGGGCTGTGAGGGGCCGATCTCGCAGAACCTTGCGGCAAACTCAACCTTCTCGCGCGCGGCCGGGATCGATGCGCGGAAGGCCGCTTCATCCCATTGCTCTTCGCTCATACTCCCGACCGTAGCGGTGAGTACCGACACGGCCGTGGGAGCTCTCAGCCCCAGAAGATCGGATCCTGGTGGCTGCCGATGTAGTCGAGCAGACTCTGGACGTTCTTCGTCGGGCGCCTCTTCGTGTACTCGTGGAACTTCATGTGCCGGTCACGCCAGTAGATGCTCCACTGGCCGGTCTTGACGGTGTATCGCAGGCGCGCGACCGGGAACCGCGTCCAGTCGCCCTGCCCGTCCCACGGCGGCCGCGTCTCGATGATCGTGACGTGCCGGTCGGCGATCTCGGCTTCTACTCTCACCTGATCCCACAGGTGCTCGGGCACGCGTTCACGGCACCAGCGGCCGATGCGCAGCAGGTCGGTCTCGGGCATAGCCATGGTCAAGTCCTTTTGAGTGGTGTATCGAGGCTTTGTCGGGTTCCTCGTGGTCGGGTGGGTTGTCAGGCGGCGAGTGCCGCGTGGCCGGGGTCGTCGGTCATGGTGTCGCTGACCTGTAGGGCGGCTTGTTCAGCCGCGGCTTTCGCGGCTGCTTCGGCGAGCATCGTGTCGGTCGCGGTCAGCAATTCCAGGCTCATGTAGCGCCGTGATTCGGTCCATTCGTCGTGCTGCTCGGCCAGCACCGCGCCGAGGAGTCTAATCACCGCGACTCGGCTGGGGAAGATGCCGACGACGTCGGTGCGTCTCCGGATCTCCTTGTTGAGCCGTTCGTTCGGGTTGTTCGACCAGATCTTCTTCCACACCTCCTTCGGGAACTTCGTGAACGTGAGCACCTCATCGCGGGCGCCCTCGAGGTGCTCGGCAGCGGCCGGCAGATGGGTGGCCAGGCTGTCGATCATGTGCTCGTACTGGGCGATCACCGCCTCGACGTCGGGCTGGGTGTAGACGCTGTGCAGCAGCGCTTTCACCGCGGGCCACTGCGACTTCGGGCACACCGCCATCAGGTTGGCCGCGTAGTGGGTGCGGCAGCGCTGCCACTGCGCCGTCCCGAACACCGCCCCGGCCGCTTCGACCAGCCCGGCATGGGCATCGGAGGTGATCAGCTCCACCCCCGACAGGCCGCGGGCAGCCAGATCACGGAAGAACCCGAGCCACCCCTCCCTGGTCTCCGCGGTGCCCAGTTGCAGGCCGAGGATCTCGCGGTAGCCGTCGTTGTTGATGCCGGTGGCGACCATGGCGGCGACCTTGACGACCCGGCCGTGTTCACGCACTTTGAGCACGAGCGCGTCGGCGGCGACAAACCGATACGGCCCAGCATCGAGCGGCCGGGTGCGGAACGCTTCGACCGGTGCATCCAGGTCTTTACTCATCTCTGAGACCTGCGATTTCGACAGGCCCGTGATGCCGAGAGTCTGCACCAGTTTGTCCATCCGGCGGGTGGAGACGCCGAGCAGGTAGCAGGTGGCGACCACCGTGGTCAGCGCTGCCTCGGCGCGGCGGCGCCGCTCCAGGAGCCAGTCGGGAAAGTAGGTGCCTTCGCGCAGTTTCGGGATCGCGACGTCGATGGTGCCGGCGCGGGTGTCCAGGTCCCGGTGCCGGTAGCCGTTACGCCGGTTGGTGCGCTCATCCGAGCGGGCGCCGTAGGCGGCGCCGCACACGCTGTCAGCCTCGGCCGACAGCAGGGCATTGATGAAGGTGGTGAGCATCTGACGCATCAAGTCCGGCGAGGCCTGGGTGAGCAGATCGGACAGAAACGCCTGGGGGTCGATATCGTGGGGAGCGGTCATCGCGGGTGTCCCTTTCGAGTGGGATGTGAGAGTTTCCTCGAAAGCCTCCCGCGGGGGCGTGTCAACTTGTCTGTGTAAGCGGGGTGGTCACAGGTAGGGGTTGATCCGGTCGGGGTAGGCCGCGGCGAGCTGGGCGAGGGCCTGCTT
>NZ_JBSEYU010000026.1:0-3721 GCF_053627955.1 Micrococcus sp. 093350064-1
GGTAACACCCGAAGCCGGTGGCCTAACCCTTGTGGGGGGAGCCGTCGAAGGTGGGACCAGCGATTGGGACTAAGTCGTAACAAGGTAGCCGTACCGGAAGGTGCGGCTGGATCACCTCCTTTCTAAGGAGCATCAGTGCCCGTTGCATCACCGCGTGTGTGATGGCGGGTTGCTCATGGGTGGAACATCAATGAATGGTGCCAGTGGTGGTGCCGGCAGTGCTCGAGTACGTCATGCCTTTGCGGGTGTGGTTGGAATGGGTGGTGTTGGTGGCTGCGAGCTGGTGTTGGCACACTGTTGGGTCCTGGAACAGCAGGTGCCCTGACCTGTGAGGGTTGGGGTTGTTGTTTCTGGTCTCCGTGCCTTGTGAAGCTGGCCTTGAGGGTTGGTGGATGGGGTGTGGGTTGTTGTTTGAGAACTGCATAGTGGACGCGAGCATCTTATTTTTTTGTTGCTGCATCGTTGATCGCACTGTTCCCCCTGGGGTGGTGTGAGGTGTGGTGACGCCGAGAATGACATCTTAGTTAGATATTGCTCATTTGAGGACTTTCATTGTGTGTGAAAGTTTCCAAGGGCGCATGGTGGATGCCTTGGCAACAGGAGCCGAAGAAGGACGTGGGAATCTGCGATAAGCCTGGTGGAGTCGATAACCGGACGTTGAGACCAGGATTTCCGAATGGGGAAACCCCGCACGACGTGTCGTGTGACCCCCGGTTGAACACATAGACCGGGTGGAGGGAACGTGGGGAAGTGAAACATCTCAGTACCCACAGGAAGAGAAAACAAAAGTGATTCCGTTAGTAGTGGCGAGCGAACGCGGATGGGGCTAAACCGTATGTGTGTGATACCCGGCAGGGGTTGCATGTGCGGTGTTGTGGGCCCCTCCTTGTCATGTCTGCCGGCATGGCGCAGTGAGGTGCGGGCATATAGACGAACCAGTGTGGATGCTGGACCGTAGAGGGTGAGAGTCCCGTAGTCGAAATGTGTTCCGCCGCTGTTGGAGGGTTGCCCGAGTAGCACGGGGCCCGAGGAATCCCGTGTGAATCTGCCAGGACCACCTGGTAAGCCTGAATACTACCTGTTGACCGATAGCGGATCAGTACCGTGAGGGAATGGTGAAAAGTACCCCGGGAGGGGAGTGAAATAGTACCTGAAACCATGTGCCTACAAACCGTTGGAGCCTCCTTGTGGGGTGACAGCGTGCCTTTTGAAGAATGAGCCTGCGAGTTAGTGATACGTGGCGAGGTTAACCCGTGTGGGGAAGCCGTAGCGAAAGCGAGTCTGAATAGGGCGATTGAGTCGCGTGTCCTAGACCCGAAGCGGAGTGATCTACCCATGGCCAGGTTGAAGCGCGTGTAAGAGCGCGTGGAGGACCGAACCCACTTCAGTTGAAAATGGAGGGGATGAGCTGTGGGTAGGGGTGAAAGGCCAATCAAACTCCGTGATAGCTGGTTCTCCCCGAAATGCATTTAGGTGCAGCGTCACGTGTTTCTTCCCGGAGGTAGAGCTACTGGATGGACGATGGGCCCTACAAGGTTACTGACTTCAGCCAAACTCCGAATGCCGGGAAGTGAGAGCGTGGCAGTGAGACTGTGGGGGATAAGCTTCATAGTCGAGAGGGAAACAGCCCAGACCACCGGTTAAGGCCCCTAAGCGTGTGCTAAGTGGGAAAGGATGTGGAGTTGCTGAGACAACCAGGAGGTTGGCTTAGAAGCAGCCACCCTTGAAAGAGTGCGTAATAGCTCACTGGTCAAGTGATTCCGCGCCGACAATGTAGCGGGGCTCAAGTACACCGCCGAAACCGTGGCATTCAGTTTTGCTGGATGGGTAGGGGAGCGTCGTTCACGAGGTGAAGCCAGCGGGTAACTTCTGGTGGATTGTGGACGAGTGAGAATGCAGGCATGAGTAGCGAAAGACGGGTGAGAAACCCGTCCGCCGGATGACTAAGGGTTCCAGGGTCAAGCTAATCTGCCCTGGGTAAGTCGGGACCTAAGGCGAGGCCGACAGGCGTAGTCGATGGACAACGGGTTGATATTCCCGTACCAGTGAAGAACCGCCCATGCTGAGCCGGTGATACTAACCGCCCGAACCATCCCGAACCCCGTCTTTGACGGGGTCGGTGATGGGGAGCGCGGGACCTGAACCGGGGAGGCAAGCGCATTAACAGGTGTGACGCAGGAAGGTAGCCGGGCCGGGCAATGGAAATGACCTGGTCTAAGGGTGTAGGGCTGCCGGTAGGTAAATCCGCCGGCTGTATGCCTGAGACCTGATGGGCGCCCACGTGGTGGGTGATCCGGTGATCCTATGCTGCCTAGAAAAGCATCGGCGCGAGGTTCAAACTGCCCGTACCCTAAACCGACACAGGTGGTCAGGTAGAGAATACTAAGGCGATCGAGAGAATCATGGTTAAGGAACTCGGCAAAATGCCCCCGTAACTTCGGGAGAAGGGGGGCCCCAACCTTGAGCACCACGTGCTGGTGTGAGGGGATCGGGGCCGCAGAGACCAGGGGGAAGCGACTGTTTATCAAAAACACAGGTCCATGCGAAGTCGTAAGACGATGTATATGGACTGACTCCTGCCCGGTGCTGGAAGGTTAAGGGGACCCGTTAGCTTCGGCGAAGCGGAGAACTTAAGCCCCAGTAAACGGCGGTGGTAACTATAACCATCCTAAGGTAGCGAAATTCCTTGTCGGGTAAGTTCCGACCTGCACGAATGGAGTAACGACTTCCCCGCTGTCTCAACCATGAACTCGGCGAAATTGCATTACGAGTAAAGATGCTCGTTACGCGCAGAAGGACGGAAAGACCCCGTGACCTTTACTATAGTTTGGTATTGGTATTCGGTGTGACTTGTGTAGGATAGGTGGGAGACTGTGAAGCGGGCACGCCAGTGTTCGTGGAGTCGCCGTTGAAATACCACTCTGGTCACTCTGGATATCTAACTTCGGCCCGTGATCCGGGTCAGGGACAGTGCCTGATGGGTAGTTTAACTGGGGCGGTTGCCTCCCAAAATGTAACGGAGGCGCCCAAAGGTTCCCTCAGCCTGGTTGGCAATCAGGTGTCGAGTGCAAGTGCACAAGGGAGCTTGACTGTGAGAGTGGCAGCTCGAGCAGGGACGAAAGTCGGGACTAGTGATCCGGCGGCTCGTTGTGGAACGGCCGTCGCTCAACGGATAAAAGGTACCTCGGGGATAACAGGCTGATCTTGCCCAAGAGTCCATATCGACGGCATGGTTTGGCACCTCGATGTCGGCTCGTCGCATCCTGGGGCTGGAGTAGGTCCCAAGGGTTGGGCTGTTCGCCCATTAAAGCGGTACGCGAGCTGGGTTCAGAACGTCGTGAGACAGTTCGGTCCCTATCCTCTGCGCGCGTTGGAAATTTGAGAAGGTCTGTCCTTAGTACGAGAGGACCGGGACGGACGAACCTCTGGTATGTCAGTTGTACCGCCAGGTGCATGGCTGATTAGCTACGTTCGGGATGGATAACCGCTGAAAGCATCTAAGCGGGAAGCCGGCTTCGAGATGAGATTTCCTTGCCCCTTTGAGGGTGTGAGGCCCCCAGCTAGAACACTGGGTTGATAGGCTGGATGTGGAAGCGAGGACTGAAGACTCGTGAAGCTGACCAGTACTAATAGGCCGATGACTTACACACACTCTTATCCCATTGCTTGCTTCAAGGTGATGGGTTGGTGTTCGCGTCCACTGTGCGGTTGTCTGATTGCA
>NZ_JBSEYU010000027.1:0-3236 GCF_053627955.1 Micrococcus sp. 093350064-1
GAAGGTTCGCTCGAAGGCTCCCACGGTGACCGCGTCCGTGAAGGGGACGGTGTTGGCGACCGGGGAGGGTTACACCACTATCAGGGACTCAACTGGATGACCGCCGCGGCTGCCCAAGCAGTGGAGTCGGCATCGGTCAATCCCCTGCCTGGCTCAGGCGATCAAGCTGGCCAATGGCATTCCTGCCCCCGCGTCGAGCTGATGGATCTTCGTGCTCAACCTGCCACGTGAGCGTCCGATACCGCGACCGGCAGGTTCATCCCGCAGATTCCCGTAGTTCGATCCATCCCCTGCATGGCGGGCAATGTCCGTGGCGTGCTGATGAGCGTGGGCGATCGCGGAGTCCAGTCCGGACCGATCCATCGATGAGGCCCTGGGCGTCGCTGGCGGCCGCCAATGTTGCTAGCACCTCATGCCAGGTGCCCGCAGCTGCCATCCGCCAGCACCAGGTCAGCGCGGTCTGCCAGGGCCCGTAGACCTCGGGCATATCCCGCTACGGAATCTCGTGCCGATGCGGGTAGATGGTCGCCTCGATCATCGCCCGGACATCGGCGAACGGCCGGCCCTGCCGGCTGGCCCGGGCCGGGCCGGGCCAGGCCGGGTGCATCGAAGTGGTCGGCGGCTCCCCATGGGCGTCGGAGAGCGCCTGGATACGAGAGATGCGATCCAGGGCGTCAGCTGGCCCCTGGATTCATTGCCAGACACATTCGAGGCTCCGTCGTCCTCCAGGCACGAAGAAGCCCCCGCACCGATCTGGTCGGTGCAGGGGCCTCTGCTCGGCTCCCCCGGTTGGATTCGAACCAACAACCCTTCGATTATTACTGAAGTTGAACAGGCTCTGTAGTGGGTCACCGAACACCGCAGTGGGGACCGTCATGGCCAGGGCGAGCACCAGCTCGTGTTGATCGACAAGACAGTCCTGATACTCGTCGATGAACAGGTGGGTATAGCTGACTTTGAGCATCTTCCCCACTGCCCTGCTGGTGGCTGTCCGCGCCGCTGCGCGATGGTATTCGGCAGACTTGCTCCAGTCGGGACCACCGGACACGTCGAGCCCCGCGAGACTCGGGAAGTGGGCAATCAGGTCATACGACCATGAATCGATTGTGCGCACGACGACTTGGTCGCTGGCAACGCCAAACTTTTTCATGCGGCGGCGAAGGGCGTCCACACCAGCATGCGTATGCGTCAACACGAGGCATGTCCCGCCTTGCTGGGTAGCTTTTGCCACACTGGCCGCGATCAGCTCGGTCTTCCCAGCACCGGCGGGAAGAGCCACCGAACAGGGTAGTGCCCTGAGTACAACTTCGACTGCTTTCGAGATGGGAGGGTCCTCAACCATCGAAGGACCCCTCCGAAGACTCCGCTGGCGGCTCGGATTCCGCGGCGTAAGCGAAGGTCTGCAGATCGTCGATCACCTTCATCAAGTGGGTGCTGTCCAAATCAGCCCAGTGCCTGATGACGACCTCGGCAAGTTCTTCGCCTCTATCTTCGCGCTTGAACCACTCCTTATCCCTGGCAGTCGCCGCGGCCGCGATGGCACCGCGGATCTCGGTTTCATTGACACCGGCCTGTGCCTGCCATGAAGCGAAGTCGGTTCCAGTCAGCTGATCGTTGTTCAGACTTGCGCCGACATTAGCTCGAATGGAATGCTCACCCCTGATCTCTACGGCTAGGTCAACGAGTGCCTGCAGCCCCTTGGCGCCGAGAGTCTGAATGATCTCATCTTCGATCGCATTGCCCGGACCCCAGCGGTATACGCTTACGCCGGAGTCCATTGCCTGCCTCACCGATTTGTCAATAGCGCGGTCGTCATTATCCACTAGCAGGCAGGCTGGGTAGCCGAGCTGCTGGAAGTGCTGGGCTCGCTTGGTCGACTGGGTCCCTCCCCCTCCATTCACCAACACGACGCCAAGCGAAGCAGCACCAGGCTGCTCAGCGGCGATCCGCTGGGCGTCCCAGTGACGAAGCAGGCCGCGCAGGAAACCCACCTCGGTCGCACCCTCTCCGACAAGTACGCGACGGCCAAGGAGCGCCTCTGGGGCAATACGGAACGTGCCCTGCACGTTGTCGAGGTCTTCAGGAACCGGCTGGCAGGTGGTCACGCCAGTTCCATCCGCGCGGACTACGACGAGATCGACGGCGCTCAGCGTCTTCACCGCGATGGGAGAGTGGGTGGTCATAATGACTTGCAGGTTGCCCCCTTCAGTTCGCTTCTTGAGGTGGTGGAGGACTTGCGCCAGTCGGTGCGGCTCGAGCCCGTGTTCGACCTCGTCGATGGCAATGATCGAGCCGTCGTCCATCGCCTGATCCTGGATCGACAAGCTTGTTAGCCGGCGCGTGCCGAGCCCGAGGCTCGACAGAGGCACGTCACCGTCATGAAGCATCAGCGAATGTGTGGAGGTGGCCGAGCCTGGCTCGAGACCAGGCCGCAGCTCATCAAATTTCCCTGCACCGAAGTTCCCGGCCGACCGCTGAACTTTGGAAGCTGCATCATGTAGGGCGCTCGACTGGGCGTCGAAGACTGCTCTCCGCGCTTCACGGTGGGCATCGAGAACGACAGACGAAGCCCCATCGCTACCATCGGTCAGGCCAGACAGGGCCGATCCGCGCGCCCAGCGAAGGTGGAGGTCGGCCCGTTCACCCAGGCGGAAGAAGCCGAGCTGGCGACGTTGGCTGGCGGAAATCGGGCGGGCGTCTTCAGAGTCGGGGCGCACGACCTCCCACGTCGGATCGAGTTCTGGGGTCACGGTCAGCCTGACGACGAGGCACTCATCGGCCTCCTCGACAGGGTCGTGGACGAGAGTGCCGCCCGGCAGGATGCCTGAGCGGTCTTTGCCAAGCTGGCTCTCCTTGACGAGATTGTCCGGGAGGTTCGTGATCGTTGCCTCGATGACGATGTTCTTGGTTAGGTCAAGGTCGAAGAAATCGGCATCCGTGAACTGCGGGCTGTAGTTCGGGCTGAGTACCAGCCCGATCGCGTCCAACAATGTGGTCTTGGTGCTGTCGCCAGCTCCCACCAAACTGATCAATCGCTGGTGGATCGCCCAGTTCGCGGATTCAATGCCACGGAAGTGCTCAATCCGGAGTCGGCGGAGCATCATGGGGTCACCTCGCTGTTAGATCCGATACGGCCCTGATAGGGCGTGTCAGATGGTCTGTGTAAGCCGTACCGAGAGGAACGGTAAGAATCATGACCATGATCGACGAGAAGAACCCAGGCGAGCCCTCGGGCC
>NZ_JBSEYU010000028.1:0-3170 GCF_053627955.1 Micrococcus sp. 093350064-1
TACCTAACCCCAGCCGAGTACGCTCGGCAGTGCACCCATCAAATGGAAACCGACGACTCACAGAACGTCCGGACCGAATGAAGGGGGCGGCTCACACCCACATAGGAGCGGCACGAAACCCGGGACGCTTCAAGGAGACCGTGAACGGGCTCTACAAGGCCGAGCTCATCCACGCCAAGCGGGTGTGGGAGTCGACCGAGGCGGTCGAGCTGGCCACCATGGGGTGGGTGCACTGGTGGAACACCACCCGCCTGCATGAGGCCCTTGGCTATCACACTCCCGCAGAGGTTGAGGCGGCTTACACTCACGATCAGGATTCAGCGCCCGTTGCATCCTGACCTCGGAACGGAACCCAGGGCGCTTCAGTGAGCAGTAGTCCGGGGAGGCCGACGACGCCTGCGCCTGAGGCGTTCCCTTTCACCTCCACGACGGCGCCCGCGCCCTACCGCGCGAGGGTGCGGGCGCCGTTGTGCGACGTGAGGGCTGGGCCACGAGCCTTAATCCGCTGGTCAGCTTCCCGTTCGAAAGAATCACCCTCAGGCATGATGTTGCCGTTTGCCTTCCCATCCCTCTGACACTGCTGAGGCCACCATGACCAATCCGTCCGTCTATCCCCGCGGCTACCGCCCCCGACACGCGGCTGATGGGCCCGATTCGACTCCTGTGGTGGCCCGAAGGCAGGCGGACTGGCGACCGGAGATCCAGGGTTTGCGCGCGGTAGCCGTCCTTCTGGTGGTGGTGTTCCACATCTTCACGGACAGGGTGTCGGGCGGCGTCGACATCTTCCTGTTCATCTCGGCTTTCTTCCTGACAGGCTCCTTCACCCGCAAGATGGAGGCTGGAAGGCCCCTCGCGGTGGGGCGCTACTGGCTTCACGTCTTCACGCGCCTCATGCCCATGGCGGTGCTGACGATCTTGCTTACCTTGGTTGCCGTTGCCACGGTGTATCCGCTGGCCGACCGTGCTTCGTGGCGGACGGAGGCGCTGGCGTCGGCCCTCTACGTGGAAAACTGGGCCCTGGCGTTCAATGCCGTCGACTACTACGCCGCCGACAACACCTCGCTGTCCCCCTTCCAGCATTTCTGGTCGCTGTCGGTCCAGGGGCAGGTGTTCATCCTGTGGCCGCTCCTCTTCCTTGTCTCAGCCCTGGTGGCCCGCCGCACCGGGGCGCGGCCCCGAGCCGTCCTCACGACTGCGTTCGCCTCGGTGTTCGTCGTGTCCCTGCTGTGGTCGGTGACCCAGACCTCCCAGAACCAGGCGTTCACGTACTTCGACACTCGGGCTCGCCTATGGGAGTTCGCCCTCGGTTCCCTCCTGGCGCTCGTCCTTCCATTCATTCACCTGGGACGGCGCACACGGGTGTTCCTCGGCTGGGCAGGGCTCGCGAGCATGATCGCCGTCGGCGTCGTGGTGGACGTCCAGGGCGCCTTCCCCGGCTGGATCGCGCTGTGGCCGCTGATGTCGGCCACTGCTGTGATCGTCGCGGGCACCAGCGGCTCCCATTTCGGTGTGGACCGGGTACTGGCTTCCCGCCCGCTCACCCGCTTGGGTGACTCCGCCTACGCTCTCTACCTCATTCACTGGCCGCTGCTCATCACCTATTCCGTCCTCACGGGGTCACAGAAACCCGGCGCGGCCGCAGGCGTCGTTCTCGTCGTCGTCTCCCTCGGCGCGGCCCTCCTCCTCTCGGTGCGCGTGGAGCGTCCGCTACGAGCGTGGGGCTGGCCCCAGACGGCCGCCTGGCGGTCCGCCGTCGTACTGGGGACCTGCGCCGCTCTCGTTGTGGCGCCGGTGACCCTGTGGCGCGGCGCCGAGGCAGCGGAGTCCGCACGAGTCCTCGAGGCGGCCGACCGGAACAACCCGGGCGCCGCCGTCCTGCGCCCCGACTACGAGCCAGCTGGAGACCCCGGTGCCCCCGTTCTGCCCGTGGTGGAGGGACGGTACCCCTTCCCCGAGTACCCCGAGGAGTGCGACCCCGCCCTGGAAGCACAGTTGACCGAGGTCGGAGCCGAGTCGTGCCATGTCCTCGTCCCACAAGCAGATCCGGCCGGCGTCGTGCTGATGGCCGGCAACAGCCACGTGATGCAGTGGTCCCCCGCTCTCCGGCGCCTCGGTGAGGAAAGACGGCTGGAGGTCGTCAGCTATACGCGGGGCAGCTGCCTGGTAGCGCCGATGGAGGAGCAGGTGGACGACTCCCCGAAGTGCCCGGACTTCCTCGCGGACCTCAACCTGGTCGTGGAGCATGTACGCCCGGACGTCGTCTTCATGCAGGGCACACGCAGCACCTATGAGGACGAGGAGATGCTCACCCCGGGGATGGTCGGGCGGATGGAGGAGATTGCGGGGACGGGTGCCCATGTCCTCGCACTCCGGGACAACCCCCGGTTCGCGGCCGGATCACCCACAACCTGCGGAAGGACACACGGGATCGATGCGGCGACATGCCGCTGGACGCATACCGTGCTCGATCCGAACACCAGCCCCCTGACCGGACTGGCCGATGCTCATCCCCGCATCGCGCAGGTGCAGCTGAACGACATGATCTGCCCGGGCCGTCAGTGCCAGCCCACGGTGGGCAACGTCCATGTGTACTGGGACGACAACCACCTCACCCCAACGTATGTAGAGACTCTTGCTCCCGTCTTCATCGAGCGTGCGCTGGCGGCCCTGGAGCATGACGGCATGCGTCTAGGACGCTGAGGCTCTCTCGAGCGCGCTGATCAAGGGATGGGAATGGTGCGGGTGTTGATGACACCCTCAGTCCGTTCCCGCTCCTCTATCGGCCTCGAAGAGGTGGGCAGCATGCGGAGCAGAACTACGGCGCCGGGCGCGCCCAGGGCGTGTCTGACACCAGCTTCAACCATGTGACCCCAGTGGTCAGGCGCTCGGCGGGCCGGTAGATGATCGTGCACTCGTCATACCTGGCCACCCGTCCGCGCGACTGCTGCAGGGGCGCATACTGACGTTCGATGACATTGCGGCCCCTACAGGCGACTGCGTCGAAGCCGACGGGGCACCCGCTGCTGCAGCCACGACGCCTGCGGTGGCCCTGATGGTCAGCTCACACGGGGATGACCGGTCAAGTCCCTGGAAGTGGTGTAACCGTCTTCGAGGTTGTAGGGGGCTTGTACCTGTCAGGTCTGCAGGGTCGGCATCACCTCCGTGCTCAT
>NZ_JBSEYU010000029.1:0-3098 GCF_053627955.1 Micrococcus sp. 093350064-1
CCCCTCGACAACCGGAGCGAGCGCGGAGGTGATGCCGACCCTGGCCTGACTCTCATGCCTTGAAGGTCGTTACACCACTTCCAGGGACTTGACCCGACGGGCCGGCCGCCGGCCGAGCCGCGGCGTCTGCGGTGGCCCTGCTGGTCCGCCGGTTCAGGGATGACCGCCTTGATACCGCGGGCACGCAGGTGGGAGCGGATCGCCCTGGAGGAGTACGCCTTGTCACCCAGGACCGCGTCGGGGCGGGTGCGAGGCCTTCCTACCGGCCGTGCCACACGCAGTTGCCCCAGTAGGGGCAGCAGCATCGGGGAGTCTCCTGCTTGGCCGGGGGTGATCAGGCTGACCAGCGGCAGCCCGGTCCCGTCCACGAGCTGATGGATCTTCGTGCTCAGCTCGCCCCGTGAGCGCCCGACGCCGTGATCGGTCGGCTCCTCATGCGGATTCTTGTAGTTCGACCCATCCCCCTGTGTGGCGGGTGATGTTCGTGGCGTGCTGGTGGGCGCGGGCGATCGTGGAGTCCACCGAGACCGACCAGTCGATCAGACCTTCAGCGTCCGCGGCGGCGGTCAGCGTCGCCAGCACCGTGTCCCAGGTGCCTTCTTCGGCCATGCGCCGATGCCAGGTCCACACGGTCTGCCAGGGCCCGTAGACCTCGGGCAGATCCCGCCAAGCGATTCCGCACCGGTATCGGTAGATGATCGCCTCCACCATGGTGCGGGCATCGGCGAACGGCCTGCCGGCCCGGCCGGTCCGGGCAGGGAGCATCGGGGCGATCAACTCCCATTGGGCATCGGAGAGCATCTGGAACCGGGACATGCCCCCAGGGTGCCAGCTGACCCGTGGATCCATTCTCAGACACGCCCTAACCCCTGGGCCTCGCCCCGCGACGTGCGCCAGCAGGTGCGTCCCTCTTTCCGCAGAAGGTCGGGGGTCCTCAAGACCTTGTGCAACTGGTGTCACCCCAGAGCCGCTCGGAGCGTCCAGGCGGGTATGCCAGAAGCGACCCCCTGTCCCTCAGGGGATGGTGGGGGCGTTGTCCTGGTGTGAGGGCGAGGTCCTGATCCTTCAGAGGCGGCATGGCGGTCCGTCGTGCGGGGGTCAGATCAGCGGTGCGGCGCTCACGGACAGGTTGGTGCCCACACCCGTGGTGTTGAGGTAGACGACGGTGGTGCCGTAGCCGGAGACCGTGATGGACCGGTAGAGGGAGATGGCCGTGACGGCGGTCGAGCTGGCGCCCGTGGACCCGGCGACGCTGTAGGGGGACTGCCCCGTGGTGCCGCAGGCCTCAGTGCGGTCCAGGCCGAGCCGGCAGGTACCGTCGGTGCGTCCTACGGATCCGTTGGCCGGGACGGCGAGGCCGTTGGTCGCGTTGTAGGTCTTCCCGTTGTTCAAGGCGATCCGGGAGGTGCCGCCGTTGCTGGTGGAGGAGACGGATCCGGTGCGCACCCCGCAGGCCGCGGCCTCGTCGCTGAGGCGGAAGTCGAAATCGAGGGCCACCTGCTTGTTGGACAGCCTGCCGAGCGTCTCGTTGGTGATGCGCAGGTAGGTCAGGGTGAACGCCGAGGCTGGGAGGGGCTTGCCTGCGGTGTACCCCGCGCAGGAGGAGGCGGCCATGGCGGGCGCGGCCGTCGATGCGGCCACGGCCGGCACGGCCCAGGCGAGGCCGGTGGCTACTGAACGGCGGGAGATTTCCATGAGGGGTACTCCAGTTAGGGCACACAAAAGAATTCAGGTGCACACGATTAGGTTCGTGAAAGCAGGAGTGTTCGGCTACGGCCGTCGGTGCATCTGAGACTGCCGGGGTGCCGGGGTGTGGTCAGACCACCTGTCTCCTCAGAGTTCAGGTATGTTAAATCTCATGCATGCATCGCCATTGGGGCTCTTCCTACCTGAGGTGGGGGTGAGTTAGCCCGCCGCCGATGAGCAGCATGCGTAGCCGGTAGTGCTCGCGGTTACGGAAGCCGCGGGCGATGCGGCGGTGGAGCTCGATCAGGCCGTTGATTGCCTCCGTGCCGCCGTTGTTGGCGCGGCCGGTGTCGAAGTAGGCCAGGAACGCTTCCCGCCACTGCTTGAGGGTCTTCCCGAGTCGCTTGATCTCCGGGATCGGGCAGGTCGGCAGGCTGGCGAGGACCTTCTCGGCGATCCGCCGGCCTTCGACCGGGCTCGTGGCCGTGTAGGCCGACCGGAGCTGTTGGGCACACAGCCAGGCGACGAGCACCTCGTCGTGACGTTCGTCGGCGGCGATCGCCTTGTCGAGGCGTGCGCGCTGGCGGTCGGTGAGCTTCTCCTGGCCGCAGCGCAGGATCATCCTGATGCCGTAGAGCGGGTCGTTCTTGCGGCCGCGGTGGCCGTGGATCTCCTGCTGGACCCGGCGCCTCACTTCGTCGACGGCCTGGGTGCCGAGCTTGACCACATGGAAGGCGTCGAGCACGGCGGTGGCGTCCTCGAGCTGGTCGTCGATGGCGTTCTTGTAGCCGTGGAACGGGTCGAGGGTGGCGACCTCGACACCGTCGCGGAAGTCCTCGCCACGCTCTTTGAGCCAGTCGCTGTAGGCCTTCCCGGACCGGCCGGGCACCAGGTCCAGCAGCCGCGCCCTAGGGTTGCCGTACTCATCGGGAGTGAGGTCGACCATCCCGGTCAGCTGCTTGGGCCCACGGCCACCATCTTCGATCGGGAACTCGCTGACGTGGTGCCACACATGCTCATCGACCCCGAGGCGCTTCACGCCGGCGAACCTGGAGTTGTCGTCGGCCATCTCCTGCAGCAGCGGTCGGATCGAGGACCACACGGTGTTCCACGTCGTCCCGAGCTGTCGGGCGATCCCGCTGATCGAGGTGTGCTCGCGGCGGATCTGGTTGATCGCCCACCAGCACGCCCGCGTCGTCAACAGAGCCCGAGGCCGGGCGACCTGCTCGTCCTGCTCGGTGAAGACCTTCGTCGGACACGACGGCTCGACGCAGCGCCAGGTCCGCTTGCGCCAGATCAGCCGGACCGGCCGGTCGAAGCACGGCGCATCGACCAGCACCACGTCACGGCGGCCGTGGCTGCCCGCAATGACACCGCACGTCGGGCAACCCATCGGGGTCCTGGGCGACTCG
>NZ_JBSEYU010000030.1:0-3031 GCF_053627955.1 Micrococcus sp. 093350064-1
GTGATCGCGGCAACAAGACCGCCACGGAGCGCTGCAAAAACCCCGCCACCAAGCGAACGAAGCCACAGGGCAGGGCGTGTAAAGGGGTATACCCGGCTCGACGGCCAATAGGACGAGCGCGGGCAACGGAGCCACCCTGCATGAGAGATCAGGATCGGTGGCCAAGCGCGCTGACCAGGAGGGGAATCGTCCTGACGCGCTGAGGAGCACCGTAGCGCCATGCGGCGGGCACCGGTGGATGAGCGGTCAGGCAGGGAGCGGCGGTAGACCGAACAGGACGTAGATCGTGCTGAGGACCGGGATGATGCGCTGTGCAGACTCGTCCGCGAGGGTCTCGACGGCCTTGTTTAGGAAGCGCTCGAGCAGGCTGGCTGGGATCTTGCCGTCGCCGTCCTCCACCTGCTCCTCAAGCATGTTCACGCGCGTCAGCAGGTCACGTACGGCGTCAGAATCGCTGAGGCCCTCCTCCGCGTGCAGCACCTCGCGCAGCTGCTCGAACTGTCCCGCCAGCGCCGGGCGGTCCTGGCTCTGGACGGTGAGGGTGACGTTGCTCCTGTGGCCGGCTAGGGCCACGTTCGACCCGTTGCCGGTCTGGACGTTCTGAGTAACGGAGTTGTCGTGGTGGTTGGTCACTGAGAACCCGCTTTCTGCCGGCGGCCACACGAAGGGAGTCTGGTAGGCGGCCACGAGATCAAGGCCTGCGGACGTGAGTACGGGCCGGTACGAACTGGTACTACCGGGCTCGAGGTAACCATGAGCCTCGAGGTCCGAAGACGCCTTCTGAATCTGGCGATCGGTGAGGTCCAGGGCCTGGAGGTCGTCGTAGACGCCGGCATCATTGGGACATGCCTCGGCTGCTTCTAGAAGCAGCCACTGGGCCTCGACGCGCGGGTATGCCCGAGCAACCCGCTCGGCGTCGAAGGCACACCGGGGCAGGACAGCAATCGGGATACAGCCAGCCAAGGGGGTGTTCTTGGGGATCATCTCGAGCTGCATGAGCTCTCGGGCGGCGACTTGGACACGGTCGGGTGGGCACACCTCAGTGGGGATGTCCCGCAGGTGCTGGCCGACGAGGCCGTTGGTGTGGACGTAGTTCAGGACGCGGAGGGTGAAGATCGTGGGTCGCACGAGACCTCGCTGTTCTGTCGTGGCGGGTCACTACCCCGCCGTGCTGTGTACTGGAGCCTTCACGGTAGCGGCGAGGGCGGACGCGATAGCCCCCGGCTCCTCCAAGGAGGCCGGGGGCTCACGGGGAGAGCGTGCGGCAGTCAGGCGAAGGGTCGCCCCAGGGCCTTCCACTGCTCCTCGAGCTCGGCGCGCCAGCCCTTCGGTGGCAGCCACGGCACGCCCCAGGCGGCCAGCTGGGCCTTGGTCCATCCGCCGGCCGGCGTGCGCGCGGCAGCGACCTCGTCCGGGCTGGGCGTGCTCGGCTCGTCACACATGGGAGAGGACGCATGACCAGCACCCCTACGCGCGCCAAGCGCAAGCAGACCGCCCGCGAGCTAGCCGAGCGATTCGGAGTCTCGCCGCGCACCATCCGCCGCACCGTCGCCCAGGAACGCGCGGACTACTTGGCGGACGCCGCCGCACGCCATAAACGCATTCGTGCTCTGCGCGCGGAAGGGCTCTCCATGCGCGCCATTGCTGCCAAGGAAGGCGTCACCGTCGGGACGGTGCACTACGCGATCCACAAGGACGACTGAGACCAGCAAGAAAGCCCCTCAGCGTCTCAACGGAGGACCAGCGACATCAGAAGGCTCTGACACGGAAACGTGCTCTACTCCAAAGTGCGAGCTCCTAAGGGCCGCGATGAACGCCAACCGGCCATCAGCATCGCCTAGGTGTGATGTCCAGGGAGGTTGTTGAGCCGGGTGGCAGGCGCGGCGCCGATCGCGGAGTGGACGCGATGATGATTGTAGAAGTGCAGCCATCCAGGCAACGCGGCCCTGCGTTCCGTCTCTGAGCTATAGAACCGGGCGTAGGCCCACCCGTCAGCGAGCGTGCGATGGAACCGCTCAATCTTCCCGTTCGTCTGCGGCCGGTAGGGCCGAGTCCGCTTAGGCTTGATCCCGAGCTCGGTGCAGGCATCACGCCAGGCATGCGAGCGGTAGGCCGAGCCGTTGTCCGAGAGCACCCGCTCCACCTCCACACCCAGGCGCGCGAAGTGGGCGACCGCGCGGCGCAACACCGCGATGGCCGTCTGGCTGCGTTCATCGGAGTGCATCTCGACATAGGCGAAGCGGGAGTGATCATCGATCACGGTGTGCAGAAAGCCCACCCCGAGCCGGGGCTGGTATCGGGCATCACGGGTTCCTTCGCGGTCCGAGGTCGCCGCGCGGTGCTTCATGCCCTGCTGGCGCCCGACGAATCGGTGTCCGCCCCCGTCGGGGATGCGCCCGAACTTGGTGACGTCGACGTGGATCAGCGACCCGGGGTGGGGGTGCTCGTAGCGGCGGATCGGCTCGCCGGTGACCCGGTCCAGACGGGCGAGGCGGTTGATCCGGCAGCGCACGAGCACGGCATGGACGGTGGAGGCCGGCATCCCGAGTTCTCCAGCGATCTGTGCCGGCCCCAGGCGTCGGCGCCATCGGGCGGCCACGATCTGTTTCACCACCGCCGGCGGTGTTCTGGTCGGCATCGTGGACGGCCGGCTGGACCGGTCTGCCATCCCTGCAGGTCCCTCGGCCCGGAAGCGTGTGGCCCATTTGCGTGCGGTGGGTGCGGAGACCATGAACATCTTGGCCGCGGTGGCGACCGGCCAGTGCTCCTCGACGATGAGCTTGGCCAGGCGTAGGCGGGCGCGAGGGGTCAGGGCGGCGTTAGCGTGGGACATGAAGGCCTTCTGTTCGCGTGAGCGGTTTCTCGACAACTCCACTCTCGCAACAGGAGGCCTTCGCCTGTCAGCTATTCACGCAACAACGTCCCTGGACATCACACCTAGGTGTTGTGGGTCATGAGGTTCTTGCCACGAGGCGCCGGCTGAGATGAGACGAGTGGGCCTCTCCCGCAGGATGGAAGTTCCTCAACAACC
>NZ_JBSEYU010000031.1:0-1965 GCF_053627955.1 Micrococcus sp. 093350064-1
CTACGTGCAGGACAGGTTGCCCGCGGTGGCCGCCCACTTAGACGCCGCTCGACAGGACATCCTCGCGTTCACCTCGTTCCCGAGGGACGTGTGGTCCCAGATCTGGTCGAACAACCCCGCCGAGCGGCTGAACCGGGAGATCCGGCGACGCACGGACGCGGTAGGGATCTTCCCGAACCGAGACGCCGTGATCCGGCTCGTAGGGGCCGTGCTGGCCGAACAGACCGATGAATGGGCCGAAGGCCGCCGCTATCTCGGACTCGAGTTGTTGGCCCGCTGCTCTAACCAGGACCCGGACACCCCCTCGACAACCGGAGCGAGCGCGGAGGTGATGCCGACCCTGCAGACCTGACAGGTACAAGCCCCCTACAACCTCGAAGACGGTTACACCACTTCCAGGGACTTGACCCCCGCTCGACGATCCCGCCGTAATGCGGCCGGCCCAGCGGGCGGTAGTCGAGGCTGATACCGTGCTGGTCGCACCCGCGGGTGAGCGCTTCGCTCTTGAACTCCCGAGCATTGTCCACATACAGGACCTTCGGCTTGCCACTCATCGGCCAGGCCGCGTCGATTCCGAGCCGCTCCAGCCAGGGCCGCTTGTCACCGGCCGCATGGGCCAGGCACAACCCCACCGACACCGCCGAGGGCGGCTCCAAGGTCACCACCATTCCAACCAGACACCGACTGCGCACGTCGATGGCCACCGTCAGATACGGCCGTCCGATCGGCTGACGGTCACGGTCATCGACCACGATCAGATCCATGACCGTGTGATCGATCTGCACCTGGTCCAGGATCGACTCGACTACCGGAACCTCGTCCCCGGCCGATTGCAACGGCCGGACGCTCTCGGCCCCCTCGCGCCGCCGGCCCACCTCGACCGGATTCATCCGAGCGATCCGCGCGGCCACCGTGTTCCGTGCCGGAGCCGGCAGCCCCTACACGGCGCAGGCCCGCGTGATCTCCCGATGCAGGGAGGCAATGCTGCGCTTCTGCCGGGTCAAGTACCGCTGGCGCACCAGCTCACGGATGATCTGCTCCACTGGCTCCGTCAGCCGGCCCCCACCCTTGCCACCATCCGATCGCCGGGGGACAAGATCAGTGACCAGGCCCGAGCCCCGCCGGTACCGCTCCAGCAGCACGTACACCCGGCGCCGGGAGATCCCCAGCTCCATCGCGGCTTCGTCGACGACAGCCAGTCCCACTGGATCGTGCTCGGCCAGGCGACCGATCACCCCGGCCCGCAACCGGGCCTGCTCCCACTCACGCTCGGGCACCGCAAGCACGCCCGGTCCAGCCATCTCATCCTGGTCGCCGTCCACGCCCGCCTCCTCATAGAGAACAGGACTACTGAGCAGATGCGACGCTAGTGCACAGGACTACTGAACGACCAGGGCTCGGGAGTCGACGACACCACCCCCGAGAGGACGGGCCCGAGAGCGCAGTCGACTTCTGAAAATGACTCGAGGACTGAGCTCGCTCGACGTACGGTGAAGGATCCCCTTACGGGCATGCGATCTGGGCTGACGCCTGTGACCGAGTGTTCAGTTCGCACTGTATAGTTCAGTCCATGATGACTATTGCTTCGCGTCTCGACGTGATGAACCGCCTGGGTCGTGCACTGGCCGACCCCACTCGATCCCGGATCATCTTGACCCTGCTCGACCATCCCGCTTACCCGGCGGAACTGGCCCGAGATCTGGACCTGACACGCCCGAACGTGTCCAACCACCTGGCATGCCTGCGCGATTGCGGGATCGTCGTCTCCGAGCCCGAGGGTCGTCGGACACGATATGAGATCGCCGATTCGCACCTGGCGCAGGCGCTGACGGCACTGGTCGATGCCACCCTGGCAGTGGACGAAGACGCCCCGTGCATCGATCCCGCCTGCTCGCTTCCCGGATGCGACGCAGCTGGGGAGGGCGCATGAGCCTCACCTCGGTCTTGCAGGCGATGGGCCTGTTC
>NZ_JBSEYU010000032.1:0-1824 GCF_053627955.1 Micrococcus sp. 093350064-1
GTGATCGCGGCAACAAGACCGCCACGGAGCGCTGCAAAAACCCCGCCACCAAGCGAACGAAGCCACAGGGCAGGGCGTGTAAAGGGGTATACCCGCGTGGACGTGGGTCAAGAACACTCCGTGCGACCACGCAGCCCTGTCCGAAGCGCCCGCATCCCCTCAAGAATGGCGAGGCACATTCTCGCCACGGCGCTTGCCAGGTAGATGCGGACCCGTACAGGGACAGACGACACGGGCCCGCCTGCCGGAGCAGACGGGCCCGTGCACTCCCTCATCGGGAAGGTCGGGTCACTCGCGGTGCAGCTTGTCCTGCACCGTGCCCGCCAGCTTCTCGACGCGGTTGGGCACCTCCGTGGTCCCGTAGAAACGGGAGTCCGGGTGGGTGGGCGGGGGCATGGGGACCCCCGCCGGCGGCTCGGACGAGTAGGAGAACTCGCCCTTGCCGTCCGGGGTGGGGCCTGCAGCCCACGAACCCTCCGCAGTGGCCTGACCGTCAGAGAACTCATAGTGCGTGTACGAGTGCTCCGTGGCCTCCTTCTTCTGCGGGAAGTTGCTCGGCACCGGCATCTCCTCCAGGCCGTCTTCCTGCAGCTCCTTCACAGCCGCCGCCCACTGGTTCTGGTGCATCGTGTCCCGGGCCAGAAGGAAGGAGAGCAGCTCCCGGATGCCCGGGTCATCGGTCATGTGGTAGAGCCGGGCCACCTGGGTGCGGCCCTGCATCTCGGCGTTGAGGTTGGCGGTCATGTCGGCCAGCAGGTTGCCGCTGGCCGTGACATACGCTCCGGTCCACGGATTCCCCATGCTGTCCACGGGGCGAGCACCGGCACCGGCCACGATGGCCTGCTGCAGGTCGGTGCCCCCGATGACGGCGGCCACGGCCGGGTCATCCTGGATGGCGTCGGTGGTGATCCCCACCGGGGCCTTCTCCAGCAGCTGGGCCACCATGGTGGCGAGCATCTCGACGTGTCCGAACTCCTCGGCCGCCGTGCTGAAGAGTAGGTCCCGGTATTTGCCCGGGATGTGGGCGTTCCATGCTTGGAAGCTGTACTGCATGGCCACGGTGATCTCGCCGTACTGCCCGCCGATCACCTCCTGCAGCTTGCGGGCGTAGACCGCGTCAGGCTTCTCGGGGCTGGAGACGTGCTGAAGCTTCTGCTTGTGGATGTACACGAGAGACTCCCTCGATCGGGTCAGACGCGCGAAGGCCCGAGGGGCTCCACGCCGGACATCATCGACGCTACGCGGGTCTGACCGACCCGCGTAGAGCTGACCCACGCCAGAACTGCGCCGGTCACCAGCCGCGCCATGGACGCCAGCCCCACTCGGGGGGTGAGCGCTTTCGCCATCCTCCGCCTGCGGATGCGGCGGGTGGGTGACTCTCAGAGGCACGCGGCACAACCGGTCGTTTGTGGCTGCGCTTCCACGAGCACGAGACCAGCCCCTCACACTCCGAGCGTCTCGCCCTATCTCCACTGCGCCTCTGCACTGCTATCTTCCTAGCCATGTTCACTCTCTGACGGCATCGCGCTGAACACCCCACCATCACGAGAGGAACAACTGTGCCCACTGACCTTCTGACTCTTCACTTGCCGCAGCTCTACCCTGCTGACCAGCTCCCTGGAGGACTCGACTTTCGAGGGTTGGACGTTGGGATGGCCGACGATCTGGCCCAGTGCTATCTGATGAGCTACCCACCCGACGTCGCTGCCTCCGATCTAGACGAGGCGCGCGAGTTGAGTCCCTGATAGTGGTGTAACCCTCCCCGGTCGCCAACACCGTCCCCTTCACGGACGCGGTCACCGTGGGAGCCTTCGAGCGAACCTT
>NZ_JBSEYU010000033.1:0-1660 GCF_053627955.1 Micrococcus sp. 093350064-1
GATCAACTCCCATTGGGTGTCAGAGAGCATCTGGAACCGGGACATGTCCCCAGGGTCTCAGCTGACTCGTGCATCTATTCTCAGACACGCCCTAGTCGTCTCCGAGCTTGTCCAGTTGGGCGAGGATTGCCGCCTTGAGCTGGTCCTCCACCTCGGCCTTGCGGGGGCTGCGGATATCCACCTCGGGCTCGATGATGGGCACCAGCCCGGTAACGAGGATCTGACGGGCGAGCCCGAACTGCTGCTCCACGACGGAGCCCACCCCGTCCCCGGGCAGCTTGATGACCGAGCGCATCTTCGTCCCGAACATGTGCTTTTCGACGGCTCGAGACAGTAAGTCATCCAGGTGCGGGATGGGTTTCATGAGCTGGGCGCCTTGCTGTTCCGGGGCCAAGCCCTGGTCGATTTTGAGGAAGGGCACGATGCCTTTGCTGTTCCACAGGTAGTCGCCCGTGGGGGAACCCTCCACCTGGCGGTTCATTGTGTTCTCGAACAGGATGGCCCCCATGACGCGCTCACCGTCGAAGCTGGGGCTGGTGATGATACGTGTGCGCACCTGGTGTACCAGGTCGAACATCTCCTCTGGGCCGGAGTAGGCATCCTTGTCGATCCCGTAGAGGTGCAAGGCCGCCGGGGTGCTGCCCCCGCTCTGGTCCAGCGCCGCGACGAATCCGGCACCGTTCCTGACCCTCTGATACTTCTCCGAGTCCATGGGAGCCTTCCGCGGCGAGGGAGCACGGTGGTCCGGGTTCCCTGCGCACGTCATGGACGACTGGCCGCCCTCAAGGGGGAACGGTCATCAGCAGGCTCAACCCAGGGTGACGAGCAGGTCCGCGCAGGCCTGTTCACACCGGCGGCAGGCCTCGGCACACACCTTGCAGTGCTCGTGCATCTGGGCGTGGCTCTCGCATTCGTCCCCGCACGTCTTGCAGGCGGCCCGGCAGGCCTCGAGCAGGGCGCGGGTGGTCTCGACGTTGGTGCCGGTCTGCCGGGACAGCATCCGGCCTGTGGCGGCGCACACATCGGCGCAGTCCAGGTTCAACCGGATGCACTGCCTCAGGTCGGCGACCATGTCCTCGGCCAGGCAGGCGTCCGCGCAGGCGGTGCACGTCTGGGCGCACTCGAAGCAGGCCTGGATGCATTCGGCCAGTTTCTGCCGATCGATGTTCCCCACCTCCTTCGGGTAGGTCTCCAGCATGGCGCTCACGTGATGGGTCATGATGTGCTCCTTCGTCGATCTGATCCGACGCACCGGCCTTCGCCGGCCCGCCCTTTCATCGACTGTAGACCGCCCCGCCGACGCGGGTGAAGGGCTCAACCTTGAAGGTTCCGTGAAGATCGCCGGCCACGGAGGCCCGCGGACTCCTTTACGGGCAGGGATGACGCAGGTGTGACCAGCCGCCCCTCAGCCCGGCCGACGGCCCTGAGGACCACGCCGACGGGGAGGACCAGCAGGGCTCGCCTCAACGTGGATCCTGTCGGACCGGACGGTCGGTGTCGGGAAGAGCGCTTATGCGATCCGACCAGGGGCGTCGAGGCCGCCGGTGCAGGGTTGCCGGGTGCATTCGGACCGCGGCTCCCAGGGTGGATTCAATCGGTCGTCGCAACACCCTCTCGGAATCACTGGAGGTATGGGCGATGGCAAGCAAGGACTGGGCGA
>NZ_JBSEYU010000034.1:0-1510 GCF_053627955.1 Micrococcus sp. 093350064-1
TCGGACCGCGGCTCCCAGGGTGGATTCAATCGGTCGTCGCAACACCCTCTCGGAATCACTGGAGGTATGGGCGATGGCAAGCAAGGACTGGGCGAGGAAGATCAGTGACGTGCCCGAGGGGACACGGCGGCAGTGGAGAGCGGATCGGGCCTTGCGGGCCCCGATGCGCTCTCCTGGCAGGCCGCAGCCCTCACGGGAGGTCCAACGCCAGTTCTGGCGTGTGATCGCCACCGGTGTCACCACGGTCGAGGCATCCCTGACTGTGGGCGTGTCCTGGCCCGTCGGGGCGCGCTGGTTCCGTCACGCTGGCGGGATGACCCCGCTGTCCTTAGCCGAGCCCACCGGCCGGTATCTGTCCTTCGCTGAGCGTGAGGAGCTCGCGATCCTCCATGCCCAGGGCCAGGGGGTCCGTCAGATCGCACGCACGCTGGGACGTGATCCCGGCACGATCAGCCGTGAGCTGCGCCGTAACTGCGCCACTCGTTCCGGGAAGCAGGAGTACCGGGCCACGGTGGCGCAGTGGAAGGCCCAGGAAGCTGCCAGGCGGCCCAAGCCGGCGAAGCTGGCCACGAACCAGCGACTGCACGACTACGTCCAGGCACGCCTGAACGGGGTGGTCCTGGGCCCCGATGGCGTGGCCGTGCCGGGACCGGTCGGGCCCGGTTTCAAGGGGCGGAAGATGAAACCGCGCCGGGCGGACCGGCGGTGGTCCACGGCGTGGAGCCCTGAGCAGATCAGCCACCGGCTGCGCCTGGAGTTCCCGGATGATGTGTCCATGCGGATCTCTCATGAAGCGATCTATCAGTCCCTGTTCATCCAGGGGCGTGGGGCGCTCAAGCGTGAACTCGTCGCGTGCCTGCGTACCGGGCGGGCTCTGCGCGAGCCGCGGGCACGTACCCGGAACAAGCCCCAGGGCCACGTCACCGAGGACGTGGTGTTCAGCAAGCGCCCACCCGAGGCCGCTGATCGTGCTGTGCCCGGGCACTGGGAAGGGGACCTGATCATCGGGACCGAGCGTTCAGCGATCGGGACTCTGGCCGAGCGCAAGAGCCGGGCCACGATCCTGGTCCACTTGCCCCGCCTGGAGGGATGGGGTGAGCGGCCGCCGGTGAAGAACGGGCCGTCGCTGGGTGGGTACGGGGCTGAGGCGATGACCGCGGCCCTGATCAAGGCGATGGCGACGGTGCCGGAGCAGCTGCGTCAGAGCTTGACGTGGGATCGGGGCAAGGAGCTGGCCGGGCATGTCCAGTTCACGATGGCCACGGGCACGAAGGTGTTCTTCGCTGACCCCCACTCGCCGTGGCAGCGGCCGACGAACGAGAACACGAACGGGGTGCTGCGGCAGTACTTCCCCAAGGGCACGGACCTGTCGAGATGGTCGGCCGAGGACCTCGCAGCAGTCGCGTACACGCTGAACAACAGGCCCAGGAAGGTCCTGGACTGGAAGACTCCCGCGGAGGTCTTCGCCGAGCAGCTACGCTCGCTCTCAACGCACGGTGTTGCAACGACC
>NZ_JBSEYU010000035.1:0-1335 GCF_053627955.1 Micrococcus sp. 093350064-1
GGTTGTTGAGGAACTTCCATCCTGCGGGAGAGGCCCACTCGTCTCATCTCAGCCGGCGCCTCGTGGCAAGAACCTCATGACCCACAACACCTAGGGAGTCAACCTGCCGGCGCCGTACGAGACCACACGGTGATCTTGGCGGGGTGGGGCGGTGCGACAGGTGGGTGGCACGCCTCGACGCCGGTCGGCGATGGAGCAGAAGCCCCGGCCCTGGGAACGACAGACCATATCCGCGTCCCGACCCCGGTGCTCCTGACCCCTGTGGTCAAGGGGCCGATCGTGCACAGGCCGACGGCCGAGGGAGGGACTGACGCACGTACAGGTGACATACGATCTGTGGTGTTCCCACACCAAAGGGAAGGATGTGCACCATGCCCGCCCCCTACCCCAAAGAGTTCCGCGATGATGTCGTCCGGGTCGCGCAGAACCGTGAGCCCGGCACCCATCTGAAAGACATCGCGAAGGACTTCGGCATCTTCGAGTCCTGCCTGACGAACTGGATTCGCCAGGCCGATATCGAAGCAGGCAACATCCCAGGCACCACCAAGGCCGAGGCCGAAGAACTCCGCGCAGCCCGCCGCAGGATCCGGCTCCTCGAGCAGGAGAACGAAGTCCTACGCCGCGCCGCGGCCTACCTCTCCCAGGCGAACCTGCCGAAAAAATGATGTACCCGCTCGTGTCCGAGCTCGCCGCCGACCAGATCCCGGTCGCGGTGTCCTTGCGGGTCCTCAAGCTCGCCCGCCAGCCCTACTACCGCTGGCGGGACCAGCCCGTCGCCGTTTCTGAGGTGGAGCAGGCCTACCGGGCCAACGCCCTGCACGCCGCTCACCTGAACGATCCGGAGTTCGGGTACCGGCTGCTGCGGGACGAGGCCGAGGCGGCCGGGGAGCGAATGGCCGCCCGTACTGCCTGGCGGCTCTGCCGCCAGAACGGGTGGCACTGCGGGTTCGGGGCCAAGCGTGGCAAGTACGGGACCCGCCCAGGCCCACCCGTGCACGACGACCACGTCCGCCGGGACTTCTCTGCCGAAGCTCCGAACCGGCTGTGGCTGACCGACATCACCGAGCACCCCACCAGTGAGGGCAAGCTCTACCTCTGCGCGATCAAGGATCTCTACGCCGGCAGGATCGTGGGGTACTCCATGGCCGGGCGTATGCAGGCCTCGTTGGCCGTGAACGCCCTCGAGCAGGCCGTGGCACGCCGCGGCGGCACCGATGCGGTGGCCGGGTGCATCGTGCACTCGGACCGCGGCTCCCAGGGTGGATTCAATCGGTCGTCGCAACACCCTCTCGGAATCACTGGAGGTATGGGCGATGGCAAGCAAGGACTGGGCGA
>NZ_JBSEYU010000036.1:0-1285 GCF_053627955.1 Micrococcus sp. 093350064-1
CGGTCAAGCCCCATGAAGTGGTGTAGCGGCTGATTCCTTCGTTGGGGTTGTCAGGCGCTGAACTCGAGGGCGGGCGCGGTGTCGGGGTTCACCTCGCTTCCCGTGTTGCTGACGGTGGTGAGTCGGCAGCGGGCCAGGACCTCCAGGCCGAGGTAGCGACGGCCCTCGGCCCACTCGTCTGTCTGCTCGGCCAGCACCGCGCCCACCAGTCGTACGATGGCCGCCCGGTTGGGGAAGATGCCCACCGCGTCGGTGCGGCGGCGGATCTCGCGGTTGAGCCGCTCGGCCGGGTTGTTCGACCAGATCTGGGTCCAGACGTCCTTGGGGAATGTGGTGAACGCCAGGATGTCGGCCCGGGCAGCATCGAGGTGCTCGGCCACCACCGGCAGTTTCTCGCTCACGTAGTCCAGCAGCCGGTCGAACTGGGCGTTGACGCTGGCGGCATCGGGCTGGTCGTAGACCGAGTGGAGCATGGCCTTCACCGCCGGCCACATGCTCTTCGGGGTGATGCCCATCAGGTTCGCCGCGTAGTGGGTGCGGCAGCGTTGCCACACCGCACCGGGCAGGTTCGCGGCGATGGCGTCCTTGAGCCCGGGGTGGGCATCAGAGGTGACCAGCCGGACCCCGGCCAGGCCCCGGGCGACCAAGTCGGCGAAGAACTCGTTCCACGCCGCCCCGGTCTCGCTGGTGGCCACCCGCAGGCCCAACACTTCGCGGTGGCCGTCGCCGTTGACCCCGGTGGCGATGAGCACCACCGCGTTGACCACACGCCCGCCCTCACGCACCTTCATCGTCAACGCGTCCGCGGCAACGAACGTGAACGGTCCCGCCTCCCCGAGCGGCCGGTGGCGGAAGGCCTCCACCTGCTCATCGAGGTCCGCGGCCATCCGGGACACCTGGGACTTCGACAGGGCATTGATGCCCAAGGTCTTGACCAGCTTGTCCATCCGCCGGGTAGAGACACCGGCCAGGTAGCAGTCTGCGACCACGGTGATCAGCGCCGATTCGGCCCGCTTGCGCCGCTCGAGCAGCCATTCCGGGAAGTAGGTGCCCGAGCGCAGCTTCGGGATGGCCACGTCCACGGTGCCGACCCGGGTGTCCAGGTCCCGGTGCCGGTACCCATTGCGCTGGGCCGTGCGGTCACGGGAGGGTTTGCCCCATTCGGCGCCGACCACCGCATCGGCGTCAGCGCAGAGCAGGGTGTTGATCATCGTCTGCAGCAGGTGGCGCATCATGTCCGGGGAGGCCTCGGACAGGGCTTCGCCCAGCAGGCCGGCAGGGTCGA
>NZ_JBSEYU010000037.1:0-1134 GCF_053627955.1 Micrococcus sp. 093350064-1
GTTCGACCAGATCTGGGACCACACGTCCCTCGGGAACGAGGTGAACGCGAGGATGTCCTCTCGTGCTGCATCGAGGTGCCCAGCCACCGCGGGCAGCCGATCGGTCACGTAGTCCAACAGGCGCTCGAACTGGGCATGCACCGCCGGCCCGTCGGGCTGGTCATACACGCTGTGGAGCATGGCCTTCACCGCCGGCCACATGCTCTTCGGGGTCACCGCCATCAGATTCGCCGCGTAGTGCGTGCGGCACCGTTGCCACACGGCCCCGGGCAGGTTCGCCGCCACTGCTTCCACGAGACCGCGGTGGGAGTCCGAGGTCACCAGTCTCACCCCGGCCAGGCCACGGGCCACCAGATCCGCGAAGAACTCGTTCCACGCCGCCCCGGACTCTGTGGTGGCCACCCTCAGCCCGAGGACCTCACGGCGCCCGTCGGCGTTGACCCCGGTGGCGACCATGGCCACCGCGTTGATCACCCGACCGCCCTCACGCACCTTCATGGTCAGGGCGTCGGCGGCGAGGAACACGAACGGGCCGGCCTCGCCCAGAGGCCTGTGACGGAAAGCCTCGATGTGCTCGTCGAGCTCTTGGGCCATCCGGCTGACCTGGGATTTCGAGAGGGAGTCGATGCCGAGCTGACGTACGAGCTTGTCCATGCGCCGGGTCGAGACGCCGGCCAGGTAGCAGTCAGCGACCACGGTGATCAACGCGGACTCGGCACGTTTGCGGCGCTCGAGGAGCCATTCGGGGAAGTACGTGCCGGCCCGGAGTTTGGGGATGGCCACATCGATCGTGCCGGCGCGGGTGTCCAGGGGTCGGTGCCGGTAGCCGTTGCGTTGTGCGGTACGGCTCTGGGAGGCCTGGCCGTACTCGGCGCCGCAGACCGCGTCCGCGTCGGCGGAGAGCAGGGCGTTGATCACGGTCTGCAGCAGGTGGCGCAACAGATCGGGAGAGGCCTCCCCGAGAGCTTCGCGCAGAAGGCGTTCAGGGTCGACAATGTGTGGAGCGGTCATCGTGGTGATGTCCTTTCGAGAGTGCTGTGGAAGGTTCACTCGAAGGCTCCCACGGTGACCGCGTCCGTGAAGGGGACGGTGTTGGCGACCGGGGAGGGTTACACCACTATCAGGGACTCAACT